>JAMNXV010000221.1 GCA_023623185.1 Bacillota bacterium
TGTTCCGCAGTCACCGTGAGTGACTACGGGACAGCCCGACGCATTTCCGCAGAAACGGGGCTGCCCCAGCAGAGATGCTTTGGGGAGAGCCCCGTTCCGTATTTGCGGCGGCGGTAGCGTCAGAGCCAGGGGCCGGCCACCGCCAGCAGGTGCTCCACGTAGTGGCGGATGTCAAACCAGCGGCGCTCCACCGCGACCGGCACGCGCTTCTCCACCATCTCGATGGCCTGGCGGGGGTTCAGGGCGTCGTAGCGGGGGTGGTAGACCTCCGTCCAGGGCGGCAGGTCGGGGCGGCCCGCCGGGGCGATGGGGGTGGCTCCCAGCAGGTGCGCCTCGTAGAGGGCCAGCGTGAGGCTGCCGCCGGTGGTGGTGGAGATGGCGGCCTGGGCCCGGGCCAGGAGCCGGTAGTACTCCTCGTGGGGCAGGCGGCCCACCTCGATGCCCATCTGCCGCCACAGCTGGACGGGGTAGTACGAGAGCGGGTCGATGGGCGAGGCGATGAAGACCCGGTAGCCCCGGTCCATCAGCTCGAATGCCATCCGCACCGACAGGTAGGGCTGGTAGAACTCGTTGAGCCGGCCGGGGAAGACCACCAGCCGTTCCCGGTCGGGGCCGGGCTTCACCTCGGCGATGACCCGGTTGATCAGCGTGTGGTCGTAGGGGAAGCCGGCGGCCACGACCTGCGCACGGGAGCCCGCGGGCAGGTAGCGCTCGCCCCAGGGCACCATGGAGGGGTTGGTGACGAGGATTGCCGCCAGCGAGGGGTGGCTGTAGATCCAGAGGTCAGCCGGATCGTAAGCGTTGGTGAAGGGGTTCCAGATGTCGTGTTCGTGGATGATGACGTGCTCCGGCGGCTCCGCCGCCTCCAGGAGCTGCTTCTGCACGGTGTAGCGGGTGAAGAATACCGGGCCCCGGGGCCGCTCGGGCATGCGGGTCAGGTACTCGTAGGGCACCCCCGCTTCATCCAGCCCCCGGCGGAGCCCGGCGAGGAAGTTGGGGTACCAGGCCGTGGGGTCGTGGGGATCGTAGACGACGTGCAGCACAGGTCATCATCCTTTCTAAGAAGCATCCTCACCCGCTGGTGGCCTGCTGCCGCAGAATCCGCGCGCCGACCGCCAGCAGCAGCGCCGTATAGGCCAGCATGACCGCGGTGTACTGCGCCAGAGGCACCGGCGCGCCCGTCCACCCACCCCAGATCAGCTCCTGCACCGGCCGGGTGGGGAGCCAGCGCATGACCTCGGCGATGGCCCAGCCGGACTCCTGCCAGGGGATGACGGTTCCGCCGACCAGCAGGGCCAGGACCGGCGTGCGGTAGAGCGAGGAGGTCCTCAGGTCGCGGGCCACGATCCCGATCAGGGCGCCGGACGCCGTGGCGAAGCCGATCGCGAGCCCCACCCCGAGCAGGAGCACCAGCGGCGCCTCTGGCGGCTGCCGGAAGACGAGCAGAAGCAACGCGCACAGGAGGACGGCGAACGCGATGCCCGTGAAGGCCTTCGCACCGATGATCTCCAGCGGCCGGGCCGGGGTGACCAGCAGGGCCTCCAGCGTCCGGCGCTCCTTCTCCTCTACCAGGGAATTGACCGTCATCTGCCAGACACCGGCGTAGATGGAGACGATCAGGACCACGGGCAGGAAGGTGGCCGAGTCCTGGGCGTCCAGGGCGTAAATGGCCGCCATGCCCAGCATCATGACCACGAACATCAGGATCCGCCGGTTGCGCTTCAGCGCCCACAGCTCCCCGCGCACCAGGCTGAAAAACCGCATCACTGAGCCCTCCCCGTCAGCTGGATAAAGGCGTCGGTTAGAGAAGGACCGTGCTCCGCCTTCAGGGCGGCCGGCGCTCCGCAGGCGACCATGCGGCCCCGCTGCAGGATGCAGACCCGGTCGCAGAGGGCCTCGACCTCGGCCATGTCGTGGCTGCTCAGAAGAATGGTGACCCCCTGGCTGCGCAGGTTGCGGATCAGCCGGTGCAGCTCGTCGGTCGCCAGCGGGTCAAGGCCCGAGGTGGGCTCGTCCAGGTAGAGGAGCCGGGGACCGTGCAGGATGGCCCGGGCCAGGGCCACCCGCTGCCGCTGGCCCTTGGAGAGCTTGCCGGCCAGGCGGTTTTTCAGATCGGAAGCGCCCATCTGCACCAGGGCGTCGTGGGCAGCCCGCTCGGAGACGCCGAAGAGCCCGGCGAAGAGCAGCAGATTCTCCCACACCGTGAGGTCGTTGTAGAGGAGGCCGCCGTCCAGGACGACGCCCATCTGCCGGCGGACCGCATCGCCGCGCTCCCATGGGTCGAGCCCGGCCACACGCACCTGCCCCTCAGTGGGCCGGGCCAGCCCGGCCACCAGCCGGAGGGTCGTCGTCTTTCCGGCGCCGTTGGGGCCGAGCAGCCCGAAGGTCTCGCCTTCGTGAATCTTCAGATTCAGATCGGTCAGGGCCGTCACCGTGCCGTAACGTTTCGTCACGTTGATCAACTGAATCACGCATCTCACCTCTGGCCCCATTCTCGCAGGGAGCCGGAGGCGCAGCAGCATTTGGGCGACGACGGGTGCAGACTCAGGACGACTGGTGCTGTGGAGGCGACGAGTGGTGCCCATGCGCGGATGACGGGTGCCGTCACCAGCCCAGAAGCTCTTTCAGTTCCGCCACGCGATGCTTGCTGAGCGGGACCTCGCTGCCGTCCTTCATGCGCAGGGAGAAACTGCTGCGGGTCCACGGGACGATCTCCTTCACGTGGGCCAGGTTCACGAGGTAGCCGCGGTGCGCGCGGAAGAACCCGTGGCCACTGAGGCGCGCCTCCAGCTGGGCCAGGGTGAAGGAGGCGGTCCAGTCCCCCTCGCTGGTGTGCAGGTAGACGCTCTTGTCCTGGGCAAAGGCGTACAGAATCTCCGCCGGCGAAAACAGCATCACGCGCTCATCGCGGCGGGCGGCGATCTGATCCACCCGGGGCCGGACCGGCCCGGCGACCGGGGTATTGCCGCCCAGGCCGACGGAGCGCGTGCCTGTGTGCGCCTCACTGCCGCCGGCCGAACCCGCGGGGACCGCACCTGGTGGGGCCGCGCCGCCGCTTGTGTGACCGTCGTCCGCCTCCACCAGTCGCCCGCGCTCCAGATAGCAGGTGCGCGTCGCCAGGCGCAGGGCGCGGGGGTAGCCGAACGTGGTGAGGAGGATGCCCTTGCCCGCATCCGCCAGGGCGCTGAGGGCCGCCTCGATGATGTCGGCGCTTTCCAGGTCGCTGTCGGCCAGGGGTTCGTCGAGGACCAGAAGAAGGGGATCGTGCAGGAGGGCGCGGGCGATGCGCAGGCGCGCCTTCTCGCCCGGCGAAAGGTCCGCGGCCAGCCGGTCGGAGAGCGCCGTCAGTTCCAGCAGCGCGGCCGCCTCGGCTGCGCGCCCGCGGGGCAGCGACCAGAGGCCGGCGAAGAGCGACAATGTCTCGCCCACCGTGTGTGCCGGAGCGATGCCCCAGGCTGGCCCCGCAAAGCCGACGTGCGCCCGGGCCTCTGGGGTGCCGGGCCGGCCTCCGCAGATGCGGATCTGCCCGCGCGATGGCGAGCCCCACCCTGCGAGGAGCTTCAGCAGCGGGTCCTTGCCGTTGCCGTGACTGCCCACCAGGGCCAGCACCTCTCCGGCAGATACGGTCAGGCTGAGGCCGTGCAGGCCCTCCGGGTGGTGCAGATCGGATATCTCCAGCAGCGTCGTCAACATCATCACCAGTCCATTTCCTTCGCCTCACCCCATCCGTTTCCTGCACTGGCCTGGCCATACCGGAACGGGGTATGCGGGCGTCTTTAGAGCAGGAGACTAGTCCACCAGCCGGCCGCACGGCCGGCGGGGGGAGGAGGAGGGCATGCATATGCGGCGACTGACCGCGGAATCGTTTGACGCGGCCGTGCGCGAGCACCCGCACCTGATCGTGAACTTCACCGCCGACTGGTGTCCCGACTGCCGGCGGATCAAGGATGCCTACGCAGCCTTCCCGGAGCGGTTCCCGGAGATGGCGTTTGCGGTGGTCGACACCGAGGAGAGCCCGGGTCTGGCCGAGCGGTTCGACGTGCGGGGCATCCCGTCGCTGCTGGTCTTCCGGGGTGGCGAGCTGACCGACCGGCTGTACAGCCGCGACGCCAAGACCGTGCAGCAGGTGGAGGATTTCGTGACGAAGCACCTGCCGGTTTCTTCCTGAGACCGGAGCGCGACGGCAGCCGGGGTGTTCAGGGCAGCGGAAGGGCACATACGCTGAAGCGCAGAGAAGCAGACAGGGGATGAGGGCTTGGAACTGGGAATTTACACGTTTGTAGAGGCCACACCGGATCCGGCAACCGGCGCCCGCATCAGCCCGGAAGAGCGGATGCGCAACCTGCTGGAGGAGATCGAGCTGGCCGACCAGGTCGGGCTGGACGTCTTCGGCATCGGCGAGCACCACCGGCCCGAGTACGTCGCCTCGGCCCCCGCGGTGATCCTGGCGGCCGCGGCGGCCCGCACGAAGCGCATCCGGCTGACCAGCGCGGTCACCGTGCTCAGCTCCGACGACCCAGTGCGGGTCTTTCAGCAGTATGCGACGCTGGACCTGATTTCGGGCGGGCGGGCCGAGATCATGGTGGGGCGGGGCTCGTTCATCGAGTCGTTCCCGCTTTTCGGCTGCGACCTCAGCGACTACGACGCGCTCTTCGCCGAGAAGCTGGACCTGCTGCTCAGGCTGCAGGAGTCGGAGCACATCACCTGGGAGGGGCGGTTCCGGCCGGCGCTCACCGGCCAGGGAGTCTACCCCCGTCCGGTGCAGGAGAGGATCCCCATCTGGGTGGCCGTGGGGGGCACCCAGTATTCCGCCGCCCGGGCCGGGGCGCTGGGCCTGCCCATGGCCCTGGCGATCATCGGCGGGCTGCCGGAGCGCTTCAAGCCCCTGGCGGAGCTGCACCGCAAGTCGGCGGTGATGAACGGCCACGAGCCGCCCGCGCTCAGCATCAACTCGCACGGCTTCATCGCCGACCGGTCGCAGGACGCGGCCGACCTTGCCTTCCCCGCCTTCAAGGCCGTAATGGACCAACTGGGGCGGGAGCGGGGCTGGCCGCCGATGACGCGGTCGCAGTTCGAGGCGGCGCGCAGCCTCCGGGGGGCCGATTTCGTCGGCAGCCCGCAGGAGGTGGCGGAGAAGATCCTGTACCAGTACGAGATTTTTGGCCATCAGCGTTTCTTGCTCCAGCTCACCGTCGGCAGCCTGCCGCACGACAGGGTCATGCGGGCGATCGAGCTGTTCGGCACGAAGGTGGCGCCCGTGGTGCGGAAGGAAATCGCACGGAAACAGACAGGAGCGTAGGTTCTCAAGACAGATGTGAGCCCTGCGGCGCGTCCCGCAGGGCTGCTTCTCATTCCGGGCCGATTCGGTACCAGATGTTCTTCAGGAAGCCCCGTGCATCGGGTTCGGCGACCTGCCGCCGCACCGTCGGCATCGTGCCGCTGCAGTACCACTCGTAGACCGTCTCCCGGCCGGTCACGTACGCCGGAATGATCACCGCGTCGGGGTTCTGTGCGCAGAAGTCCCACATGGCCGGCGTCGGGATCCGGCGGGTGTCGGCCTTCGACTGGCACGGCAGGTTGGCACCGACGAAGCACGCGTAGACCTTCCCGTCCATGCAGCGCCAGAAGGTGGAGCGGCGGAGCTGCCTGCGGGACGCATTTTCCGGTAGACCCGCGGCCCGGATGAGCCCTTCGATCACCGCGACGGGCACAGGCGGCCCCGCCCAGCGCCCGTCGGGTGCGTCGACCGTGCCCACGGCCGCGCAGTAGGCGAAGGGGTCGGTGTGGTGTGCACCGGCGGAGCGGCTGAACGGGAGGATCAGTAAAGGTACAAGGAACGAGAGCAGGATGACGGCGCGCCGCCGTTCAGGTTGATCCATAGGCAGCCTCCTCGGCGTTCAGTCTTCCCTGTCCGCCGCAGTGGCACACGCGGCCCCGACCCCTGCGCACGGCTTCCGCATACGGCGGCGCCGCCAATTCCTGCGCACGGCATCTGCACACGACGCCGCCCCGTCAGTCCCGGGACTGGCGGGGCGGCGCTCTTCGTGCAGGCGACTCAGTTCTCCATCAGAAGGGGGAGGAAACTGGCGCCGAACTCCGGCGCGGGCGCCCCCAGGTGTTCGCACACGGTGGCGGCCACGTCGGCCATGGTCGCCCTGACCCCCAGGGGGACGGGGCGCACGCCGGGGCCCGCGGCCAGCAGAGGCACCTGCTCCCGGGTGTGGAGGGAGTGGCCGATCAGCGGGTCGTTGCCGTGGTCGGCGAGGATGATCAGCAGGTCGCCGGGACGCAGCCGGTCCAGCAGGCGGGCGATGCCGCGGTCGGCCCGGGCCAGCACGTCGGCGTACCGGGCGGGATCCTGCTCGTGACCCGTGAGGTCGGTCTCCTGCACCGTCGCGGCGATGAAGCCGCCGTCGGGCATCTCCGCCAGCTGGGCAAGCACCTGCTCCATCACGGCGTCGGTGTCGACCACCGGGTCCCGCCAGCGGGCGCCGGGGCACTCGACCACGTCGGCCATCTTGCCGATCATCGCCACCGGCAGCCCGGTGGACGCCACTAGGGAGGGGGCCTGGACGGCGGGGTCGATGCCGTAGCCCAGGTGCCTCACCCGGTAGTGCTCGTTGTAGATGTGCAGGGCCGGCGTGACGACGCCGGTCTGGCCTGCCGGGGTGGTGCGCGTGTGGGCCAGGATGTCCTCCACGCCAATCCCGACCCCGCCCAGCGCGATGACCCGGCTCACCTGAACCACCTGGCGGACCAGGCGGCCCACCTGCAGGATCTGCTCGAAGGGGATGGCGTCCAGGGCGCCGGTCACGTTGTAGATGCGGCCCGGATCGGTCTCCAGGTTGTCCCCGACCAGGATCTGCCCGTCGACCAGGAGGGCCGAGCCGCCCGGAATGGCTTCCTCCACCCGGTGGCCGGCGCCCTCCAAGTGGGAGCGGACCTGCCCGGCCACCTCCGAGAACAGGGAGATCACCGGCCGGCGGGGTCGGTTGCCCTGAATCTCGTTGTGGCCGGCGAATGTGTCGGCGCCCCAGTGGGCCAGGTTGCAGCGGCCCCACGCGGCCAGGGGCGGGCCCGCCGGCTCCAGTCCCGCCTCCGGCGCGATGTGGCCCAACCCCAGCCGCATCAGGCTGGGGATCTCCAGGGCGCCCTGAGACCGGACAAGACTGGCCAGGGTATGCGCACCCGCGTCGCGGGGCTGCACGTCTGCGACGTCGTCCATGGCCCCCACCCCGAAGCCGTCCAGCACCAGTACAATGGCTCGCTTTGTCATACTCATACCCCGTTTCGGCTAGATAGAGAGGTCCAGCGGCCGGTTCGCCCGGTCGTAAAGTCCGGCGAGCCGCGGGGCCCCGTCCTGAACGCCTTCCACCAGCGCGAGGTTGGCCCGGGCGGTGAAGCCCTGTGTGCGAAAGGCGGCGATGACCGGCTCTCCCTCCCGGGCCCGGGAATCGTCGAGAGCCAGGTAGTAATCAATGTTTTCAGCGGCGGGACGGCGCAGGGGAGCGCGGCGCAGGGCGGTGCCCACCAGCGCGTTCCGCATGTGCCCCCGCGGATAGCTGCCCCCGCCGTAGGTGTAGGCGCGCCCCCCGTAGGTGTGCGAGACCTCGGTGAGGTAGAGCATGGCCGGCAGCTCCGGCTGATCCGAGACGGCGTGGAGCGGCGTGGTGCCGGTGATCGCGTGGCCCGGCTCGCCGTGGGTCGCGCCCGCCTGGCGCAGGATGGGCAGCGTGGCGGCGCAGGTGAGGGAGGGGGCGTTCACCTGTGCGACCTCCAGCCCCAGCTCTTCCCGGAGAAGCCGGGCGGCCTGCGTCACCGCCGCGAGGTTCGGGGTGGGCGCGGGCTTCCCGTTTTCGGCCGCCAGGCAGGGGAACGCGGTGACCCCTGCCACCCAGACCCCCGGCAGCGCGCAGATCGCCCGCGCCACAGCGGGCAGCTCCTCCAGGCCGATGCCTCCCTCCTGGCCAGGGTGGAAGCAGCCGGCGGCCACGCGCAGGAGCAGCCCCTGCCTGACCCCGAGCTTCAGGGCGGCTTCGCTGACCGCTCTGGCCTGGCCGAGGCTGAAGACGGTCATCACCTCAGGCTGCCAGGAGAGCACCTGCGGCAGGTAAGCCCGGGGAATCTGGACAAGGTGGCCCACGTGGCCCAGCGCCACGCCGGCCTCGCGGAAAGCCCGGGCATCGTCGACGTCCACCGCCACACCGCGTGGAATCCCGGCCTCGGCGACGGCCGCGATCACCTGCGGGTTCCGGTTGAGCTGCTTTGACATGAAGTAGAGCTGTATTCCCTCCCGCCGGGCCGAATCGGCCAGCGTGCGGGCGTTCTTCCGAATGGCATCCATATCCAGTACGTAGGTGTTGGGCGGCAGGCGCCCCTCGGCATGAAGACGCAGGGCTGCGTCGATCAGCCGGGGGTTCCGGCGCAGCGTCACCTCAAGGAACATCCACTTCTCTCCTCTCGGGCTGAACCTCAGGCGATGGTCAGAAT
>JAMNXV010000059.1 GCA_023623185.1 Bacillota bacterium
CACCCGCTCGCCGCCGACGTAGAGCATGCCCACGCCCTTGCCGCCGAACAGCGCCACGTCGGCCTCGGCCGCCTCGCCGGGGCCGTTGACGACGCAGCCCATCACCGCCACGTTCAGCGGCACATCGATGTGCTGCAGCCGCCGCTCCACCTCGTTGGCCACCCGCACCAGGTCGATCTGCACCCGGCCGCAGGAGGGGCAGGAGATGATGTTGATCCCCCGGGTGCGCAGCCCCAGGGCCTTCAGGATCTCGTAACCCACCCGCACCTCTTCCACGCAGTCGGTGGAGAGCGAGACCCGGATGGTGTCGCCGATGCCCTCGGCCAAGATGGCGCCGATGCCCACCGCCGACTTGATCGTGCCGGCAAACGGCGTGCCCGCCTCGGTGACACCCACGTGCAGCGGGTAGTCCACCTTCGCGGACAGCTTCCGGTAGGCCTCGATCATCTGGTCCACCCGGGAGGACTTGATCGAGATCACGATGTCCTGGAAGTCCAGTTCCTCCAGAATGGCCACGTGCTTCAGGGCCGACTCCACCATGCCGTCGGCCGTGGGGTAGCCGTATTTCTCCAGGAACTCGTCCTCCAGCGACCCCGCGTTGACGCCGATGCGAATCGGCACCCCGCGGTCCTTGCAGGCCCGGACGACCTCCTCGATCTTCCACCGGGCGCCTATGTTGCCGGGGTTGATGCGCAGCTTGTCGATGCCGGCCTCCAGCACCTTCAGGGCGATCCGGTAATCGAAGTGCACGTCGGCCACCAGCGGGATGACGCAGCCCTCCCGGATCTCCTTGAAGCGCTCGGCGGCCTCCATCGTCGGCGCCGCCACCCGCACGATGTCACAGCCCGCCTCCTCCAGCGCGCGGATCTGCGCCAGGACCTCGGGCACGTTGCGCGTATCGCACTTGGTCATGGACTGCACAGAGATGGGCGCGCCGCCGCCAATCTGCACGCGCCCTACCCGTACGGCCCTCGTCTTTCGCCGTTCCACCATTTCCCGCACTTGCTTCCTTTCCAGGTCCGATTGACCTACTGCCCCAGGATCACGGCCCGCAGATTGACCTACTGCCCCAGGATCACGGCCCGCAGGTCGCCGTACGTCACCACCAGGATCAGCCCCATCAGCAGCAGGAAGCCGAAGAAGTGCACCATGTTGACCCGCTCCGGGTCCAGCTTGCGGCCCCGCACGGCCTCCACGGCCATGAAGAGCAGGTGCGAGCCATCCAGGGCCGGAATGGGCAGCAAGTTGAACAGGCCGAGGTTGATCGACAGGAACGCGGTCAGCCACAGCAGGTTCGTCAGCCCTGCAGAGGCCTGCGTCGCGATCTCGCGGGTGATGCCCACCGGGCCGGAGAGCTGCACCTCCGTGCGGCCCGACACGGCTTCCAGCAGCGACTTGACCCAGGTCCTGGAGTAGTCGTACGTGATCGACGGCCCCTGCGCCAGGGCCTTCCACAGCGAACCCGGTCGGGTGGCCTGCTGGACGCCGATCATCCAGCGGTCGTCCATCCAGACCGGCGTGACCACGGTGCTCATCACCTGGCCGCCCCGCTCAAAGCGGATCTCCAGCGGTGCCCCTTCCGACTTCCCGACGTGGGCCAGGATGTCGGACCAACCCTCTACCGGGTTCCCGGCGATGGTGAGCACCCGGTCGCCCGGCTGCAGGCCGCTCACCGCCGCCGGGCACGGCTGGCCGGCGCAGTCGGCCAGCACCTGGCCGAAGATCGGTTCGGTCACCGGCACCCCCTGCGCGTAGACAAACGCCGACAGCAGGAGGGAGGCCAGGAGAAAGTTCATGAACGGCCCGGCGAAGATCGTCAGGGCCCGCGCGTAGATCGGCTTGCTGTTGAACCCCCTGGGGTCCTCCGGTTCGGTGGGATCCATACCCGCCATGCGGACGAAACCCCCGAGGGGAACCGCGCGCAGGTTGTACCGGGTCTCGCCCCGGTCAAACCCCAGGATCGGGGGGCCGAAACCCAGCGCAAACTCGTGCACGCGGATGTCGAAGAACTTGGCCACCGCAAAGTGACCCAGTTCGTGCATGAAAATCATCAACCCGAAGACGGGTATTGCCCAAAGCCAGTCGATCAGGGTCATGCCCTCACCACCTGTTTGCGCGCCACTGCCCGCGCCCAGCGGTCTGCGGCGATGATCGCCGCCAGGTCAGGCCGCTGAACCACGTCGTGGCGATCCATCACCCCGGAGACCACCTGGAAGATCCCCGTGAAGGGAATCTCGCCGGCCAGGAACCGCTCGACCGCCACCTCGTTGGCGGCGTTCAACACGGCCGGCATCGTCCCTCCCATTGTAACGGCCCTGCGCGCGTAGCTCAAGGAAGGAAAGGTCTCCTCGTCGGGCCGCTCGAACGTCAGCGACCCGACCGCGAATAGGTCCAGCGGCTCCACGAACCCCGGGCTGCGCTCGGGGTAACAGAGGGCATATTGAATGGGCAGGCGCATGTCGGTGGGGCCGAGCTGCGCGATCACGTTGCCGTCGCAGAACTCCACCGCCGAGTGCAGAATCGATTCGGGGTGCACGATCACCTCGATCTTCTCCATGGGCACCCCGAAGAGCCAGTGCGCCTCGATCATCTCAAGGGCCTTGTTCATCAGCGTGGCGCTGTCGATGGTGATCTTGGCCCCCATCACCCAGCGCGGGTGGCGCAGGGCCTCCTCCCGCGTCACGCCCGACAGGTCCTTCCGCCCGCGGAACGGCCCGCCGGAGGCGGTGAGCAGGATCCGGCGCACCCACCCCGGGTCCGCGCCGGAAAGGGACTGGAAAATCGCCGAGTGCTCCGAATCCACCGGAATGAGGTTTACGCCGCGCGACCGGGCAGCCGTCATCACCAGCTCGCCGGCGGCCACGAGCGTCTCCTTGTTTGCGAGGGCGATATCCTTCCCGGCCTCGATGGCCGCGAGGGTGGGCTCCACCCCCATGGCCCCGACCACGGAGGTCAGGACCAGGTGACTCTCCGGGTGCGTGGCCGCCCGGAGCAGCCCCTCCTCGCCCCAGGTGATCTCTGGCCGGTAGTCGCCTGCCTCCGCCCGGAGAATGCCCTGCAGTGCGGCGGCCGCGTCCCGGTCCGCGACAGAGAGAAGGGCCGGCCGATGCCGGCAGGCCTGCTGGGCAAGGCGCTCCACCTGCCGGCCGGCAGCCAGGGCCACCACGCGAAAGCGGTCAGGGAGGTGATCGATCACGTCCAGCGCCTGGGTGCCAACGGAGCCGGTGGAGCCAAGGATCGCGATCCCTCTCTTCATCTAAAGACAGAACTCCTTCGTGATGGTGTCAGCGCTTGCGGCCTTCGTCCGTGAAGATGGGCAGGAGCCCGGAGGTGATCATCGCCTTCAGCAGGATCGTGATCAGGGGGCCGAACAGCACGCCGAGGGCGCCGAAGAACTTGATGCCCAGGTAGATCGCCAGAAGGACGGCCAGCGGGTGCAGCCCCACCTGATCGCCGACGACCTTCGACTCCAGCATCTGCCTGAGGGCGCTGACCGAGGCGTACACGATCAGCAGCTTCACCGCGAACCCCCAGCTGCCGGTGAAGGCCGAATAGAGGATCCACGGGACGTACAGGGCGCCGGGGCCAACGATGGGCAGCACGTCCAGCAGGCCGACGGCCAGCCCGGCCAGCACCACGTAATTGGCCCCGATGATGGCGAAGCCGATGGTCGAGACCACGGCCGTCATCGTGATCAGCATGGCCTGCGCCTTGGCCCACCCGATGGCGTTGTTCCAGACCTCCATCTTCACCTGGCGCAGCTGGTCCCGCCACTTGGCGGGAAACAGCGAAAGCAGAAAGAGGCCGATCTCCCGGCGATCGCGGGCCATGAAGAAGGTCGCAACGAAGGTGATGATGACGTTGATCAGGAAGCCCGGAACCGAGGTCACAAAGCCCAGACGCCGCGCCAGGGCCTCCAGGTATCCTCCCAGGTTGGACTGCAGCTTGCTGAGGTTCTCGCTGATCTGCACCTGGATCGACTCCGGCAGGTTGCCGACCGCCTCCTCCAGGTAGACCAGGAGCTGCGAGGAGAGATCGAGCCCCGCCGCGTAGAGGTAGGGCAGGTTGCCGATCAGCGAGCGGATCTCGCCCACCAGGTAGGCGATGCCCACCGTGAACAGCGCGCCCATCACGCCCACCACGATGAGCAGCACGATGGCCACGGCCAGCGCCCGGGGCATCCGGGCCCGGCGCACCAGCCACGTCACGGGCGGATCCATCAACTCGGCGATAAGCCAGGCCAGCACAAACGGCAGCACCACGGGCAGACCATAGGTAAGCAGGGCCCACGCAACGATCAGAAAGGCCGCGAGACCCAGTACGGAGAACAGCCACGCCCGGTCCATCGGGGCTCACCTCCCCCACCATGCCGGGTTACGACACACCGTAGAGCAAGGTCGCTATATAGTAGACGAACGGCAGCACGAACAAGCTACTGTCAAACCGGTCGAGAACGCCGCCGTGCCCCGGAAGCAGCCGCCCGGCGTCCTTCACCCCGGCGGTCCGCTTCAGGGCCGACTCGGCCAGGTCGCCCACGGTGGCGATCAGGGCAATCGCCGCCCCGAGCGCCGCGCCCTGCCAGCGGGGCAGGGGAATGGCCGGGCCCCAGAGCAGGCCGGCGAGGGCCGCGCCGGCAATCCCGCCCAGCAGCCCTTCCACCGACTTCTGCGGGGATATCTTCGGGGCGAGCTGGTGCCGCCCCCACGTGATGCCCACGAAATAAGCCAGGGTGTCGGCGCCCCAGGTGCACAGGAAGGCCATTCCCGCCCACATAAGGCCGGCGTCCCACCCGGCGCCGCCGCCCAGCCGGCGAAGCAGCACGAGGTAGCTCAGAAGGCCGACGTAGAACACGCCCGCCAGCGTCAGCAGGCCGTCCATCGCCGAAAAGCCCTCCGGCCGGAAGACCGTCCAGGCGAGGATCGCCAGGGTCGCCAGCGCGGCGACGGCCCCCGCGTGCGCGCCGTGAGGCGGCAGCAGCCCCGCAGCGAGCACGATGGCCGCGGTGGCTGCGCCCCCCAGGGGCAGGGCGGGCCGATGGCCCATCGCCCGCATCAGCCGCGCATACTCGTAGAAGGCAATGAGGCCCATCCCCGCCACCAGCACGAGGAAGGGCCACTGCCCGACATAGAGAAGGCCCAGGAATACCGGTATACCCACGAGGCCCGTCAGAATACGAACGAGCACGACGTCACCTGCTTTACTGCGGCCGCCGCGGTCCTCGGCCCCCTGCGGGCTCACACGGCGCCGAAGCGCCGCTCACGCCGGGCATAGTCCCGCAAGGCCTGTTCCAGATGCTCCCGCGTGAAGTCGGGCCAGTACACATCGGTCACCCAGATCTCGGCGTAGGCCGACTGCCACAAGAGGAAATTCGAGAGGCGCATCTCGCCGGCGGTTCGTATGACCAGGTCCGGATCGGGCAGGTCGGCCGTATAGAGGTGCCGCCTCACGGCCGCGGCATCGATCGCCTCCGGCTCCAGTCCCCCGGCCTTCACCTCGGCCGCCAGGCTGCGGAAGGCGTCCACCAGCTCCGCCTGGCCGCCGTAGTTGACCGCGAGGTTGAGAATCAGCCGGTCGTTCTCCCGCGTCAGTGCCACTGCCCGTGCGATCTCCTGCTGCTGGGCTGCAGGCAGCTCGTGAATGCGCCCGATGGCGTTGATCCGCACGCCGTTCTTGTGCAGGGTCTCCGCCTCCAGCCTGCAGTACTCGAGCAGAAGGTTCATCAGCGTGTCGACCTCGTCCTTCGGGCGCTTCCAGTTCTCGGTCGAAAACGCATAGCACGTCAGGATCTTGATGCCCAGGTCGGGGGCGGCCTTCACCACCCCGCGCAGGGCCTCCACCCCGGCGCGGTGCCCCACTGTGCGGGGCAGCCCGCGCTGTGTCGCCCACCGCCCGTTGCCGTCCATAATGATGGCCACGTGGCGGGGAAGGTACGACTCCTCCCGCGGTGCCGTGTTCCGGGGCGCCGCCCGCTTCAGCCCAACGAGTTCGCGCAAGTCGTCCAACACGCCCCTCCACGACCTCCCCTACCCCGCCGGCTGCTCCCGGCGCGCATATTCCCGGTGCGCCAGCACGAAGGCCAGTCCCGCAGGGGTCTCACGCTGCGCGACGACCCGCAGCTCGCCGATCCCGACCGGGCGGTTGGGAGGGGTGGTGACCGACCACGTGTAGGTCAGCCCGCGGCCCTGCAGAATCGCCTCTGCCTCCGTCCAGCGGAGGCCGACCAGATCCCACCGCCATGAACCGCCTTCCACCGGTCAGACCTCCATAATCTCCTTCTCTTTGGCGGCCATAATCTGATCGACTTCCTTAATGTACTTATCCGTCAGCTTCTGGATCTCGTCCTGCGCCCGCTTGGACTCGTCCTCGGAGACCGCCTTTTCCTTCTCCATCTTCTTAATCTGGTCGTTCGCGTCCCGGCGGATGTTGCGGATGGCCACCCGCTGCTCCTCGGTCCGCTTGCCGACGACCTTCACCATCTCCCGGCGCCGTTCCTCGGTCATGGGCGGGATGTTGAGGCGGATCACCTGACCGTCATTGGTGGGGTTCAGACCCAGATCGGAGGTGTTGATCGCTTTCTCGATTGCCTTGATCAGGGAGCGGTCCCAGGGCTTGATGACCAGCGTTCGGGGGTCGGGCACCTCGATCGTCGCGACGTTGTTCACCGGAACGGCCGAGCCGTACGCATCCACGCGCACCTTGTCGAGCAGCGCAGGCGTGGCGCGGTTGGCCCGCATGCCGGCCAGATCCTGGCGAAACACCTCGACCGCTTTCTTCATGCGCTCCTCTGCATCCCTAATGATTTCCTTGGTCACTGGTTATTCCCCCCTGACGTAGGTTTGACCAACGTCCTCACCGAGGACGACTTTCACGATGTAGTCAGGACCCATCATGTCGAAGACGACGATCGGAATGCGGTTATCCATGCAGAGCGCCGTGGCCGTGGCGTCCATAACCTGAAGATTCTTCGCCAGAACCTCCTGATAGGTTACTTCGTCGTACTTGACCGCATGCCTGTTGGTGCGGGGGTCGGAGTCATAGACGCCCTGCACCCCCTGCTTGCCCATCAGGATCGCCTCGGCCTCGATCTCGGCCGCCCGCAGGGCGGCGGTGGTGTCGGTGGTGAAGTACGGATTGCCCGTGCCGGCGGCGAAGATGACCACCCGCCCCTTCTCGAGGTGCCGGATCGCCCGGCGCCGGATGAAGGGCTCCGCGACCTGGCGCATCTCCACGGCGCTCATGACCCGGGTATCCACCCTGAGCTTCTCAATCGCGTCCTGCAGGGCGAGGGAGTTCATGACGGTCGCCAGCATCCCCATGTAATCGGCGGAAGCACGGTCCATGCCCATCTGCTGTCCCAGGCGGCCCCGCCAGAAGTTCCCGGCGCCGACGACGATGGCGATCTCCACGCCCATGTCGTGTACCGCCTTGATCTGCCGCGCCAGGGCGGCCAGCACCTGCGGGTCAAGGCCGAACCCGTTGGGTCCGGCGAGCGCCTCGCCGCTGAGTTTCAGGACCACCCTGCGGTACTTCGGTGTCTGCATCCTCAGGCCTCCAGTTCGCTGCCGGCCGCGTCGGGCCGGTCAAAAACCGTTTCTACGTCTTACAAAGCGTTTCCTCCAGCAACTGCCGTAATTCCTGGAGAACACGCCCTGTTGCTCAGAAGGCGGGAGGCCGCTTACGCCTCCCGCCTCATCCAGGCTTACTTCAGACCGGCCTGACGCATGACCTCTTCGCTGAAATCGTCCTGCCGCTTCTCGATGCCCTCGCCCTTCTCGTAGCGGACGAAGCGCTTCACGGTGATCTCGCCGCCGACCTTCTCGGCGACCTCCTTCACCAGCTGGCCGACGGTCTTCTTGGCTTCCTTCACCCACTCCTGCTCCAGCAGGCAGACTTCCTGGTAGAACTTGTTCAGGCGGCCGGCGACCATCTTCTCCGCGATCTCGGGCTTCTTGCCCTCGTTGATGGCCTGGGCCTTCAGAATCTCCTTCTCGTGCTCGATCACTTCAGCCGGCACGTCCTCGCGCTTCACGTACTGCGCCTTCATCGAGGCGATCTGCAGCGCCAGCTCGTGGCAGAGCGACTCCACCTCGGGGTTCTGCGCCAGCTCCGGGGTCGAGGTCTCCAGCTCGATGAGCACGCCCACCCGGCCCTCGCCGTGGATGTACGCGTGCACCCGGCCCGCGTCGGCCACCTCGTAGCGGGCGAAGCGGCGCACCTGGATGTTCTCGCCGATCTTGGCGACGGCCTCCTTCACGGTGTCGCCCAGGGTCTCCTGCAGCGCCTCCATCGACGCCGGCCTGGTCTTCAGGATGACCTCCGCCACGTGGTTGCAGAGGTTGATAAACTGCTCGCCCTTGGCCACGAAGTCGGTCTCGCAGTTCAGCTCGACCAGCACGCCGTGGCGGGCCCCGTCCTCCACGATGGCGTGGACCCGGCCGTCGGCGGCCACGCGGCCGGCCTTCTTCGCGGCAGAAGCCAGGCCCTTCTCCCGGAGCAGGTCCACGGCCTTGTCCAGGTCACCACCGGTCTCCACCAGCGCCTTCTTGCAGTCCATCATGCCGGCTCCGGTCCGGGCCCGCAGCTCTGCAACCATTTTTGCGGTAATCTCGGCCATGTTCAAAATACCCCCTGTTGGTTAGGTGCCCACCTCAGTGGAAAGGCGATCCCCAGTTTTTGGTTCGGACGGTCATGCTTGAACGGGGGAAGCGGGCGGTCTGCACCCTCCCCCCGTGCATCGGCCTCCTATATCGCCAGAAGAGCGGGGCTCCGAGGCGTCGATCCCATCAATAGGGATAGGCTTCCTCGAGTCCGCCCCGCTCATGCTCCCGCGCTGTTACTCCACCTCGTCCTCGGCGTCGGCGTCGGCCTCGACATCCTCGGCCGCTTCGACGTCGTCGGCAGCCTCCGCCTCGTCCTCGTCGGCCATGACGGAAGCGTCCGCGCCCTGGCGGCCCTCGATCACGGCGTCTGCGATCTTGCTGGTCAGCAGCTTCACCGCGCGGATGGCATCGTCGTTGCCCGGAATGACGTAGTCGATCTCATCCGGGTCGCAGTTGGTGTCGACGATCGCGACGATCGGAATCCCCAGCTTGCGCAGCTCGGCCACCGCGATGCGCTCCCTGCGGGGATCGATGACGAAAGCCATGTCGGGCAGGCTCTTCATGCCCTTGATGCCGCCCAGGTTCTTCTCCAGCTTCTCCTTCTCGTGCTGGAGCTGCGCCTGCTCCTTCTTGGTCAGCTTGCTCCAGTACTCGGTGCTCTCGATCTCCTCCAGCTCGTTCAGGCGGGCGATGCGCTTCTTGATCGTCTGGAAGTTGGTCAGCATGCCGCCCAGCCAGCGCTGGTTGACGTAGAACATGCCGCAGCGCTCAGCCTCTTCCCGCACCGCGTCCTGGGCCTGCTTCTTGGTGCCGATGAAGAGGATCTTGCCGCCGTCCGCAGCCATCTGGCGCACGGCGTTGTAGGCCACCTCGACCATGCGCACGGTCTTCTGGAGATCGATGATGTAGATGCCGTTCCGTTCGGTGAAGATGTACTCCTTCATCTTCGGGTTCCACCGGCGGGTCTGGTGACCGAAGTGGACACCCGCCTCGAGGAGCTGCTTCATCGTGATCACAGACACGTCAAGACTCACCTCCGCAGATTTTGGGACCTCCGTCCGCCTCATCCCGCTGCGGAACTGCCAGAGCAGCATCCCCGCAGCCGTCCGCGAACGTGTGTAGTCACACACACCAGACGATATCTTAGCACAAACAGGGGGCGCTGGCAAAGGGTTTTCGGCACTTAAAGGCCGCGGTCAGAAACCGTACCAGGCCTTGATCTGCTCCGGCGTCGCGCCCCGGGCCACCATGGCCGCCAGGCTGCGCAGGAGCACCACCGCATCCGGCGCGTACCGCGCCTCACCCAGCGGACCGCGCCGGGTGAGGCACTTCAGCTGCGCGGGAAACCGCTCGCGAAACCACCTGAGCTGTGCCGGGCTCAGGCCCGCCTGCTCCAGGAGCTGCCGCTCCGTCAACCACTGCACCCGCCATCCACTCCCGCACACGGTTTCAACCCTACAAACGCAGGCGCGGGCAGGCGGGTTCACCGGATCTCGAGCCGAACCGGCACCGCGACCCCCGGCGCCACCTGCACGTTAAACTGCTGCCCCGCCAGGGCCGAAGGCAGCCGTTCCCGGGCCAGTTCGCCGGCCCGGCGGCCGATGCGGTCCGTGAGGCCCTGAACGTGCGCGCCGTCCCCCGCCGCCTCCAGCGCGGCCTGCACCGCCTGCGCGACCGCCTCTTCCACCTGTTCCCGCACCGGCTGGGGCAGTTCGACCGTGAGCCCCGCCACCTCCAGGCGCAGATCGGCGAGCTGCCCGCGGGCCGCCTCCTGCGCCCGCGCCGGCCACTCTGCCCGCGCCTCCAGCAAAGCTGCCGGCAGCTCCCGCCGCACAGCCGCCTCCACCTCTGCCGCCACGCGGTCGGCCAGCGGCTCCGCCGCCACCGCCACCGTAATCCCGGCGCGCGTCAGGTAGCCCAGCCCCATCGCCAGCGCGGCGACCACGGGGCCGGCGCCGACCAGCAGCCCGCGCCAGAACTGCCCAGCCTGCCTGTCCGCCCCGGACACAACGCTCCCCATCCCGCATTCCTCCCCAGCCTGAGACCGGCCGCCACACATACAGGAGGCCCCGGCCACCCCAATGGGTATGCCGGGGCCTCCTGCGGACATGCCTCATACCTTCACATCCAGCCGGCCCGTGCCCGGCTGCGGATCACCCCGTTCGGCAAGGGTCTGCCGCTGGCGGCGACGCCTGCCCTCTCCGCCCGACCCCTGCGTGGCCTGGCCGCCGGACCGCCGCCCATCCGGGGTGACCAGCGGCTGTTCCACTTCCGTGCGCCGCCGCACCTGTTTCTGGCTGCGTTCACCCTCCTGCTGCACCTGGGCGCCCAGCACCTGCTGAAAGGCATGCGGAAACTGCTCGCTCTGATGCACCGCACGCCCCGCCTCCGCAAGCCGCGGCAGCATCGTCAGCGAATCAATGGGTCTCACCGCCATCGTCAGACACCTCCCAACGCCGCGGCCGCTTCACATCCGCGAGGCCGGGTCCGTCGCCTTACCAGGCCGGAATCAGGGTAATCTCTCCGTCCTCACCGATGACGAAGCAGCTGTTGGTCGACTGGTCCACCACCACATGCCGCTCTGCGCCGATGGTAATGCGCACACCCGGGTAGACCGCCTCGTAGCCCTTTATGCACGCGCCCGGCTCCGGCTGCAGCTGCGCCTGCAGTGCGGCCATCCGGGCCGAAAGCTGCTGCCGCTCCGCACCGGTCAGGCGCCGGCTCTTCTCGGCGAACTCCCGCGAGATGCCCGCCGTCTGCACCGCGCCGGACGAGGTCAGGTAGGTCGCCGTCCGCGTGGCGTGGCCGAAGCGGTCCTCCACCCGCGAAAGCTGCTCGCGGATGTGCTCGAGCTCGGCGCGCACGGCGGGGGGCACGCCCACCTGCAGGTCCGTGGGCGCTCCCATCGCCGAGCCGAGGGTCTGAGCGCTGATCTCCCGGCGGGCACGGATCCGCCCGCCGACGATGGAGCCCCGCCCCCCGGTGACGGTCACGCTGTCGCCCGACACCTGGGAGCCCAGAATGCCATCGGACACCACGACGTCGCCCCCGGCTTCCACCTCGGCCGACTCGATGAACCGGCAGCGCACCTTGCCGCCGGCCTTGACCCGGCCCCGGCCGCCGCCGACGATGCCGTAGCGCACCAGGACGTCGCCGCCGGCTTCCACGGTGCCGCCCATGATGCCGCCGTGCACCTCGACATTCTGGCCGGCCTTCACGCTGAAGCCCTGGGTCACGTCGCCCTGCACGACGACCGTGCCGACGAAGTCGATGTTGCCCGAGCCGTAGCCGACATCGCCGGGCACCGTGAAGATCGGGGAGACCGTGACCTCGCCGCTGTGCGAGATGGACGCGTGGCCCTCCACCGTGGCGATGACCGACTGGCCGTCTGGCGAGAGGCGGGTTCCGGGGCCCGCCCGCAGGCGGACCTCCCGCCCGTCGCGGGCCCTCACGGGCCGGCCGTAGACGTCCGTGCCCGGCTCGCCGCGCGTCGGCGGCTTCTTCGTCGCCAGCACGGTGTCCTTGGTCACGTTGCGCACGAGGTTCAGGTCGAAGAAGTCCGCCCGGCCGTCCTTGGTGAGGCGCGGATACCCGGCGGGCGTCTGCAGAAGCTCGTGGTGGATGATGGCGCCGTCCTCACCGTCCACGGGGCGGCGGCCCTCGGCCACCACGATGCCCTCACGGGCCATGGGGAACCCCTTTTCCGCCATCTCCACCAGCCGGTCGATCGCCTCGTGGTCGATACCGAACACGATCTTGTGCCTGGCCAGTTCCTCCAGCACCTGCTCACGGGTGATGTGCCGGCCGCCGGGCTCCGGAGGCACGATCCTGGCCTCCACCGACATGGCGCCCGGGGCTACCGTCAGCACCAGCTCCGCGTCGCGCGGCGCCGGCCGGTCGGCGTCCATGCTCTCCTGCGGTTCGCGCACGCCTCCATCACCCCCATCACTCCAGACCCATCCGCCTCCGCCGCCGATGCTCGGCGAAGATGAACCGGACGATCTGCTCCCGGTCCCGCTCCTCAATCTGCGTGAACCGCACCCCCATCCTCGGTTCTACGGGATCGCCCGAACCCGGGACCACCGCGACAGGAACGTGCCGCACCACTTCCACCTCGGCGGGAATCATTTTATCCGGCAGGTGAATGACCATGTCCAGCCGCGTGCCCAGCGGATACAGTTCACCGGTGACGATCTGCGCCCCGCCACCGCTGATGTTCACCGTGCGCCCAGGCAGAAGCTCCGGTTGCTCCACTCCGTCTTCACCGGCTCGTTTGCGGCCGCTGGGGCTATATTCAATGGGTAGGCTCACGTCGATCCGGAAATAGCTGCGCAGTTGCTGCCGGCGGATCTCGCCGGGTTCCGGCTTCGTCAGGACCAAAGTCGGCGTTTCCTCCTCCACGCGCTGCAGGACCTGGGCGGGGAAGCCCACGCGCTCGCCATCGTGAAGGTACTCCACCACCACCTCGTCCCCGGGCATCAGGGGTATCAAGGCAGAGCCAAACATCGGGTGTGCCACCCGAATGGTTGAGTCCTCCAGTGCCTCCAAATATGTCGAGTATCGGCCCTTCCACCATCCAGTGGGGATATAAATCGTCAGTCGCTGGTTGATCGTCGGTAGACGCACCGGCCCTGCCCTCCTCGAGCTGCGATAGAACTATTCAACGGGCTCACGGCTGCCAAGCAGCGGCGAGTGGCAGGCGCGTTTGAACTCGACCACCTTCTGAATGACCTCGTCCACGCTCTCCTGAACGATCAGCTTGTGACCGGTGGTCAGTGTGACAACCGTGTCGGGTGTTGCCTCCACAGTCTCGATCAGGTCTGCATTGACCACGAACTCCCCACCCTGTGACCTGAACCGCCGCAGCTTGATCACACCGCTTCGCCCTCCTCACCCTTCAGACGGTTGTGTGATGCTTGCCACCGCGTAACAGTTCGTCCCTGGTTGCGCTTTTCCCTCCTGATGATAAGGGTGGCGAAAAAACCCCACGCGATCGACGCGTGGGGCTTCCGCTGCCGGCGTTGCCAGGGTTGCCGCGCTTCCCGATCAGCTCCGGAGCTTGCGCAACTCTTCCAGCAGCCGGTCGTTCAGCACCTTGATATGGGTGCCCTTCATGCCGAGCGACCGCGACTCGATGACCCCGGCCGACTCGAACTTCCGCAGGGCGTTGACGATGACCGAGCGGGTGATGCCCACGCGATCGGCAATCTTGGAGGCGACCAGCAGCCCCTCCGTGCCGTCCAGTTCGTCAAAGATGTGCTGCACCGCCTCCAGCTCGGAGTACGAGAGCGTGGCCAGCGCGATCTGCACGGCGGCCTTCTTCCGGGCCTCCTCCTCCAGCTCGCCGGCATGCGCCCGCAGGATCTCGACGCCGGCGACCGTGGCGGCCAGCTCACCCAGGATCAGATCCTCATCGGTGAAGCTCTCGTTGCTCACCAGCACCAGGGTGCCCAGGCGCTCGCCGCCGCCGTTGACGGGCACCATGGTCACCAGGCCGCCCCGCATCCTGACCTCCTCGCCCTCCCGCAGGACGGTGAGGTCGCCCTGCTCGGCGTTGGCCGTGGTCTCGTCCACCTTCATCAGGGCGCTGTTGTATTCCTCAGTGAACGTGATGTTCTGGTACTGCTCGGCGTCGCCGGTGGTCAGCCCGAGTCCGAGAATCTTCCCCTTCCGGGAAGCGACGTATACATCGGCCCCGAGCAGGTCGGCCAGAACACCGGCCAACTCATTGAAGTTCACCTGGGTACCTGCGCTCTTCTGAAGCAGGCGATTGATTCGACGGGTCTTCTCCAGCAGTGTCTTCATGGAAATCTGCCTCCATTTCAGTCTTTCGTATGTGATGAGCTGTGCTGCGGCCCTGCGTACCCCCGACGGCCACAGCGACGGCCCTCCCCTCGGCGTACACTGATGCACCAATTACTCAGGCTCTTCGCTAATGATACCCATCTACTCCGCTAGTTCAATCGCCTCCACGCTGAGAATGTCGCAATAAGTGTAACTGGGCGCGGGGCCGGTGCCAACCGGCACGCCCAAACGTGCTTCGTCTTCATCGCTCGTCCGGCGGCGGGGCCCGCCGCTGCCGCGGGTGCGCCCGCAGGTACTCGGCGCGCAGCCGCTGCGTGGTCACGTGGGTGTAGATCTGCGTAGTAGACAGGCTGGCATGGCCCAGCATCTCCTGCACCGCCCGCAGATCTGCGCCGTGATTGAGCATGTGGGTCGCAAAGGTGTGGCGGATCTTGTGCGGGCTGATCTGCCGGCTCAGGGCCAGCTGGCTGATGTACCGGTCCACCAGACGGCGCACAGAGCGGTCGCTCAGCCTGCCGCCCAGCTTGTTCAGGAAAAGCGGCTGCTGCGCTTCGGGAAGCGACTGCTCTTCCGCCGGCGCCCGGGAGCGCAGCACGGGCCATCCTTCCTTCAGGTACTGGCCCAGGGCCTGAAGCGCCTCGCTGCCCACCGGCACCGCGCGCTCCTTCCGCCCCTTCCCCAGGACGATCACCCAGCCCTCACTGTAGTCGATGTCGCCCCGGTTCAGAGCCACCAGCTCGCCCACCCGCAGGCCTGTGGCGTACAGCAGTTCCAGCAAGGCCCGGTCACGCAGCCCCAGCGGCGTACCGGTGTCAGGCTGTGATAACAGCCCCCCGATCTCTTCCTCGTCCAGGAAGACTGGGAGCCGCCGCTCCAGTTTAGGGGTGTGCACACCTGCAACTGGGTTGGTCGCGACTAGATCAGACAGCACAAGGTACTTGAAGAACGAGCGGAGACAGGACAGCTTGCGGGCGATGGTCCGCCTGCTGAACTCCTGACGCTGCAGGAAGGCGAGGTACGAGCGGATGGTGAGGTGGGTGACCGAGCGAAGCTCGTCCAGGCCCACCTGCCGCTGCGCCTCCTCCTGCACCGCGCTGAAATCATGCTTGCGGGTCCGGCCCGATTCCCGCCCGCCCACGACGGGCGCAGACGTGCCCCCGCTGCCCAGCCAGGCGTAGAACTGCGCAAGATCGAGTCGGTAACTGCGCAGGGTGTGCGGGGAAGCCGAGTTCTCCACAGCGAGGCTGGCGAGGAAACCGGCGACTTCCGGACCGAGGTTGTCCCCCTTCGGCTGGGCAGTCACCGCCTCCACCCCCTGCTGTGCACTTTGTTAACACGGCTTACCCAACCGGTCTTTATCCTAGCATAGAGTGTGCCCCGAAGGCAAGACCACAATTCAGAAAATATCCCTATCCGCCCACAATTTCCGCTCTCCGGTTTTCGCACACTAGGCGTCCCTTGCTCTTTATTTCACGAGCTAGCACATGCAATCCAGTATTTTCCGCAAAGATGACAGTTTGGTTACATTCGTTCAGGTCTGCCACCACTTGGGGGATGAACGGCGGAAAAGGTCCGCCGCATCGCCCTCCTTAGGCGAGCAGATCAATGCCCAGCTGCTGCGGCGCCCAATCGGAGAGCGCCTTCAGCGCGCGCTCCGAAAGCGCCCGCTTGCGCGCCCGCTTGTCCCTGATCTTGGGCCCTTCCAGCGGGGGCATCAGCCCGAACGCGATGTTCATGGGCTGAAAGTGGTCGGGGTCGGCATGGGTGATGTAGTGCAGCAGGGAACCGATGGCCGTCTCCTGCGGGAAGACGACCGGCTCCTGCCCCAGCGCCCGGCGCGCGGCGTTGATGCCGGCCACCAGTCCGCCGGCTGCGGACTCCACGTACCCCTCCACCCCGGTCATCTGACCGGCGAAGAAGAGGCCGGCGCGCTGCCGCGACTCGCCCGTGGGATGGAGGAGCCGCGGGGACTTCATGAAGGTGTTCCGGTGGATGACCCCGAACCGCTCGAACTCCGCATCCTCGAGCCCGGGAATCATGCGGAAGACCCGCTTTTGCTCGCCCCACTTCAGGCTGGTCTGAAAGCCCACCAGGTTGTAGAGCGTTCCGGCGGCGTTGTCCTGCCGGAGCTGCACGACGGCCCAAGGGCGCCGCCCCGTGCGGGGGTCGATGAGGCCGACCGGCTTCATCGGGCCGTAGCGGAGGGCATCCGGCCCGCGGCGGGCAAGCTCCTCCACCGGCAGGCAGCCCTCGAAGAAGCAGACCTGCTCATCCTCCGGGTTGTGGGGGATAGCCTTCTCCGCCGTCACCAGGGCATGGTAGAACGCCTCGTACTCCTCCCTGGTGAACGGGCAGTTCAGGTAGTCATCGCTGTCGCCCTTGCCGTAGCGGCTGGCGCGGAACACCTTGTCCATGTTGACGGTTTCGATGTTGACGATGGGCGCAGCCGCATCGTAGAAGGCAAGCGATTCCTCTCCGGTGAAACGGCGGATCGCCTCGGCCAGGGGCGCGGACGTCAGCGGCCCGGAGGCGATGACCACGATGCCGCCCTCGGGAATCGCGCGCACCTCTTCCCGCACCACCGCGATGTTGGGATGCGCGGTCAGGGCGGCCGTCACGCCCGCGGCGAACTCCTCGCGGCTCACCGCCAGCGCGCCGCCCGCCGGCACGGCGTTCTTCAGGGCCTCCCGCATGATCAGGCTGCCCAGCCGCCGCATCTCCTCCTTCAGCAGCCCGACGGCGTTCTCCAGGCTCGCCCCGCGCAGCGAGTTGGAACAGACCAGTTCCGCAAACAGCCCCGTACGGTGCACGGCCGTGGAAACCTGGGGGCGCATCTCGTACAGGGTCACCTTCACGCCGCGCTCCGCGGCCTGCCAGGCCGCCTCCGACCCGGCCAGGCCGGCGCCAATGACGGTCACGTGGGGCTGATCCACTCAGGCATGCACCTCTTCCATACCCTCCACCGACTCCGCGTACCCGCACTCCGGCTGCTTGCAGACGTGGCTCAGGCCCAGCTCCTTCACCCGCTTCTCCACCAGGTACGGCGCACCGCACTCCGGGCAGGGCCGGTTGACGGGCTTCTCCCACGACACGAAGTTGCAGTCGGGGTAGTTGGTGCACCCGTAGAAGCGCCTGCCGCCCTTCTTGGACTTGCGCTCCACGATGCGGCCCGTGCCGCAGGCGGGGCACCTGACGCCGGTCTCCTCCAGGATCGGCTTGGTCGACCGGCACTCGGGAAAGCCGGGGCAGGCCAGGAACTTGCCGAACCGGCCGTACTTTACGACCATCATGCGCCCGCACTTCTCGCAGGGCACGTCGGAGACCTCATCCTCCAGTTCGAAACCGCCGACCTTCTCCTCGGCCTGCTTCAGCGTCTCCTCGAAGGGGCCGTAAAACCGGCTGATCAGCTCGCGCCAGTTTGCCTGCCCCTCCTCCACCGCGTCCAGCTTATCCTCCAGGTGCGCGGTGAACTCAACGTCGATGATGTCGGGGAAGTACTCCTTCAGGATGTCTGTCACCAATATGCCCAGTTCCGTCGGATGGAATCGCTTCTCCCGCTTTTCGACGTATCCGCGGGTCTGGATCGTTCCAATAATGGGCGCATAGGTGGACGGCCGGCCGATGCCCCGCTCTTCCAGGGCCTTGACCAGCATCGCCTCCGAGTACCGGGGCGGCGGCTGGGTGAAGTGCTGCCGCGACTCCAGCGCCTGCAGGGTGACCCACTGGCCCTCCGCAAGCTCCGGCAGCAGGCCGCCGTTCTCCTCCCGCTGGCCCTCCTCGTCCTCTCCTTCAATGTAGACCTTCATGAAACCCGGAAAGCGGATGCTCTGCCCGCTGGCCCGGAACACGTGCTCCCCGGCCGCGAGGTCCACCGACACCGTGTCGAGCACGGCAGGGGCCATCTGGCTGGCGACGAACCGCTCCCAGATCAGCCGGTACAGCCGGTACTGATCCGGCGTGAGGTAGGGCTTCACCGACTCCGGCGTGCGGTTCACATCGGTGGGGCGGATGGCCTCGTGGGCCCCCTGCTCCCCGGCGCGCCGTTCGGCCTCACGCCGCTGCTCGGGGCGGTACTCCTTGCCGTAGGTCCTTTCAATGAACTCCCCGGCGGCGAGCGCGGCCTCGTCGGCGATGCGGGTGGAGTCGGTGCGGATGTAGGTCACCAGACCCGTATGGCCCGCCTCGCCCAGCGAGAGCCCCTCGTAGAGCTGCTGGGCGACGGCCATCGTCCGCCGCACGGTGAACCCCAGCTTGCGGGCGGCCTCCTGCTGCAGGCTGGAAGTGGTGAAGGGGAACGCGGGGTTGCGCCTCTTCTCGCGCCGCTTCACGCTGCGCACCTGAATCGCAATGCCGGCCGCGGAGAGGTCGAAGACCTCCGCGGTCGGGCTGCTCACCGTCCCGTCCCCGCTCACCCCGGAGGCCGCGGGGGAACCTCCGGCCACGGCGCCGATCACTTCCTGAACCTGCTCCCGCGTCTTCAGTTCGGTCTTGCGGTCGTTCACACCCCAGTACTTGGCCGTGAACGGCTGCCCGGAGTCGGCCTTCACCCGGGCGGTCAGGGACCAGTACTCCTCCGGGACGAACGCTTGAATCTCCCGCTCGCGGTCGACGATCAGCCGCACGGCCACAGACTGCACCCGTCCCGCGGAGAGGCCCCGCCGCACCTTGCGCCAGAGCAGCGGGCTCAGCTTGTACCCCACCAACCGGTCGAGCACGCGGCGAGCCTGCTGGGCCTCCACGCGGGCGAGGTCGATGGGCCGGGGCTGCTTGATGGCCCGCTGAATCGCGTCCTTGGTGATCTCGTGAAACTCGATGCGCAGGGGCTCATCCAGCGGCAGCTTCAGCACGTGGGCCAGGTGCCACGAGATGGCCTCGCCTTCCCGGTCGGGGTCAGTGGCCAGGTAGACCCGCTCAGCCTTCCGCGCGCTGTCGCGCAGCTCCTTCAGGATTTCACCCTTGCCGCGAATCGTGATGTATTTAGGTTCGAAGTTATTCTCCACCGAGACCCCCAGCTGGCTCTTGGGCAGGTCGCGCACGTGGCCCATTGAGGCCTTCACGGTATACTTCCGCCCGAGAAACTTCTCGATCGTCTTGGCTTTCGCCGGGGACTCGACGATGATTAGGCTCTTGGACAACCAGTCCACACCCCCGTGTGACATGCCGCGAGACAACGCTCGTGCTCCTTAGACTATTCCTTCCGCTAGTGGTCTATCCAATACGAATGTATTGCCCATCGGGCAGCCGCCGAACCGCGCTGCGAATCTCCAGCATCGTCAGGCACGCCTGCACCTCGGGCACCGAGAGACCGCTGGTCTCCGCCAGATCGCCCGGCCACCAGGGCGCGCTGCCCATCCAGCCCAGCACCCGCTGCTCCAGCTCTGTGAGCCCGCGGGGCGTAAAGTGCAGCGGTCCTTCCGCCGCGGGAAGGAAGCCCATGTCCTCCAGGACCTGGGCGGCGTTCACCGCCAGTCCCGCGCCGTCCCGCACGAACCTGTACAGGCCCCGCGACAGCGGGCTGGTGATGGGCCCCGGCACCACGAACAGGTCCCGGTCCTGCTCTGTGGCGTGCGCAGCCGTGATCAGGGTGCCCGATCTCTCCCCGGCCTCCACCAGGATCACCCCGTGGCTGAGCCCGCTGATGATCCGGTTGCGCTCCGGAAAGTTCTCGGGACGCGGGGCGGTGCCGGGTGGCTGCTCCGAGAAGATTGCGCCCGATTCCCGCATCTTCCGATACAGGGCCGCCGACTCCTGAGGATAACAGACATCGGCGCCGCCGCCAAGTACGGCGACCGTGGTTCCCCCCGCACTGAGCGCCCCGCGGTGCGCGGCCGTGTCGATGCCCCGGGCCATGCCGCTCACGACAACCGCCCCCAGCTGGGCGAGCTCGCGGCCCAGCTGCTCCGCCACGGCCAGGCCGTACGCGGTGGGACGGCGCGTGCCGACGACGGCCACCACCGGGCGCCCGTCCCCGTCGCCGGGCTCCCACGGCCCATACTGGTAAAGCACCGGCGGCGGCAGCGGAATCTCCGCCAGCCGCCGGGGATACCCCTGGGTCCCATAGCAGAGTACGCGGAGGCCGGCGCGACGGGCACGCTCCAGCTCCCTCTCGGCCTCCCGGCGCGCTTCCGCGCTCTTCCGCACCGCCAGCAGGGCCTGCACGGTCTCCGGCCTGAACCCCCGCACGGCGGCCAGTTCGGCCGCCCCCAGCCGCCACGCTTCCTCAGGATTGGGATATGTCCGCATCAGCTCGGCCATGCGCCGCCGGCCCACGCCCGGGGCGCGCTGGTAAATCAGCCAGACCAGAGCGCTCTCCATGCCGCTCTCCCCCACACTGCCGGCTGACGGGTGGCTGCCGGCCTACTCTCCGTGCCTGTCACACGAAAAGCCCGGCTGCACGGCTACCGGGCCCGCTGCGGCAGTTCCTGTGCCCCCAGTACGAGAAGCAGGACCTGGGCCAGCCCCTTAGCGAGCGGGGGAGTATAGATGTACTCGTCCAGTCGGTGTCCGTTTCCCCCCAGGGTCACGCCCACCGTGACGGCCGGGATCCCCATCGACAGCGGCACGTTGCCGTCCGTGGACGAGGGGTAGCTGCGGGTCTGCAGCCCCAGCTCCCTGTGGACCCGCCGGACCAGGTTGCAGAGGGGGTGGGCGTCGGGAATCGACCCGGTGGGCCGGTCGCCCAGAAGCTCCAAGACGGCTCTCACGCCGCTCTCCCGCTCCTCCGACCGCACGATGCGCAGCACCCGCTGCTCCAGCCGGACCAGCTCGCTCCGGTCCAGCGACCTGAGGTCGATGAGCGCCTCGGCCCGTGCGGCGATGGTGTTGACGGAGGTTCCGCCGGAGATGACGCCGACGTTGTACGTCGTCTTGGGGTAGTGCGGCACCCGCAGCTCGCTGATGCGGGCGATGATCCGCCCGAGGCTGTGGATCGCGCTGGGCGCGCCGAATGCGCCCCACGAGTGGCCGCCGCTGGTGGTCACCACCAGCCGGAAGCGGCGGCTGCCCACCCCTTCCCGGACCATCCCGCCCAGGCTGCCGTCCAGGGCGATCACGTAGTCGATCTCGTCCTTCAGCGCATCGACGACGGCCTGCATGCCCTCCAGGTTCCCGAGCCCTTCCTCGCCGCAGGTGGCGGCGAAGATCACGTCGCCCGCCGGGCGAACCTCGTGCTTCACCAGCAGGCGGGCCGCGTGGAGCATCGTCGCCACGCTCGACGAGTTGTCACCCACGCCGGGGGCACGGAGGATATCGCCGTCCCGGCGCACCGTCACGTCGGTGCCCGCCGGGAATACCGTGTCGAGGTGCGCCGCAATGAGGAGGTTGGGCCCGGTGCCGTTCCCGGGGAGCCGGCCGACTACGTTGCCGACCGAGTCCCGGCGGACCTCGGTGAGGCCGACCTCCCGCATCCGCCGCTCGACGTAAGCAGCTCGCTCTGCTTCTTGAAACGTTGGGGCCGGAATCTCGCAGACGGAGATGACCTCCCGCACGAGTTCCGGGAGTGCAAGTTCTGCTTCAGCAACGAGGCGGTGGGCAGTCGGGTGCCCCAGGATCATGCGACATCGCCCCTTTTGCGGTTCAATCTCCGATTATAGCTGACGATCCAACGTTTGGAAAGAGCGTTACAGTCTCCTCAGTCCACCCGCTTGCGAAGCAGAACCTCCCACTCGCTCTCCCCGGCCTGCCGGACAGCGAGCACCTCATCGCCGTACAGCGCCGCGCTCCGGGGAACGTTGCGGGAGGCGGGTTCGTAATCGAGCCGCACCAGCAGGACTTCGCCGATGCGCATCTCCTCCAGGGCAATCTTGGTCTTGGCGAAGGTGACCGGGCAGACGTCTCCGCGCAGATCGATGACTCGGTCCGGCTGCGGCAGGGCGACTGAGCCAGATGACGACATATCGTTCTCCCTCCTGGTACGTTGAGACCCGGTCCATGGAGCGGGGAGGCCGACGGTGCCTGCCTCCCCGACCGGTTTCCCCTATTCTTCGCCTCCTCCGGCACCGCCCCCTGCCAGGTCGGCCTGGGGATCGATCGTGCCCTCGTCCGACTTGGTCCGCGCCGCGTGCGCCTTGTCGATGCTCGTCAGGTTGTTGGGCAGGGTCTGCATGGGGTTCTCCCGCCGCCGCTCCGCCATGGCTTCCAGCCGCGCGGCGTCCTGCCGCCAGCCCGTGCCCCGCCGGTCGGCCATGGGTCCCTCGTGAACCGTGTAGCCGTTCTGTTTTGCCAATCTGTTCCCTCCCTGTGCACAGGTTGACCGCCGACCGCGGTCAGCCCTTAGCATGTGCAGGATGGGCCGCCGCCACCATGCCGCGGCATGCCCTCAACACCACGCCAGTGTGCCGCGATGGGCCGTCAAGACCACGCCGGCCTGGCGCGATGCGCCCTCACGCCCACCGCTTGACCGGCTCCGAGCCGACCCCGCGGTACTGCAGCGCCTCCGCCAGGTGGCGGACCAGAATCGCGTCCGATCCGTCGAGGTCCGCCAGGGTGCGGGCGACGCGCAGGACGCGGTCGTGGCCCCGCAGGGTCAGGCCGAACCGGTCGATCGCTTCCCGCATCAGGCTTTCGCCGCCCGGCGGGATGCGGCAGAAGCGCCGGATCAGGGCAGGACCCATCTCGGCGTTGCTGCTCAGCCCGAAAGGGGCCAGGCGGCGCCGCTGCCGCTCCCGCGCCTGCAGCACACGCTCGGCCACCGCAGCCGAGGACTCGCCGGCCGTCGACGCCTGGTACTCCGAATAGGTTACCGGCTGCAGGTAAAGCTGCAGGTCGAACCGGTCGCGCAGGGGGCCCGAGAGCCGGCTGCGGTAGAGGTGCACGGCCGACGCGGTGCAGGTGCACGGGTGCAGGGGATCGCCCAGGTACCCGCAGGGGCAGGGGTTGGCCGCGGCCACGAGGGTCGGCCGCGCCGGGAAGGTCAGGTGGCTGTGGGCCCGCGCGAGCCGCACCACGCCGTCTTCCAGCGGCTGCCGCAGCGCCTCCAGCACATCGCGCCGGAACTCGGGCATCTCGTCCAGGAACAGCACGCCGCGGTGGGCCAGCGTGATCTCGCCCGGCTTCAGCGGGTTGCCCCCGCCCAGCAGCGCAGCCCGGGAGGTGGAGTGATGCGGCGCCCGGAAGGGCCGCCTGCGGATCAGCCCGCTGCCCGCCAGCTCGCCGGCCACGCTGTAGATGCGGCTGACCTCCAGCGACTCGGCGTCATCCAGGGGCGGCATGATCGTGGGAAGGCAGCGGGCCAGGAGGCTCTTGCCGGCGCCTGGTGGGCCCACCATCAGCACGTTGTGGCCCCCGGCTGCCGCCACCTCCAGGGCGCGGCGGGCGACGAGCTGCCCGCGCACCAGGGCCAGGTCGACGTCGGCGGCGGAGGCGGCCTCCGCGGGCCGGACCGGATCGGGCGCCTCCAGCCGCCGCTCACCCCGCAGGTGTGCGATCAGGTCCGCCAGGTGCGGCGCCGCCAGAACGTTCGTGCCGGCGGAGCAGGCTGCGGCCTCGCGGGCGCTCTCGGCGGGCAGGACCAGGCGGCGTCCACCCTCCGCCGCCAGGGCCATGGCCAGGGCGCCGCGCACCGGGCGCAGGCCGCCGTCCAGGGCGAGCTCACCGGCCACGGCGATCTCCTCCAGGGCCGCAGAGTCGAAAGCCCCCGCCGCCGCCAGCACCCCGAGGGCGATGGCCAGGTCAAAACCGGCACCCTCCTTGCGGGTGTGCGCCGGCGCGAGGTTCACCGTGATCCGCTGCAGGGGGAATGGCCACCCGCCGTTGCGTATGGCGGCCCGCACCCGCTCCCTGGCCTCCCGCACCGACGCGTCGGGCAGCCCGACGATGTCGAAGGAGGGAATGCCCGGGCTGACATCGACCTCCACCGCCACCGGCAAGGCCTCGATCCCCTGAAGGGCAAAGCTCCACACCCGCACAAACACCGAACGCACCCCCGCCAACAGATGTTCGCCCGGACACGCTTCATCATGCCACGGTTTCTCTGTTTTGTCAATAAGTTCCTTTCTCACGGTCATTCTTCACGCGCTGCGCCGTCGCGGGGGCACGGGATGCCTTATGTAAACATATCCTGTTACCGGGCCGGCGCGGCCTCAGTCCGGCGGCACAGGAGGGTGGCCGATGGCGTTCGAAGTCGAGCAAGTAGTCGGTTCCGGCAGCGTGCAGCAGCTGCTCTGCCAGACGATCAACCTGAACGTTCCCGTCGAGGAGATCAAGCAGATCAGCAAGACGGTCATCGTAGACAACTGCATGGTCGTGTTCGATAAGGTGATCGTGGACGGCCGGCTGCGCAAGGACATTATGTTTAAGCAAGCCGGAACAGGCTTCCCTATTCCGGGATCCGTTCGGGGCTGCACAGGCATCACCGCCACCGCCAGCGGGCCCATTCAGGATGTCGACGTTGAGATCAGCTTCAACGCCCTGATTCCCGTGCCCGGCGCGCAGCCGGGTGACAAGTGCGTCGTGCTGCATGCCTTCGTCGAGGGCGAGAAGGAAGAACCGGCCAACATCCAGGCCAACGGCACCTTCACAGCGCTGGTCGACAAGTCCATTGTCTTCCTGTGCGTCAAGGTCGTGCGCGATGTGGTCACCGATTCGATGGGCGGCGGCGGCGTGGTCACGGGGACCGGCAGCGGGGCCGGCGTCGTCATCGACGGCAATAACAACAACCGCACCGGGATCTGCCCGCCGCGCAGGTCCACCGGCTTCTTCCTGGGCGGCGGCAACAATCCCACCATCCCGCGGGCACGCCCGGGCCTGCTGCCGGGCACCTGGATCGGCCCGACGCTCATCTTCCCCGGGGTCCTCAACCCCGGCATCCCCACCACCATCCCGCCGACCAACCGCATCGTCAGCGGGCAGGGGACGCAGGTGCAGGTGACCGGAACCGCCGAGGTCGAGGGCGGGGTCTCCGACATCTCCACTTTCGGCGGCACGGTCATCTCCTGACGCGCGTGCGGAGCCGTCCCGGTCATCCACCGGAACGGCTCCGCTCACGCTGTGAACGCACCCTTGATCAAACGGCAGCGCAGGCGCCCGTCGGGCCCGGGCTCCACCGACACCACATCGAAGCGGCAGGGCGGCGGCTCGCCGCCCAGGCGCGCCAGATAGAGCGACGCCAGCCGGATCAGCCGCCGCTGCTTCGCAACGGTCACCGCCTCGCCCGGCGACCCGAACCCGCGACCCCGCCGGGTCTTCACCTCCACAAAGACCAGCACGCCCCCATCCCGGGCGACCAGATCGATCTCGCCCGCGCGGAAGCGCACATTGCGCGCGATGATGCGGTACCCCAGTGACCTGAGGAACTCCGCGGCTGCCTGCTCGCCTGCCTCGCCGATGCGGCGGTTCACCTAGCCCTCCGTGAACAGCAGCGCCGCGCCTGCCGGCGTGCCGTCAGAGGGCTTCCGGTGAATCGGGCAGGGGCCGTACCGCTCCAGCGCCAGCCGGTGCTCAGCGGTGCCGTAGCCCTTGTGCTGGGCAAAGCCGTAGGCGGGATACTTTGCGTCCATCTCCACCATGTACTCGTCACGCACCACCTTGGCCACCACCGCCGCCGCCGCGATGGAGCAGGAGAGCGTGTCTCCGCCCACCACGGGCACCTGCGGCTGCGTGACGCCCGGCAGATGCACGCCGTCGATGAGCAGGTAATCCGGCGTGACGGGCAGGTCGTTGACCGCCTTCATGAAGGCCTTGTAGGTGGCCACCACCACGCTGGCCTCGTCGAGGCCTTCGGGCTGCACCAGGCCGACCCCCACCGCCACAGCCACCTCGCCGATGCGCTTGTAGAGCTCCATCCGCCTCCGGCCGGAAAGGCGCTTCGCCTCCTCAATGCCGGGCAGCTCCACCTCCCCGGGAAGGATGACGGCGGCCGCCACCACGGGTCCGGCCAGCGGCCCCCGGCCCACCTCATCCAGCCCTGCGACGTGGCGGTAGCCCATGGACCAGAGCTGCCGCTCATAGCTGTACATCCGCTGGAGCACAGCGCGCTGCCGCTCCCGCTCCTTCAGGTAGGTCTGACACTGCCGTACCAGCCGTTGGGCACCCTCACGGGGATCGTCCTGCAGCGCTGCAATGACCTCAGGGTAAATGTCGGGTCCCTGCTCTGCGATCAGTGCTTGTAGGCGCTTCAAGCTCATCCGCTTCAGGATGATTCGTCTCACCTGTACACCCCCACCCTCTTTAGAGGCCAGGTTGCGGTCCCGCCTGATCCACACCCTTTAGGCCTTCAGCACAGTTAAGCCGTGCATGTGAGTTCGGCGGTCTGTGAGAAAAATCCTCCTGTAGGCATAAAGAGCAGTGGGGATTTCATCATATACACACAATAGTGTCAGTGAGCAGGGTCATTGGTCCGTGGCGGGTCCTCGGGCCACTGCAGCGTCACACGCCCGAGGCGCCCCTCCCGGAACTCGCGCAACACCAGCTGGGCCGCCGCATCCAGGTCGACCTGGTCGCCCGCGCGCAGGAGCCCCCGGAAGCGGCCGATCGCCTCCAGGTTCACGATGGTTTCCGGATCCAGGCGGGTCAGCCCGTAGCGCTCCGCGATCGCGGGTCCCAGCGGCTCCCAGACGAGCGCGAGCAGGTGGCCCGCCACCTCCCGCTGGTCGAAGACCTCGTCCTTGATCGCCCCGGTGGCTGCCAGCAAGATGCCGTCCCGCTGGTCCTCGAACTTGGGGACGAGGATCCCCGGCATGTCCAGCAGTTCCACATCCGCGCCGATGCGGACCCACTGCTTCCCGCGGGTCACCCCGGGGCGGTCGCCCACCGGCGCCCGCCGGGCTCCGGCCAGCCGGTTGATCGCCGACGACTTGCCCACGTTGGGGATGCCGACCGCCATGACCCGCGCCGGCCTGGGCTTGCGGCCCTTCGCCGTCCAGGCCCGCAGCACGGGTGCGAAGGCGCGCCGGATCGCGGCCAGCACCTCCCTGGCGCCGGCCCCCTTCACCGCGTCCAACGCGACGGCAGGCCGGCCCGGCTCGTTCAGCCGCTGCACCCACGCGCGGGTCGCATCGGGATCGGCCAGGTCGGCCTTGTTGAGGATGAGCACCTGCGGCTTGTGCGCCACCAGGGCCATCAGATCCGGGTTCCGGCTGGCCAGCGGGCACCGGGCGTCGACGATCTCCAGCACCACGTCCACCAGCGGCGCGTTCTCCCGCAGGATGCGGCGGGCCTTCGCCATGTGGCCCGGAAACCACTGAATCACCGGCACGGCGCTCCCTCCCTTACCAGCGCCCTTCGGGTGCCGGTGGGGCGAGGGCGCTGATCTCGGTAAGCGGCCAGATGCGCGCGACGGCCAGGCCCCGGATGTGGCTGAGCGGAACCTCGCCGAAATAGCGGCTGTCCTCGCTGTTGGACCGGTTGTCGCCGAGCACGAAGACCGAGTCCGGCGGGACCACCCGCGGGCCGTAGTCTCCGGCGCTCAGCCGCACCGTGGGAACCTCGGGAAACGGGGCACCGTTTACATACACCTCGCCGCCGCGCATCTCCACGGTATCCCCGGCCACAGCCACGACCCGCTTTATGAAATCGCGCTCAGGCTGACGCGGGTACTTGAAGACGATGATGTCGCCGGGCTGGGGCTCCCGCACGACCTTGTAGACGAACTTGTTCACCAGGACGCGCTCCCGATCGTACAGGGTGTTGGTCATCGAGCTTCCTGAGACCTGGTACACCTCCACGACGAAGGTGCGAATCAGGAACGCGAAGATCAGGGCCAGGACCAGGGTCTCCAACACCTCGCGCAGGGGCGACTTCCGCTTGACGGCCGGTCTCTCATCCGAGACGTCTGCCATCCAGCCTCTCCTCCCCGCTCCACTCCGATGTCCCGGCGCGGGCCTCTTCCCCGCAGCCGGTTTCCGGGGCATAGTGCAACGCTCCGCTCAACCCGGCAAGGGAGTCGAGCGGAGCGACCAGATACCGAACTCGATGTTAGGCATTCTCCGGCCGGACGAACCGCCGCTCCCGGATGCGGGCGGCCTTGCCGACCCGTTCCCGCAGGTAGTAGAGCTTGGCCCGCCGGACCACACCGCGGCGCACCACCTCAATCGAGGCCAGCCGCGGGCTGTGCACGGGGAACGTGCGCTCGACGCCGACGCCGTAGGAGACGCGCCGGACCGTGAAGGTCTCGTTGATTCCCGAGCCCTGCCGCTTGATGACCACGCCCTCGAAGGCCTGGATGCGCTCACGGTTGCCCTCCACGACCTTCACGTTCACCCGGACGGTGTCGCCGGGCCGGAAGACGGGAATATCATCGCGCAGGTACTCGCGCTCGATCTCGCGGATAACGTTGGACATGATTTCACCCCTTGTACGAGACGTTCATGCCGGCGCTTCCGAGCGTGCAAGCCGTCCGGCAGCGGACCGTCCGTGATCACACGAAAACCATTATACCAAGGCGGATGACGGGTGGCAATATCAACGCTGCCCAGTTCGCCACGACTCCACCAGACGCCGCTCCTCGGGCGTGAGATCGGCGGTCTCCAGCAGGTCGGGCCGCCGCTCAAAGGTGCGGCGCAGGGCCTGCTCCCGCCGCCAGCGGGCGATGGCGCCGTGGTTGCCCGACGTGAGGATCTCCGGCACGCGCATCCCCTCGAACTCGACGGGGCGCGTGTACTGCGGCCCCTCCAGGAGGCCCGAACTGTGCGACTCGGCCACGCTGGACTCCAGATCGCCCAGCACGCCCGGAATGAGCCGGGCCACCGCCTCCACCACCACCAGGGCCGCCACCTCGCCGCCCATCAGCACGTAGTCGCCGATGGAGAGTTCATCGGTGGCGATGGCGCGTATGCGCTCGTCGAACCCCTCATATCTTCCGCAGATCAGGATCAGGTGATCCTCCTCTGCCAGTTCCTCCGCACAGCGCTGGTCGAAGCGGCGCCCCTGCGGATCCATGAGGATGACGCGCGGCGGCCTGGCGCCTGCGGGTGCCCTTCCCGCCGCCCACCGCACTGCGGCGAAGACCGGCTCCGGCTTCATCAGGAGGCCGGCGCCGCCGCCGTAGGGGTAGTCGTCGGTCTGCTGGTGCTTGTTCAGGGCGAAATCCCGGATGTTGACCACCCGCAGGTCGATGATCCCCGCCTCGTTGGCCCGGCCGAGGATCGACTCCCGGAAGACCGGCGCCACGATGGCCGGGTGGATCGTCAGGATCTGCATCAGCATCGGGCTAGTCCTCCAGCAGGCCGGGGATCGGGTTGATGACCATGCGGCCGGCTTCCAGGTCGACCTCCCTGACGAACTGGCGCACCGCCGGAACCATGTAGCGCTTTCCCGGCGCTGTCTCCACCACGTACAGGTCGTGGACCGGGATGTTGTGGTCCACCTCCACCACCCGCCCGAGGAAGGTCCCGTTCGGGTCCACCACGTCGATGCCGATCAGGTCGAAGTCGTAGTAGTAGCCGTCGGGCAGGGGATGGGCCTCGGCGCGCGGGACCAGGAGGTTCACCCCGCGCAGGCGCTCGGCCGCAGTGCGGTCGGTGATCCCCTCCAGCTCCAGGATGACCAGGTTCTTCACGAAGCCGCGGAACCTGACCCCGACCGGGCGGTCAGGGTCATCCAGGAACACCCGCCGCAGGGTGGTGAACCGCTCGGGGAAGTCGGTGGTCGGGTAAACCCGCACCGCTCCCCGCACCCCATGGGGGGCGGTCACCTGCCCGATCCGGATCAGGTCCGGCCTGGACCGACCGGCCACTACACCTCACCCCGAATCTCGATCACCTTTCCGTCTTCCACGACGATCTCGGCCTTCATCAGGGCCTCCAGGTCATCGCCCACCTTCAGCGTGGCCGAGGCCTGAACGGTGCCTTGCACCACCTCGGCCCCCAGCGGCAGGGACTGAACGCGGTTGATCTCCTCCTGAAGCTGCGCCTTCTTCTCGGCGCGCACCGCCCGCTCCTGCTCCACCAGCTGGCGCAGCTGCATCTGCTGCTGCGGGCTGATCGTGGCCGTGAGCTGGGCGCGCTTCACCTGGCTCTCCAGTTCCGCCATCTCGTTGTCCAGCTGCTGAATCGCCGCGTTCAGCTCCGCGGTCAGCCGGGCCTTCAGGTTCTCGGTCACCCGGGCCTTGATCGTCACGGGACGCACAATCTGAAGACTCATGACATGAACTCCACCATTACCCGGCGGCCATCCTTCACGGCGGCCGCCTTGACCACCGTGCGAATCGCCTTGGCGACCCGGCCCCGCCGTCCGATCACCTTGCCCATGTCGCTGTCGGCCACACGGACCTCGAACGTGACGGCGCGGGGAGTCTCCACCGCCGTTATTCTCACCTGGTCAGGATGCTCTACGAGCCCCGTCACCAGGATTTCCACCAGCCGCTGCAGCATGAATCAACGCCCCCTTCTCTGGGGGGGTCGGGTTGGCCCCCTTACTTCCTCGCCTCGTCGAACTTCTTCAGCACACCGGCCTTGGAGAGCAGCGCCCGGGTCGTCTCGGTGGGGGTGGCGCCCTTCATCAGCCAGTTCAGGGCCTTCTCCTCGTCAACCTTCAGGACCACGGGGTTCTTGGTGGGATCGTAGTAGCCGATCTCCTCCACGAACCGGCCGTCGCGGGGCGAGGTCGCCTCGGTGACCACCAGCCGGTAGAAGGGAGACTTCTTCATCCCCATGCGCTTCAGGCGGATCTTCAGAGCCATCTCGGTTCATTCCTCCTCGAAAATTGCATGCGATATCTATATGTGCACACCTCCGCCCGGGGGGACGGAGATGGGGCACCGCAAACACCGTGCTAGCGCCGGCCGAAGAGGCCGCCGAAGCCGCCGCCGGGCAGCCGGGGCATCTTGCCCCGCTTCATCATCTTCTCCATGCCGCCGAGCTGCTTCATCATCTTCCGGGCCTGCTCAAACTGCTTGATCAGCCGGTGCACCTCGGCGATGGGCCGGCCGGAGCCCCTGGCAATGCGCTCCCGCCGCCGCACGTTGATGATGTCGGGGTTGCGCCGCTCCTTGGGCGTCATGGAAAGGATGATCGCCTCGACGTGCTTCAGTTCCTTCTCGTCGACGTTGATATCCTTCAGTTGCGCCCCGACGCCGGGGAGCATCTTCAGGATGTCCTGCAGGGGACCCATGCGCTGCAAGGCCCTGAGCTGCTCCAGGAAGTCCTCGAAGTCGAACTGGGCCTTCAGCATCTTCTTGGCCATCTCTTCAGCCTGCTTCCGGTCCACCTGCTCCTGGGCCTTCTCGATGAGCGTGAGCACGTCGCCCATGCCCAGAATCCGGGAGGCCATGCGGTCGGGGTGGAAGGGCTCCAGGGCGTCCAGCTTCTCACCGACGCCAACGAACTTGATGGGCCGCCCGGTCACCTCCCGCACCGAGAGCGCCGCGCCGCCGCGGGTGTCGCCGTCCAGTTTGGTGAGGATCACGCCGTCGATCCCCAGTTTGCCGTGGAAGTGCTCAGCGGTGGTCACCGCGTCCTGGCCGATCATCGCGTCGAGGACCAGCAGCGTGTCGTGGGGCTTCAGCCGCTCCTTGATCTGCTGCAGCTCTGCCATGAGCTCGTCGTCGATGGTCAGCCGGCCGGCGGTGTCCACGATGATCACATCCCGCCGCTCCTGCGCCGCGTGCTCCACGGCCCGCGCGGCGATGTCGACCGGGCTCACCTGGTCGCCCTCGGAGTAGACCGGCACGCCCACCTGGCTGCCCAGGACCTCCAGCTGCTTGATGGCGGCCGGCCGGTAGACGTCGGCCGCCACCAGGAGGGGCTTCTTCCCCTCCTTCTTCAGCTTCAGGGCCAGCTTGGCCGCATGGGTCGTCTTACCGGCGCCCTGCAGGCCGCAGAGCATGATGATGGTCGGCGGCCGGTCGGCCATGTTCAGGCCGACGTTCTCGCCGCCCATCAGGGCGACCAGCTCCTCGTAGACGATCTTGATCACCATCTGGGCCGGGTTCAGGGTCTCCAGGACCTCCTGGCCGATGGCGCGCTCCTTCACCCGGTTGACGAACGACTTGACGACACGGAAGTTGACGTCGGCCTCCAGGAGGGCCAGGCGCACCTCACGGAGCGCCTCATTCACGTCGGACTCCGTCAGCTTCCCCTTGCCCCGGAGCCGCTTGAAGGCCTCCTGAAGGCGTTCCTGAAGGGATTCAAACAAAGGCTTGTCACCCTCTCCGTGTGGAAGGATTGGGTCGCGGTCACGCTTCCGCCCGCAGCTTTGCCAGGATGCGGCGGGCGGCGCCGAGGTCGGCGCGGTTCAGGGCGTCTTCCAGCTGGTCCAGCAACGCCCTGCGCCGGTGGTGCTCCGCGATGAAGCCCAGCCGCTGCTCGTACTCCTGAAGGGCCGCCTCGGACCGGCGGATCAGCTCGTGCACCGCCTGCCGGCTCACGCCGTCGGCGTCCGCGATCTCCGCCAGCGAGTGATCTTCCAGGTAGTAGGCCCGAACCAGCTCCTGCTGCCGCTCGGTGAGCAGCGGTCCGTAGAAGTCGAAGAGCAGGGCGATCCGCGACACGTCCTTCATCCGAAACCGCCCTCCCCCGGCGTGATGATGCTGTCAAGGTAATCCCCTTGACAGCTTCGTCACGGGTATGAGTATATGGGCTGGGCCGGCCGCTGTCAAGGATTTTCGTCTGTCCCTGCACCGCCTTTCCGCTGCCACCGGTCGGCGTCGCGCGACCGGTACTTCTCCATGACCCGGCGGAACGCCTCCTCCAGGTCGATGTTCATCTGATTGGCCAGGGCCGCGACGACGAAGAGGATGTCGCCCAGCTCCAGGGCCACACCCCCCGTGTCTTCTGTGGGTTTCTTCGTCTTCGGCCCCCAGCGGTGGTTGATCTCCCGGGCCAGCTCGCCCACCTCCTCGGTGAGCCGGGCGAGGTTGGCCAACGGATCCCAGTAGCCGAAGGGCGCAATCCAGCGGTCGACTTCCCGCTGCAGTTCCCGCAGTTCCACTCCTTCACCCCCCTACAGCAGAAGCCTGGCTACAGGAGCAGCCAGGCGAGGGTGGCCAGGAGTCCGACGCCACCGGTGGCCGCGGCCGCAGCGGCGCCCCGGAGCAAATTGACCCGGCCCCGCAGGTAGCGGTCCAGCGGCGAGGTATCCAGGCTGTTGCCCACGGCCTGCCGGAAGCGGCGCATCACCGTGGGGTAGCGGGAGAGCGGCACGGCCCCCTCGGGCAGGTCGAGCGCCTCGGGATCCGCCGCCGAACGGCGCAGGTAGGCGGAGAGGGTCGCCGCCCACTCCCGCATCTCGGGCGACAGCGTCTCGCCCGGCAGCGCGTGCTCCGGGTTCAGCTTCGAGAGCCGCTCCGCGAACCTGACCTGCGCCATCAGGAGCGCGTCGGCCTCGTCGCTGCGGTTCGACTGACGCACCCACTCGGCGTAGGCCGCCAGCCGGAAGCCGGCCGTCACCAGCGGCAGCGGCTCGCCCGGAACCGGGTGCAGGTCGGCATCGGCCACCAGGCAGGGGTACTCGGTGAAGACCTGACGCCATATGGCGGCGGCCTCCTCGGGCTTCCCCTTCCCCCACAGCTCCCGGGCCCGGGCCAGCACGGCGCTCAGGTGCAGGGCATAGGCCACGTAGCCCACGGACTTGCCGTCCACGGGCGTCCGGGCCGCCACCGGATCGGTGACCATCTGGGCCACCAGCCGGGCCGCCATCGCTTCGGCGTCCTCGCTCCGCCCCTGCTCCAGGGCAGCCTTCACCGCGGGGGCTGCCGCCCGCAGCTGCTGCCTGAGCCGCGCCTGCCGCTCGGGGGTGGCCGCCACGCGGCAGTTGCCCTCCGCGTCCACGGCCAGTTCGCAGCCCAGCCGCCTGAGGTCCCGCTGCACGCGCAGGAAGAGCCCGCCCACCAGGCTGAGGTAGATGAGCTGGTGGCGGCGCTGCCGCTCGGGCACGAACTCCGCGTACTCCTGCTGGAACGCGGTCCAGCCCTGTTCCACCTGCACGAGCGCCCGGTCCAGCGACTGGTCCACCCCCATGAGTTGCGCCGCGGTCTCCCGGCCGACCAGGGGCTCCAGGGCCGAGGCCACCGCGCTGCCGATGATGCGGGCGCCCTTCTGCACCAGGGGCTGTGAACGGAGCCGGTCGACCAGTTCGGCGTACTGCTTCAGGTTCTGCGCGTGCTCGGTGAGCGCTTGCGCCACCGGCCGCCCGGCGGCGGCGATCTGGTCGGACAGGGCCCGCAGGGCCTGGGGAGGCAGTGTGTACCGCGTGGCAATGCCCGGGTGGGGCATGGTGCGCGCCAGATCGGCGACGATCTGGTTGTATTCGGAGAGGTCGGGCGGCGTCAGGCCCGCAGCGAGGTCGCGCGCGACCGCCGCAGGGTTCATCAGCGTCAGGCGCCGGCGAAGGGCCTTCATCTCCGCCTTGCGCCCCGGCTTCTTGGCCTCCTTGCGGCGTGCGTGTTCGATCTCCTTGAAGCGGTGCGCCATCCGCTTTGCAAATGCCCAGCTCGCCTGCTGCGCGCGGGTCTGCGCACGCTGGATCAGATCGGTGCAGAGCCGCTCGGGCAGTTCATGCCGCATCTCGGCCACCAGGTCGTCCCACTCCCGCTGGGCGCTCACCCAGCGGCCCACGGCCGGAAAGATCATCTCCTGCATGTCTGCACCTCCCCGCTACAGATCGAGCCCCAGGGCATCGAGGCCGCTCCAGTCCAGGTTGGCATACGTCTGCAGGTGGGAAAGCCACCCTTCGTGCGAGACCGACTCCAGAGGCAACACACGGCTCCAGACCGCCCGCAGTTCCTCCCAACTGGCGCCGGTGGAGAGCACCTGCGGTCCGGCGGGGTCGACCGCAACCCGCCCCTCGCGCAGGAAGTCCTCGAAACCGCCGTCCGAGAAGAGCACACCCCCCTCGGGCAGCGCGACCGCCGCAGCGCGCAGCGGCGGGACGTGTTGGAAGAAGAGTGCGTCCAGCCGGGCCATGCCGTTCAACCTCCCTCTATAGCGCAG
>JAMNXV010000036.1 GCA_023623185.1 Bacillota bacterium
GGGAAGGGGAAGGTACGCGCCGCCGCTCCTCTCCCGCTGCTGCTCCCACTGGAAGAACTGGCCGAACGTGGGCTCGTCGTAGAAGTCCAGCGTCACCACCAGCGGTGAGGTGGCCAGACCGCCGACGGCCCCAACGCGGAACTCGATCTCGAAGCTGCGATTCGGGTAGGCCACGCCGTCCTGCTGGATATACCCGGTGCCCGGCCCGAGGCGGGCGGTCCAGAAACCGCTGCAGGCGACGTCGTCCGACACGGTTGCGTCACCGCTGGCAACCCATGGGATGAACGTGCCTGTCTCAAACTCGGCGTTGCGAGTGCGAAGCTTGAAAACCATCCAGGTCCCTCCTTCAGGCATGGGGCCATGGGTTCCCTCACTCAGTCTATGCCGGAGGCCGCCGGGTTGTTATGTCAACAGCCCCAGCAGGCGTCCAGCACCTCCCCCCAGGCCCGCCGCCAGCGGGCCAGGGAGTGCGCCCTTGCCACCTCCAGCGCCCGCTGGGCCATCCGCACCCGGGCGTCGGCGTCCCGCCAGAGCCGCCGGATGGCCGACGTCAGGTTCTCTGCGGTGGCGTGCACGAGCAGACCGTTGTACTCGTGGATGATCAGGTTGGAGAGGCCCCCCACCCAGCCGGCGATCACCGGCCGCCGGGAGGCCATCGCCTCCAGGCAGCTCAGGCTGGTTCCCTCGGAGGCCAGCGACGGGATGACCACGAGGTCAGCCGCCCGGTACTCCGCGGGCATCTCCGCCATGGGCCGGATGCGGTGCTGAACTGCCGGCCGCTCTGCCGAGACTCCCTGCAGCCGGCGCACCGCCTCCTCGGGGCCCGCGCCCACAAAGTGAACCTCGACCCCCGGCCCCTCCGTAAGCGCAAGCGCCGCCTGCAGCATCGGCTCCAGCCCCTTCTGCGGCTCCAGCCGGCACGGCACCAACACCCGAAATGTCCCGTCTCCCGTCCGCACCGAACCCGGCGGAAACTGCGCCAGGTCGACGAAGTTGGGGATGAACCGGAAGCGCCCCTCCAGCTCCGGCCAGGTGGCCCGCACCCAGTTGATCACGTTGGTGTCGTTGGCCACCACGACCGCCAGGCTCTCCAGGGCCTGCCGGAGCCGGGGCGTGAAGATGGGGAAGGGGCGCCGCGCCACGCCGCCGTCGTCCCACCAGAGCGAGTGGGAGACCCCCACGCTGCCCGGCGGCGCCCCGGGGTAGGCCATGGACCACAGGTGGAACAGGTGGTGATCGAAGCCGCCGGCCGCCTCCCGGAAGCGCCGGTTCGTCACCGGCCAGGCGCCGCCGTTGACCACCATCGGCCCGAGGCCCCGGACCACCCGCCCGTCGTGCACGGCACTCCAGTCGTGGGCGGCGGCCTGGAAGAGGGTAACCTCACAGCCCCGGTCCTCCAGCAGCCTGCACAGCTCGATCAGGTGGCGCTCGGCCCCGCCCTGCACTGGCGGCTCGCCCCGAGGGCCGAGGTAGGCGGGCGTCAGGACCGCCACCCGCTTCACGGCGCATCCTCCTCCTCCGAACCCCCGGCGGCCACCTGGGAGCGCCAGTAGTGAAGCAGCCGCTCCAGCGACCGGGTGAGCGACACCTCCGGCGCCCAGCCGGTGGCGGCACGGAGCCTCCGGGGGTCTCCCACCAGCCGATCGGCGGCCACCCGACCCGCCCCCGCCTGAGCAAAGCCCGCCCGATCTGGCCCCGCCTGAGCAGTACCCGCCCGGCCTGCCCCCGCCTGAGCAGTACCCACCCGGCCTGCCCCCGCCTGAGCGGTACCCGCCCGGCCTGCCCCGCCAGGCGCCGCAGTACCCGCGGGCGCTTCCGGCTCGGGCAGCCCGCTCAGCCGCCAGAGCTGCCGGGCCACCCACTGCAACCGCACGCCCCGCCCTGAGCAGATGTTGTAGACCGGATCGGGGCCCTCCAGCTCGCCCAGCAGGGCCAGCGCCCGGGCGGCGTCGCGGCTGTCCAGGTAGTCCCGCACGGCGTCCAGGTTGCCCGTCGCCAGGGGGCGCGGGCGGCCCTCAGCCATCATGGCGGCCAGCTGCCGGGCGAAGTGAGCCGGGGCGCTGTCGCTCCGGGGGCTGATCCCGATGAGGTTGAACAGCCGGGCCACCACGAGTTCGATGCCCAGGCTGTCCCCCAGGCTCCGGGCCGCCAGCTCCATCGCCGCCTTGCTGGCGGCGTAGGGTGAGGCCGGCCACAGTGGGGCCTCCTCCCGCCACCGCTGGCGAGGGCCCGCGTTGGGCCCGTAGACCGCGCCGGTGCTGGCGATGACGAGCCGCGCCCCCGGCGCCGCCTCGGCCGCCGCGTTCAGGAGCCTGAGGGTGCCGCACACATTCACTTCGAGAAGCTCGTGCGCGGAAGGGCTGCGGGTCGCGCTGGCCTGGGCCGCCGCCAGGTGGAAGATGAGCTCCGGCCGGCTGAGGCGCACGGCCCGGGCGGCGTCGGCATCGTCGGTCAGGTCGCAGACGATGGGCAGCCACTCCAGCCCATCCTGCCAGCGGTCCAGGGGCCGGCGGGCCGCCCCGTACACCGTGTATCCCCGGCGGCGCAGGCAGAGCGCCAGCTCCCGCCCGAGCATCCCGGTCACGCCCGTAATCAAGACCCGGCGGCTCATTCCCCGCTCCCCCGCCATTCCGTGCCCGGCAGCCGCTGTCCGCTCGCCTGCATCTGCCCCTCCAGCTCCGGCCGCCGTTCTCCACTCGCCTGCATCTGCCCCTCCAGCTCCGGCCGCCGTTCTCCACTCGCCTGCATCTGCCCCTCCAGTTCCGACCGCCGTTCTCCACTCGCCTGCATCTGCCCCTCCAGTTCCGACCGCCCTTCTTCACTCGCCCGCATCTGCCCCTCCAGTCCCGACCGCCCTTTTCCACTCGCCCGCATCTGCCCCTCCAGCTCCGGCCACCGCTCCATCACCGCGAAGTACTGCTCGGGCGAGCCCAGGTCGAACCAGGGGGCCTCGGTCTCGTAGTGCATCACCGGCCGCCGGTCGGCAAGCAGACCGGCGATCCACTCCGGCATATCCACCGGCCCGGTCTCCGGCAGATAGGCCAGGGCGCGCGGATCCACGGCGTAGATGCCCAGCCCCAGCCGCGCCACCCGTTCCGGCTTTTCGTGGTAGGCCAACACCCGCTCCCCGTCGGCCTCCAGCACGCCGAGGTTCAGCCGCTCCCGGCGCAGCTGGGTCGCCACCGTCAGCCAGCCGCCGCGGCTGCGGTGAAAGGCGATGAAGTCCCGGAAGTCCAGCCCGGTCACGATGTCAGCGTTGACCACCAGAAAGGGCTCATCCAGGTCCGGAATAAGCCGGAGGGGACCGGCGGTCCCCTGCGGCTCGGCCTCCTCCACGTAGCGCACCGGCACCCCCACCTGCTTCCCGTCGCCGAAGTAGCTGCGGAAGACGTATCCCATGTAGCGCACGGCCAGCGTGACCTCCGTCACGCCCGCGGCCACCAGCCGGTCCAGCAGCCAGGCCAGAATCGGTCTGTTGCCCAGGGGCAGCATGGGCTTCGGCAGGATGCGGGTGTAGGGGCGGAGCCGCAGGCCTTCCCCACCCGCCATGATCACAGCCCGCATGCGCACCCCCCCGTCTACACGATGCTCTGGTTCAGAATCTCCGGCGTGAACCTGCGCTCAATGAACGCCAGGGTACGGCGCAGCCCCTCCTCCAGCGGGACCCGGGGCCGCCAGCCCAGCCGCTGCTCTGCCAGGCACCGGTCGCAGAGCAGGCGCGCCACCTCGCTGGCTTTGGGCCGCACCCGCTCCCGCTCCTCCACCACCGGCACCTGGCGGCCGGTCAGCCGCATGGCCATCTCGGCCAGCTCGCCCACCGAGATGTCCGCGCCGTAGCCGGCGTTCAGCACCATGCCCTCAACCCCCGGCGCGCTGCCCGCCTTCAGGAAGGCCTGCGCCGTGTCGGTCACGTAGGTGTAGTCCCGCCGCGGCCAGAGGCTCCCCAGCCGGATCTCCGGGGCCCAGAGTGCCTGGGTGAGGATGGTCGGGATCAGGGCGCGGGTGGACTGGCGCGGCCCGTAGGCGTTGAAGGGGCGCAGGGTCACCACCGGCAGGTTGTAGGCGCAGAAAAAGCTCTCGACCAGCTTGTCGGCACCGATCTTGCTGGCGGAGTACGGCGACTGCCCCCTGAGCGGGTGGGCCTCGGAGATCGGCACCGTGTCCGGCGTGCCGTAAACCTCGCTGGTGGAGGTGTGCACCAGCCGCTCCACGCCGAGGTCGCGGCAGGCCATGAGCACGTTCAGGGTGCCGGTCACGTTCACATCCACGTAGCTCCGGGGGTCCAGGTACGAGTAGGGGATGGAGATCAGGGCGCCCAGGTGGAGCACCCGCTCCATGCCCTTCACCGCCCGGCGCACCGAGTCGGCATCCCGCAGGTCGCCCCAGACCACCTCCACCTCCGCCCGCTCCCCGGGCGGAAGCTCAGTCAGGTTGCCCAGGTGGCCGCTGCCGTTGTAGTGCGCGAGCACCCGCACCCGGGCCCCTTCCGCCAGCAGGGCCTGCACCACGTGGCTGCCGATGAAGCCCGTCCCCCCGGTCACCAGGACCCGCCTGTTCTGCCACTCTCCCACGGCCGCTCCCCCCTACAGCCCGTACTCCCGGCGCAGCCACTCGATGGTGGGCGGGAGGCCCTCCTCCAGGGTCACCCTGGGGTTGTGGTCCAGGTCCCGCACGGCCTTCCGGATGTCGGGCCGCTTGCTCACCGTGTTGTGTTTGTCCTCTGGCAGGTAGGTGACCAGCCTGGGATCGGCGCCGGTGAGCTGGAGGATGAGGTTGCTGAGCTCCCGCACGCTCCGGTAGTCGGTGCCGCCGATGTTGTAGACCTCGCCGGCCTTGAACCGGTCGGCGACCCGGGCCAGCGTCGGGATGAAGTCGTCGACGTACATGAACGTGCGGTGGTAGCCCTCGAACACGGTCCAGGGCTTGCCGGTGAGCGCGCGGTAGGCCATCAGGCAGACCACGCTCCGGTAGTTGTGGTAGCGCTCCCCCGGGCCGTAGGCGTTGAAGAACCGCAGCCGCACCACCGGCACCTCGTAACGCCGCTCGAAGTTCATGATCTGAACCTCGTTCACCCACTTGGTGAGGGCGTAGTCGTTGTGCTGGATGATGGGCTGGCGCAGGGGCAGGTCCTCGTCCAGCACCTCCGCCTGGGTCTCGCCGTAGATCTCGGAGGAGCTGGCGAAGATCAGCCTGAAGCCCTTCCGCCGCTGGAACTCCAGGATGTGCCGGGTGCCGATCACGTTGGTCTGCCAGAGCGTGTCGTAGTACTCCTCGCCGTTGATGCGCCCGAACTCGGCCGCAAGGTGGTACACGTAGTCGTACGGCTGCTCGAACACCCGCTCCAGCTGCCGGTAGTTGGCCACATCCGCGCGGAAGTAGCGGTCGTCGGCCTGGTGGTGGGTGTCCACCTGCCAGACCTCGTGGCCATTGGCCTCCAGCTCTGCCACCAGCCGGCTCCCCAGGGTGCCCTTACTGCCCGTCACGAGTATCCTGGCCACGGTGGTCGTCCTCCTCGGTATAGCGAATCGCCAGGGGGCGCTCGTAAATCAGGTCGTACCTTTCGTCCGGCTCCCCCCACCGGAAGCCCAGCTGGGCCACCTGCTCCGGCCCCAGGGCCGGATCGTACACGTAGACCTCCTTGCCGTCGGCCGCAAGCGCCTCGGCCAGCTCCCGCGCCCTGCTGAACCGGGTGTCCGCGTAGCCCGGCTTGAAGGTCAGCCCCTTCACCAGAATCCGCCGGCACGGGCCGGCCAGCCGGCGCAGCCGCTCCCGGTGGGCCTCGTCCGCGGCTATGGCCGCGGCCAGGAGGGGCGACTGCATAGCCTCCTGGAGGAAGCCCACGTCCTTTGGCAGGCACTCGCCGCCGATGCCGAAGTCCACGTTCAGCAGCTCCACGTTCGGCTTGGTGTTGACAGCGCCGTGAAGCTGCGCCCAGTCCAGCCCCTGCTCCAGGCAGTAGCCGAAAAGCGCCTCCGCAAAGGCGATGTTGACGTAGCGCAGCCCGTTCTCCACGATCTTCGCGAGCTCGGCAACCCGCACGTCGTCCACTGCATAGAGCTGGGGCACCAGCGACCGGTAGAAGGTCAGCGCGGCGTCCCGGCACGCCGGCGTCATCCCGGCCACCACCCGCGGGGCGTCGAACACGGTCTCTTCGACGCCGAACAGAATACGGTGGGGCACGTGCGCAAGGTGGAAGTCCCGCCCCGGCGCAAAGCCCCGCTCGCGGAAGGCCTCGGCCAGCCGGGCCGTCCCCCCCACGGGCAGCGTCGACTCCACCGACACCAGGGCCCCCGGCTTGGGCGAGATGGCCCGCACCGCGCTCAGGATGTGGCTCAGCCCCGGCCCCGTCGAGGTGGTGAGGATCCAGGCGTCCACATCACCGGCCTCGTCCGGGCACGCATAGACGCCGTCCACCCCGGACTCCGCCAGGGCTGCCCGCCGGTCCGGGTTTATCTCTACGCCGACCGCCCTCAGCCCTCGCCGGCGAAGGGAGGTCAGCAGATTGCATCCGATGTTGCCCACGCCCACTACACAGACCTGCACTGCCATGGTTCACCCCCCGGCGGTTCGGTCTGAATCAGGGTATGTGGGATTACATAATAAGGTGACCGGCCGACACAACCTGCTTTGGTCATCCATAGACTGGAGGAGCGCAGTCACACGGAGCGACTGAACCAACCCAGTCACATGGAGGGGTCTGCTGTGCGCATCGTGATTCCGGTGCTCAGCCTCCACCGCGGGGGCGGCCCCCGGGTCGTGGCGGAGGCGGCCAACCAGCTGGCCGAGCGCGGGCATGACGTGACCGTGGTCATACTCGAAGGCCAGCCCATCGCCTACCCGCTGAAGTGTTCCGTGAAGCGGGTGCGGCAGATCACGCCGGAAGTGCTGCCGGAAGCCGACGTGATCATGCCCAACTTCTGGCCGACGGTGAAGCCTGCCGCAGAGAGCGGAAAGGGCCGCGTCGTCCGCCTCAGCACCGGGTTCGAACCCCTCTGGGTGCCCAGGAAAGAGGAAGCGCTCGCAACCTACCTGCAGGGGTTTCCGGTGATCGCCCTGGGGCCGCACCACCGGCAGATCATCCGGGAGGCAACGGGGCAGGACTGCTTCATGGCCCAGCCCGGCGTGGACGGAAGCGTCTTCCGGCCCCTTGAACGAACACCGGGCCAGGACCGCACGGTCTTCTTCATCTACCGATCCGAAAGGCACGGCTACCACTACAAGGGGAACCGTGACTTCAGCGCCGCCATGCAGCTGGTGCGCCGCCACATGCCGGACGTCCAGGTGCAGGTGGCCGTCACCGAAAGCGGGGCGTACGGGGCCGAGCCCCCGAGCTTTCCTTTCCCCTTCACCCCCCTCCGGCTGGAGGACGACAGAGCGATGGCCGAGGCCTACAACGGCGCGAGCGTCTACGTGCTCGCCTCCTGGTTTGAGGCCCTCTCCCTGCCCCCGCTGGAGGCCATGGCCTGCGGGACGCCGGTGGTGCTGACCGACTGCGGCGGCGTGCGCGACTACGCCCGCCCGCGCGAGAACTGCCTGCTCTGCCCGCCGAAATGCCCCGATCTGCTGGCCGGGTACATCCTGAGCGTGCTCAGGGAGCCCCAGCTCCGGTCGCGGCTGATCGAGGGCGGCCTGCGCACGGCGTCGGTCTGGACGTGGGAGCGCTACGGCGACCAGCTGCAGGACGCGCTGACGCAGATCATGCAGGGGCGCATCGAGCCGGAGGGGGGCGCGAGTGTGTAGGGGCATTGCTCCGGGCGATGGTGAAACAGCGCCGGCCCCGCGGCGCCGGGTGGCGCCACGGGGCCGGCAGGGTCGGGCTGCAAGAGCCGCCGGGTCTAGAGTTTCCCGGACCCGGCGGCTTCGGTGTGTTCAGGAGAAGGAGTTGGAGCTGTAGTAGACGAACAATTCTGCCGTCATGTCGTTGGTCTCTCGTCAGCGGTGGGACGGCTAGTGGGCCGGGTGGTTGAGACGTGCAGGAGCTGGGCGCCGGGCGCGAACTGCGGTGGATTTCCACTTGGGGGTTGGCTGAAGTCGAAATCCGCCGCACTTATCCGGCCGTGATGCCCCGGGCCGGGTGGTTGAGACGTCAAGGACCTGGACGCGGGCTGGGTGGTTGAGATATGCACGAGCCCAGCCCACGGCACAAACTGCGGCCGATTTCCACTTGGCGGTTGGCCGAAGTCCAAATCCGCCGCACTTCCCCGCCGGCACGGCTCCGGGCCGGGACGTTGAGACATGAAGGAGCCGGGCCCAGGGCACAAACTGCGGCCGATTTCCACTTGGCGACTGGCCAAAGTCGAAATCCGCCGCACTTACGCGCCGGCACGGCCCCGGGCCGAGTCGTTGAGACGTCAAGGACCTGGACGCGGGCTGGATGGTGGAGATATGTACGAGCCCAGCCCAGGGCACGAACTGCGGCCGGTTTCCACTTGGCGACTGGCCAAAGTCGAACTCCGCCGCACTT
>JAMNXV010000099.1 GCA_023623185.1 Bacillota bacterium
GCTCCAGGGCCGGCGCGCAGAACCGGGCGGGAATCTCCTCGGTGCCGATCTCGAGAATGAGGTTGCGGGTCTCAGCCATGGCTACTTCCCTCCCTCCGCAGTCTGGGGCTGGCCCTTCGGATCGGGGCCGGGGCCCCGCCCGCCGGCGCCGAAGCGCGACGCCCAGGTGGGCCGCTCCGCCAGCGGCTTCAGGAGCGGGAAGCCCAGGGACTCCCGCATCTCGATGTAGGCCTTCGCCGCCGCCCGGGCCAGGTTGCGCACACGGAGGATGTACCCCTGCCGCTCGCTGACGGCGATGGCGCCGCGGGCGTCCAACAGGTTGAAGGTGTGCGAGCACTTGAGGATGTAGTCGTAAGCCGGGTGGACCAGCGGCGGGTCCAGGGCCAGCAGCCGCTTGGCCTCAGCCTCGTACATGCCGTAGAGCTGGAACAGCATCTGGGTGTCGGCCTGCTCGAAGTTGTAGACCGAGTGCTCCCACTCGGAGCGCTCGAACACGTCGCCGTAGCGCAGGTGCTCGTTGTACATGATGTCCCAGACGTTGTCCACGCCCTGAATGTACGAGGCTAGCCGCTCCAGTCCCAGCGTGATCTCAACGGAGACGGGCTTGCACTCAAAGCCGCCCACCTGCTGGAAGTAGGTGAACTGGGTGATCTCCATGCCGTCACACCAGACCTCCCAGCCCAGGCCCCACGCGCCTTGGCTCGGCGCCTCCCAGTTGTCCTCCACGAAGCGGATGTCGTGCTTCCGGGGGTCGATGCCGATGCGCTCCAGCATCTCCAGATAGATTTCCTGGATGTTCTCCGGAGACGGCTTCATGATCACCTGGTACTGGAAGTAGTGCTGCATGCGGTTCGGGTTCTGGGCGTAGCGGCCATCGGCCGGGCGGCGGCAGGGCTCGATGTAGGCCACGTTCCACGGCTCGGGCCCCAGGGCCCGGAAGAAGGTGCTGGGGTTGAAAGTGCCGGCGCCCTTCTCGATGTCGTACGGGTGCTGGATGATGCACCCCTGCTCGGCCCAGAACTTGTCCAGGGTCAGGACGAGATCCTGAAAGTACATGTGCGGTCCTCCTTCGCAACCGGGGGGCCGATGCGAAAAGGCTCTCGCCCCGGGCCACCCCATGCATGTGGCCAGGGACGAGAGCCTCTGCGTGCTCCCGCGGTTCCACCCTGATTGGCGCCCGGGCGGGCGCCCACCTCTGCCGTGATGCGGTTTTCGCTCCCGGGCGCCCTTCCCCGTGCCTGCCCGCCCTGCTCGCACCAAGTACAGGGCTCTCTGCCGGAGCCGGCTGGCGGGTACTCCTCCCGTTCCTCGCTAGCAATAGATGCTAGCAACTCAGGCCTGGCGTGTCAAGGGGATCTGAACCACGGCGGCCGGCGAATGCCACCTGCCCTGGAACATCAAAACATGATCAGAACACATGCAGGATGTTCGCCTACGGTAAAGAAACTCAACGGTAAACGAAACTCACAGGCACGGTTCAGCAGCGAACACCTGCACAGGCCCTCAGCGGTCGCGGGGGTGGCTCCTCTCGCTGTGGACTGTTGCACGGCGCCCGCCCTGCTCCCGACAGCGAGCCATTCCCACCTGCTGGAGGTCTTTTTGTGCTTAAGACGAGTATTTTGATGATCGCGCTCCTCGGTATGCAGCCAGCCCCAGCGGACGCACCGGTTCAGCCCAGTACGGTCCCTGCAGTGTCGTCACCCTCTCAAGCGCCGGAACTCCCCGAGCCTCCCCCTGAGGACGCAGCCCCGGAACGGGTCCCCGTTCTCCTCTATCACCACCTGGACCCTGAGGCAGACGGGATCAACGGGGCCGTGATCAGCCCCGCGGCCTTCGCGGCCCAGATGGCCTGGCTGGCGGAAAACGGCTACACCGCCATCGACACAGGTCAGCTGGCGGCCTGGCTGCTGGCGGATGGCGCCCTGCCGCCCAAGCCGGTTCTGATCTCGTTTGATGACGGCTACCGCTCCGTCTATGAGCATGCCTACCCGATCCTGCGGGAGTACGGCCTGAAGATGACGCTCTTCCTGACGGCCGGCAAGGTCGGGACGCGCCCCGGCATCTACGACTACATTACCTGGGACGACATCCGCGAGATGCAGGAGGCCGGCCGCCTGGATCTGCAGTCCCACACCTACGATGCGCACTACCTGGCAGACGGTCAGGCCGTCCTCACCGTGTGGGATCGGGAGCAGATTCAGGCGGACTCGTCAAGGCTTGCACGTGCGTTCCAGGATCACGGAATCGCACCCGCCCGTGCCTATGCCTATCCCTACGGCGCCTACGATGAGGAGGTCGTGGCGGCGGTGGCGGGCGACGGCTTTGACCTTGGCTTCACCGTAGCAGAGGGGATGGTTGAGCGGGGCAGCGACCGGTACACCCTGCCGCGCCTGACCGTCTTCCCGTGGACTTCCATGTGCGCCTTTCAGGCGATGGTGACCGGCGAAGACCGGGCGGTCGTCTGCGCCCGGCCGCCCGCCGATGCCGGGTCCTATTGATGCAGCAGTGCGCACCGCAGGCCAGGAGCCAGGGCAGGCTCCTGGCCTTTCTCTGCCGCCGGCGTGCCGGCCGTCGATGGAGGAAACTCTCCGCCCGGTGATGAACCTATTATGCTGTTCGAAAACAAATGGAAGATCGGAGGGTTATCGTTGCGTCGCTTCATCGCCATCATACTTGCTGCATTTATCGCCCTGGCCGGCGTGCCGCGCGCGGAAGCCAGCAGCTACTGGCCATACGTGGATCGCGGAAACGCCGCCGAACAGGCCGGCGACCTGCAAACCGCCGTCGCCGAGTGGAAACAGGCGCTTCCGCTCATCGAGGACAGCGGCGAATTCAACATGTGCGGGGTCTATGCCCAGAAGATCGCCCGGGCCCTCGATCAGTGGGGCGAGTACGACGGGGCCATCGCCTACTACCAGAAAGAGATTTACTGCTGGGAGAAGGCCGACGAACTGGCAGGCACCAACGAACGGGAAGACTGGATGCGCTGGGACCGGATGCGTATGGAGCAGATCATCCCGCGGCTGGAGGTGTTCGTGGCCCGTCCCACGGCCGGCCTGGAGCCCACGAACCTGGCCAAGCACGAGCCCCCGTTCGGCGCGCTGATCGGAGGGACCGTTGACCGGGATCCCGCCGTCTACGACGACCTGGACAGAGCTGCGGCCACGTACGGCAAGCCGTACGGCATGGTCATGGTCTACAACACGGTGGCCGCGTACGACTACCTCAACGTGTCCACCAAGGTCCTCGAGACCGGCGTCCCGCTGCAGATCGCCTGGCAGCCCGAATACGGGCTGAACTCCGTAACCGAGTCCGTGGTGCGCGCCTACGCCAGGGAGCTAGCCGAGTACGGCCAGCCGGTCTACCTCCGTTTCGGCAATGAGATGAACGGCAGCTGGGTCAAGTGGTACGGCGACCCCGAGCTGTACAAGCAGAAGTTCCGGCTGGTGGCCCGCATCATGCGGGAGGAAGCGCCCAACGTGGCGATGGTCTGGGCCCCCAACTACGTGGGCGCCGATTACATGCCCTACTACCCGGGCGACGAGTGGGTCGACTGGGTCGGCGTCAGCGCGTACCACGACGCCTATTTCCTGGCCGATATGAACCAGAGCGACATGATGAACGGCCTGTACTACCAGGGCCAGAAGGCGAATCCGCTGGATAAGTTCAAGGAGATCTACGAGCGCTTTGCGGACCGGAAGCCCATCATGATCGCGGAGACGGGCTACAACCACTCCAACAACACTCCCGCCGCCAGGGAGGAAGGTCTCCCCATCTACGACTCCTCCGAGTGGGCGGCCCAGACGGCCCGCTACGTCTATGCGTACCTCCCCATGGTCTATCCGCGCATCAAGATGGTGGGCCACTTCAACAATCCGCGGACCGGCGACAAGGCGGCCTACACCATGTCGCAGAGCGAGCCCCTCCTGAACGCCGTCCGCGAGGCCATCGCCGACGACTGGTACCTCTCCGGCCTCGACCAGGTCCCGGAGACCTACTGGCACCCCATCGAAGAAGCCACCCTGCACGGCAAGACCCGCGTGGCCAGCTACGTGTGGCTGGGCGACCGCGGCCTCGGCCGGGTGGAGTACTGGCTGGACGGCGACCGGGTGGCGACCAGCTACCAGGTTCCCTACACCGCCGACATCGACCTGACCGGCCTCACCGGGGAGCACACGCTCACGGTGAAGGCGTTCGACAAGGCCGGTAACCTGGCCGCCGAGCGGGAGTTCCGGTTCGACGCCTCCACCGTCAAGGTGAAGCTGGACGGCCGGGTCCTGGACTTCGTCAAGCAGCCGGTGAATGAACACGGCACGGTCCTGGTCCCCTTCCGGGCCATCACCGAGGCGCTGGGCGCCCAGGTGGACTGGGATGCGAAGACCCGCACGGCCATTGCCCGGAAGGACGGCACGGAGCTGCGGCTCACGATCGACGACCCCGTGCCCGTCCTCAACGGCAAGCGGCTGGATCCCCTGCAGGCGCCGGCCCGCAACGTGGACGGCCACACCATGGTTCCTGCCCGTGCCATCGCCGAGGCCTTCGGCATGAAGGTCGGCTGGGACGGCCAGACCCGGACCGTGCTCATCGACTCGATCGAGCCTGCCGATGAACACGGGCCCTCCGACGGGGACCGGCCCGCCGGGCAATCCGGCGCTGCGGACGCGCAGGACGCCCACTAGACATCCGACGCCAAAGCGGCCGGAGCCCCCATCCAGGGGTCCGGCCGCCTCCGTCTCCCCGGCCTCATCCTCTCCGCAGCCCCCGCAGGCGGAAGCCCTCGGCCAGCAGGTGGAAGGCGGCCGCCGAGAGCCCCAGGGCCAGGCCCGGGTAGAAGGGAATCCAGGGCGAGCCCAGGATGGCGTGGCGGTTCGCCCCCAGCATCTGCCCCCACTCGGGCAGGTACTCGATGTGGCGCACCCACCCGTCGCCGCGCACCGCCACGGTGCCTCCCACGTAGATGCCGAACACCGCCAGCTGCCCCATCAGCAGCAGCACCCACGCCATCTCCGAGGAGAGCATCACCGCGACGTCGGCGCGCATCAGCGGCAGCACGTGGCGCAGCAGAATGCGCCGCGGGGTGGCCCCCAGGGCCCGGGCGGCTTCCACGTGCGGCATGACCAGGATCTCCTCGGTCCGCCGGCGCACCTGCTCGGCCATGCGCGGGGCGCCGGAGAGGACCAGCATGGCCACGTAGACCGCCAGCCAGCCCGTCTCGCCCGGAAGGAGCCAGCGCAGTCCCCCCAGGGTCATGGCGACCAGGGCCAGGGCAGGGATGGAGCCGAAGCCCACCGCGAGGGTCTGGACGAGCCGGCCTGCACGCCCCCCGAGCCATCCGGCCCGCAGGCCCGCCGGCAGGGCCACCGCGGCCCGCAGGAAGATCACCGCCGCCGCCAGCCCCAGGGTGTACCGGGCCCCGTAAACCACGCGGGAGAGCAGATCCCTTCCCACCATGTCCGAGCCCAGCACGTAGCCGAACTCCCCCGGGGCGAAGGGCGCCAGCCGCAGCCGCTTCCCTTCCATCTGCATGTAGGCCCCCAGGTGCGGATCCGGCAGCGAGACGACCTCCGGGAGCACCAGCAGCACGGCAAGACCCATGGCCAGCAGCAGCCCCAGCAGCAGCGGCAAGTTCAGCCGCCTCATCCGGCGCCCCCTCCCTTCAGCAGGGGGTTGGCCATGGCGCGCAGCGTGACGGCCAGCCCGTCCATCACCACGAACCACGCGCAGAAGATCAGCCCGATGGTCGCGACCACATGGGGCTGGCCGTAGCTGAGCCCGCGCATCAGCCCCGACCCGATGCCGTAGTGGTTGGTCAGCACCTCCACCACCAGCTGGCTGGAGAGGGTGACGTTGAGCATCGCCGGCATGCCGTTCAGGGCCCGGGGCAGCGCGCCCCGCATCGCGTGCTTGAGCACCACCAGCACCTCGGGCACCCCCTTGGCCCGGGCGGTGCGGATGTAGTCCTCGCGCATCGCCTCATCCAGCGCGGTCGAAATCAGCCGGGCCGTGTAGGCCATGGGGATGATCGACAGAGCCACCAGCGGCAGGATCCACCCCCGCTCGCCGCCCTGCACCCCCAGCACCGACCAGAGGCGGACGCCAAAGTTCCGGTAGGACCAGATGGTCAGCATCTGCCCCAGCAGAATCAGCAGGAAGTCCGGCACCGAAACGCCCAGGACCGAGAGCCCCAGCGAGAAGGCGCGGGCGCCGCGGCTGCCCAGCACCAGCCCGCCCAGGAGCAGGCCCAGGACGATGCCCGTCAGCAGGGCCGCGGCGAAGAGCTGGAAGGAGAGCCACCAGGTCTCCCGGAGCAGGGGCAGCAGCGGCAGGACGCTCTGCGCCGTGCCGTACCAGCGCTGCACCGTCAGGTCGCCGGCCAGCAGCCCTTGCAGGTAGGTCACAATCCCCTCCCGGTACTGCGCCGGCGACCAGCTGTAAGTGAACTGGGCGCCCGCGTCGGGCACCGGCTCGATCCGGAATTTCTGTGTCGCGTCGGTCCGGACCTCTCCCAGGCTCCCGGGCGGGGTGTACTCGCCGGTGACCACCACGCCCTCCGGCAGCATGGCCACCAGCACCACGATCACGGCGGAAAGGCCCAGAAGCCCGATGCGCACGCCCCAGTCTTTCACCACCGAAGACCACAGCCCCATGAGTTCGACTTCACCTGCGCTTCGTGTTCCGTAGAAAACGGCCTGTCAGGCGCCCGCGGTCAACCTATCTGAGCTGCAAATCCCGTTCCCGCAGCCCCTCCGCGAGAAGGTGGAAGGTGGCCGCGGAGAGGCCCAGGGCCAGCCCCGGGTAGATCGGCAGCCAGGGGTACTGCAGCAGGAAGGCGCGGTTCGTCCCCAGCATCTGTCCCCATTCTGCCATGTACTCAACAGTATACACATTGCCAGTAATGGTCTCGATCTGCACCTCACCGCCCGGGTGGATGCCGAACAGGGCGAGCTGCGCCATGATCATGAGGACCCAGGCCATCTCGGACGGCGCCATGACCAGCAGGTCGCCCCGCATGACGGGCAGCACGTGGCGCCAGACGATCCGCGCCGGGCGGGCGCCGATCGCCTGCGCAGCCTCCACGTGCGGCATCAGGATGATCTCCTCGGTCCGCCGCCGCACCTGCTCGGCGATGCGGGGTGCGCCGGCCAGACCCAGCATCGCCACGTAGGCCATCATCCATCCGCCGCTGCCGGCGAGGAGCGGCCACACGCCCCGCATCGCGATGAACACCAGGACCAGCGTCGGAAGGGAGCCGAACCCGGTGGCAGCGGCCTGCACCGCCCCGGCGAGCCAGCCCCGCCGCCATCCGGCCCACAGGCCCGCCGGCAGCGCTGCGGCAAAGCGGATGAGGCTGATGGCCAGGGCGAGACCCAGCGTCGTGCGGGCGCCGTGGACGAGGCGGGACAGGTAGTCGCGGCCCACCAGGTCGGAGCCCAGCGGGTAGCCGAGCTGTCCCGGCCGGTACGGCGGAGCCGCCAGCCGCGTCCCCTCGAACTGCAGCAGCACGCCCTGCTGGGGATGGGGTAGATCATAGAAGACGGGCAGCACCAGGAGCAACCCGAGGCCGGCGAGCATGACGAGTCCGATGACGAGGGAAGGGGGAATGCGCCGCATCACGACCCCTCCCTCAGGCGCGGATTGGCCAGGATGCGCAGGGTGTTGGCCAGGCCGTCGACGAGGCCGAACCAGAGGCAGAAGACGAGCCCCGTGGTGGCCACCAGCCGCGAGGACCAGCCCGACATCAGGGCGGCCCCGAGGCCGCTGACGTTGGTGAGCACCTCGATCACGACCAGGCTGGAGAGCGCGATGCTGATCATGGCCGGCAGGCCTCCCAGCACCCGCACCAGCACGTTGCGCAGGCCGTGCTTCACCACCACCGTGATCTCCGGCAGGCCCTTGGCCCGGGCGGTGCGGATGTACTCCGCCCGCATCACCTCGTCGAGGCCGCTGGCCACCAGCCGCGCCGTATAGGCCATGGGCCCCAGGCTCAGAGCCAGCAAGGGCAGGAGCCACCCCCGTTCGCCTCCGTCGGGGCCCAGCACGGAGTACAGCCGCACCCCGAACTCCCGGTGCGTGAAGATGGTCAGCATCTGAAGCAGAAGGACCGCCAGGAAGTCGGGCACCGCCATGCCTGCCACGGAAAGGCCCAGGGATGCCCCCCGCAAGGCCCCCCGGCGCAGGCTCAGGAGGCCGAGAAGCACCCCCGCGCCCATTCCCAGCCCCAGGGCCCGGGAGAGCAGGCGCAGCGAGACCAGCGCGCGCTCCCGCACCTGGGGCAGCACGGGCTGTGGGATGTACACCGGACCCGTGTCCCGCCACTGATAGGCGTGATCGATCACCTGGCCCGTGATCAGCTCGCGCAGATACGTCATCACCGCGCTCCCGTACTGGGAAAACGACCAGTGGGCGCGCGCCCGTGCG
>JAMNXV010000176.1 GCA_023623185.1 Bacillota bacterium
CCCTTCGCCTGCGAGCTCTCCGTGGTGGTGGCCCGCAGCGAGTCGGGGCAGGTGGCGGCCTTCCCTGTCGCCGAGAACATCCACGAGCTGAACATCCTGGCGTACTCCATCGTGCCGGCCCGGGTCGATGCGGCGACGCAGACCGCCGCCCGGGACCTGGCGGTGCGCATCGCGGAGGGGCTGGGGCTGGTGGGACTGCTGGGGGTGGAGATGTTCTGCCTGCCCGACGGCAGCCTGCTGGTGAACGAGCTGGCCCCCCGCCCCCACAACTCGGGGCACTACACGCAGGACGCGTGCGCGACGTCCCAGTTCGAGCAGCACATCCGGGCCGTCTGCGATCTGCCGCTGGGCGCCGTGGACCTCCTCAGCCCCGTCTGCATGGTGAACGTGATGGGCGAGGACTTCCCGCTGAACGTGGGCAGGGCCCTCGCCGACCCGCACGTGAAGCTGCACCTCTACGGCAAGCGGGAGGCCCGGCCGCACCGGAAGATGGGCCACATGAACGTGCTGGGCGCGAACGCCGAGGAGGCGCTGGAGCGGGCCCGGGCGGCCAAGGCGGCCATTCGTGGGCAGCGTTAGGCAGACTCGCCAACGCCCAACCAATATGGGGGCCCACCAATACGGCAGGAGACTTCTCCTCCCCCGTGAATTACAGTACCCGTAGAAGATTTGCGCTCGAGCATACGGCTCGATTCGCCGTACGCTCGACGGGCTGTGGGAATGGCACGGGGGAGGAGTTCGCATTTCTCGGGTAGCCCACACCAGGCTTGTTGCCATGCTGGCGCTGATCGTCATCCTTGCCGGTATCATCGCCATTTTCGCGGCGGCTCACTTTCACCCGCTGGTGGTTGTCGGCCTGCCCGTCCTGTTGCTGATCCTGCGCCGGATCCAGCGGCAGGCCCTGCGGCAGTTCTTCCAGGGACGCCGGTTGCTGGATGCGGGAGAGCCGGAAGCTGCGCTGGAACGGTTCCAGCGCCTCAGGGATCGCCTGCACGAACAACCCCGGCTCCGGCGCTGGTTCATGCTGGTCTCGGTGTACACCCCGAGTGCGGATGGATGCGGTCACGCAGAGGGCACAGTCCATCGCGGCCCGCATCGACGGGCGCGGCGACGCCACAGACTGACCGACAGCAGGGGCGGTGCATGGTCTGCACCGCCCCTGCTGCGCGCATAGGGAACTCGCCCACTGGTGGGCGACGATCTTGTTCTTACTCGTACCGCAGCGCCTCGATCGGATCCATGCGCGCGGCCTTCACCGCCGGGTAGACGCCGAAGATCAGCCCCACGGCCGCGGAGAAGCCCAGGGCCAGCGTGATCGCGTAGAGGTCGATGCTCAGCGGCGCATCGAGGAAGTTGGCAGCCACCGTGACCGGCCCCGCCGCCAGCAGGATGCCGATGGCGCCGCCGATCAGGCAGAGCGTGAGGGCCTCCACCAGGAACTGCATGAGGATGTCGCTGCGCCGGGCGCCGATCGCCTTGCGCAGCCCGATCTCGCGGGTGCGCTCGGTCACCGAGACCATCATGATGTTCATGATGCCCACGCCGCCCACGACCAGCGAGATGCCGGCGATGGCCGCCATCACGCCGGTCACGATCGAGATCACCTGGTTGAACTCGCCCATGAAGTCAGTCCAGATGTGGGCCTGGTAACCCGTGCCCGGGTACAGGCGCTCCATCACCCGCACCGCGAGGTCCTTGACCTCCACCGGGTCGTAGCCGTCGTTCTGGCCCGTGACGCGGGTGATGTAGCTGCGCGGGACGTAGAAGTCGCCGCCCGGGCTGTCCAGCAGTTGCGACAGCATGCCGGTGTTGGGTGCGATCACGCCGATGATCTGGAAGGGGTAGCCATTGACCATCAGCTCGATCCCCAGGGGATTGACGCCCTCCCCCAGGATGTACTCCACACGGCTGGCCGAGAGCACCATCACCCGGTCGCCCCGGAGGATCTCCTCCTCGGTGAACCAGCGGCCGGCCGAGAGCTGGATGTTCATCAGGGCCGCGGTATCCGCGCCCGCGCCCCGGATCCAGTCCCACCACTCGACCTCCCGGCCGAAGGTGATCCGGCCGCTCATGCCCACCTGCGGGTCGATCAGGTCGATCTCCGGCAGGGCTTCCTTAAGGAGCGCAATGTCATCGTCGCGGAACATGCGCAGCCTCGCCGTGGGCTGGCCATCCTCCGACCACCCGGGGGTCGCCATGAGCTGGAAGACGCCGCCATTGAGCGCATCCAGCTCGGCGGCCACCGCCTTCTGAGTGCCCCGCCCGATGGCGATGATGGCGATCACCGAACCGACGCCGATGATCAGGCCCAGCATCGTCAGAGCCGAGCGCAGCTTGTTCGCCCAG
>JAMNXV010000027.1 GCA_023623185.1 Bacillota bacterium
GGGTCCTGAACGAACATCCCACGGTCTCCGCCGACCTGAAGCGCCGGGTCCACGACGCCATCCGCACCATCGAAGGGCGCGGGGCGAGCCCCCGGCGCATCGCCGTGGCCCTGCCCCAGCGGGGGGAGGGCGACGACCCCGAGCCCTCAGGGTGGGCGCAGCTGCTCAGCGCCGCGCACCAGGTGCTCCGGGAGGCAGGCCACGAGCTGGCGCTGCTGCCCTACAGCCCGGCGGAGGGGGCGGAGGCGGTCGTGCGGGCGCAGCGGGACCGGTCCGATGCCTTCATCCTCATCTGCAACGGCGCGTCGGAGGAGCTGGCCCGTGAGGCGCAGCGCCAGGGCAAGCCGACGATTGTCGTCGACCGGCGGGTGCGCGGGGTCGACTCCGTGGTCGCCGACGACCTGGGCGGCGGCGAGGACCTGACCGCGCACGTGCTGGAGCAGGGCTACCGCAGCCTGGCCTTCGTCAGCGAGTCTTTCGCCGACCCGGCCTCCGCCGCCCGGCGGCGCGGGTTCGAGCAGGCGGTGAGCCAGAGCGGCGTCCAGGGGCTCCGGACCCGCCACTGCGAGCTGGGGGCCGGCTGGACTTCCGCTGCGGAGGTGGTGGAGGAACTATGCGAGACGCTCAGGCCGCCCTTCGCCCTGGTGGCGGGCAGCGACATGACGGCGCTCCACCTCCTGGGAATCGTCAAGGCGAGGGGACTCTCCATCCCCGGCGATGTCGGCCTGGCGGGCTTCGGCGACATCCCGCAGGCCGGCCGGGTGAACCCGCCGCTCACTTCCGTGCGGGTGGACAGGGGGCAGATGGGCCGCCTGGTCGCGCGCCGGATGCTCGACCGGCTCGCCTCCGCCGACCTGACGCCGGTCACCATCACCATGCACGCCGTGGTCGTCGGCCGTGCGTCCACCGCTCTACGGAGAACCCGCTCGCAGGGGTGAACCCGCCCCCGCGGCGTTCTCATTTACAAGCATTTTTTGAGGAGGTATTGGGATGAGACGTACACCAAAACTCATCACTGCACTGCTGCTCACGCTCTCGCTGCTTCTCACCGCGTGTGGTGGCACTCAGACCGATAGCTCCGACACGCAGGGCGGCAGCCCGCAGCCCGCGGCCGAGGGGAAGGCCGACGAGCAGTCCGCCTCCCGGGAGAAAGTGACGATTCGCCTGGCGACGTGGGCCGGCGCCCAGGAGGCCGCGGAGCTGGAGGCGATCATCGACGAGATCAACGCGGAGGCCGAGACCTTCCAGATCGTCCACGAGCCCGCACCGGCCGACTACTATACCAAGATCCAGACCATGTTCGCCGGCGGGACGGCGCCCGATCTGCTCTGGCTCGCTCAGGAGTACGTGGTGCCCTACGCCGCCCGGGGCGCGCTGCTGGACCTGACCGACCGGCTGGCGGCCGACGACCGGCCGGTGGCCGACCTTGACGATTACTTCCCGCTGGTGCTGGAGCACGCCCAGTACGAGGGCCGCACCTACGGCCTGCCCTGGGTCGCCCAGCCCGTCATCGTCTACTACAACATGGACCTGTTTGACGAGAAGAACATCCCGTACCCCACCGACGACTGGACGTGGGAGGAGTTCCGCGAGCTGGCCGCCCAGCTGACCGACAAGGAGCGGGGCATCTGGGGCACCTCCTTCAACGGCTGGCCGCCGGTGCACATGTTCATCTGGCAGGCGGGCGGCGAGGTCATCAGCCCCGACCTGAAGTCCTCGCCCATCGACTCGCCTGAGGCCATCGAGGCCCTGGAGTTCTACAACTCCATCATCTACAACGAAGAGGTCGCGCCGCCCATGGCCACCGTCAACGAGCAGGGCTTCAGCGAGATGTTCAAGGCCGGGAAGATCGCGATGTTCTTCGGCGGCGCGTCGGATGACCTGGACCGGGTGGAGGGCCTGCGGGTGGGCCACGTGCGGGTGCCGCAGGGGCCCAAGAACCGGACCACCTTCGCCTGGACCGCCTCGACGGCTGTGAACGCCAAGACCGAGCACCCCGACGAGGCCTACGAGGCGCTGATCGCCCTGACCGAGGGCATCCACAACTGGAAGATTGTGCCGCCGCGCAAGTCGATGGCGACAGCGGAGCAGATCATCAAGAACGAGCCCAGGAAGGAGAGCGGGGCCGAGACGATCATGCAGGCGGCGCAGGAGATGCGCGCCTTCCGGATCATCCCGAAGCACCAGGAGTGGGACACCATCTTCTGGGAGCAGGTGCAGGAGCCGCTGTACAGCAAGAAGGGAACCGCGGCGGAACTGGCCGGTAAGGCCCGGGCCAGCCTGGAAGAGGTGCTGCCCTAGCAGCGGACGAGTGCGCGGGCCGGTCTCCCTGGCAGCAGGGGACCGGCCCGCGGCCCTGTTCGCAAGAAGAGGGGGGAGTATCCGTGTCCAATCCGTATCTGTACACCCTGGTCCGCTGGCTGGCGGTCGGCGGGGCCATCATCCTGCTCATGTTCGCGACCTACGGCTTCCTCCGGGCGATGAAGGCGCGGCGCTCCACCGCCATCGGCTATGCCCTCATCCTGCCGTGGCTGCTGGGGCTGGTCATCTGGCAGCTCTTTCCCATCGTGGCCTCGCTCTTTCTCTCCTTCACGGAGTACGACGTGCTCACGCCGCCCCGCTGGGTCGGCCTGCAGAACTACCGGGACATGTTCACCAGGGATCCCCGCTTCTGGCCGTCGGTGCGGCTGACCGTGCTCTACTCGGTGATCAGCGTGCCACTGGGGATGCTGGGGGCCCTGGCCACGGCGACCCTCCTGGCCCGTGAGGTGAGGGGCGTGGGCTTCTGGCGCACGCTCTACTACGTGCCGGCGGTGCTGCCCGCGGCCGCCACCGCCCTGCTCTGGCGCTGGATGTTCGCCAGCCGGGGGCTCATCAACAGCCTGCTGATGCCCGTCTACAACCTGCTGGGCATGGAGCCGCTTTCCTGGTTCTCGGATGAGCGGCTGGTGCTGCCCTCCTTCATCATCATGTCGTTCTGGGGCGTGTTCGGCGCCAACACGGTCATCCTGCTGGCGGCCTTGAAGAACGTGCCGAAGGAGCTGAAGGAGGCGGCCCGGGTGGACGGGGCCAGCTCCTGGACCGTCTTCTGGCGCATCACCGTGCCCATGATCTCGCCGGCCCTGCTCTACGTGATGATCATGGGTATCATCGGCGCCATGCAGAACTTCACCGCGCCGCTCTTCATCAAGACCCCCGGCGGCGCAGGCACGTTCCTGAACGTGTACGTGTACCAGCAGGGCTTCACCCAGTTCAAGATGGGGTACGCCTCGGCGGTGGCCTGGTTCCTGATGCTCCTGATCATGATCCTGACCGCCCTGGTGTGGAAGTGGTCGGACGCCTACGTCTACTACGAGGGCGAGGTCCGCAACCAGTGAGGGGGAGGAGGGAACCGCGGATGAACCACAGGCTGTCCAACCTGCTGAAGGGCTTTCTGACCTACTTCCTGCTGACGCTCGGGGCGGCGGTGATCGTCGTGCCCCTGTTCTGGATGATCTCGACCTCGCTGAAGGGCACCGACGCGCTCTTCGCCTACCCGCCGGAGTGGGTTCCCCGGCCCCCGGTCTGGCGGAACTACATCGACGCGTGGCGCATGCTCCCCTTCGGCCGGTTCCTGCTGAACACGCTCTTCATCACCGTGCTGGCGATGGCCGCCGAGCTGCTCACCACGTCGCTGGTGGCCTACGGCTTCGCCCGCTTCCAGTTCAGGGGGCGCAACGTCCTCTTCTTCATCCTGCTCTGCACGATGATGCTGCCCGGCGTGGTCACCATGATCCCCAGCTTCCTCATCTGGGCGAAGCTGAAGCAGGTCGACACGTTCGTGCCGCTCACCGTGGGCGCCTGGTTCGCCTGGGGCCCGGCTTACATCTTCATGATGCGCCAGTTCTTCCTGACCATCCCGAGGGAGATGGAGGAGGCCGCGGTCATGGACGGGGCCAACGTGGTGCAGATCTACTGGCACATCATGCTGCCCCTCATCCGGCCGGCCCTGCTGGCCATCGGGGTGCTGGCGTTTCAGGGCAACTGGAACAACTTCCAGGGGCCGCTCATCTACCTGAACACGATGGAGAACTTCCCGATGATCCTGGGCCTGAAGTTTTTCGAGCAGTCGCTCTCCAAGGAGGCCCCCATGTGGAACTACATGATGGCCATGTCGGTGTTGATGGCCGTGCCCATCCTGGGCCTCTTCTTCGCCGCTCAGCGGTACTTCATTGAGGGGCTGAACGTGGGCGGGGTGAAGGGGTAGATTTTGAGCCCGGCGGCACCACGCCGCCGGGCTTGCTCTACGCCTACTTGTACTGATCCACCAGTTGCTGCCACACCGCCGGATCCACGGACCAGTCCTGGTTCACGATGCCCTCTTCCCGGTAGCCGGCCACCTTCGCCTCGTACGGCACCGAGTTCGGGTCCTCGTAGATGATCCCCGTCACCAGCTCCTCCGTCTCCATCAGCTTCTTCATCGCCGCGAAGCGGTCGTGCCGGTCGTAGTCCGGGTCCTCATCCAGGTTCACCAGGTTCTGCTTGAAGAAGTCGAACGTGTTCAGCTTGTTGAACGTGACGCAGGGCGAGTAGGTGTTCACCAGGGCGAAGCCCGGGTGCTGGATGGCCCGCTTGATGATCTCCACCAGCTGCTTCTGGTTGGCCGAGAAGCCGTTGGCCACGAAGCCGCAGCCCGAGGCGATCGCCAGCTGCAGCTGGTTCACCGGCTTCTCCACGTTGCCGGCCGGCGTGGAGCGGGTCGAGAAGCCGCTCTCGGAGGTGGGGGAGGTCTGCCCCTTGGTGAGGCCGTAGATCATGTTGTCCATCACGATATAGGTGATGTTCACGTTCCGGCGCAGGGCGTGCATGTAGTGCCCCATGCCGATGGCGAAGCCGTCGCCGTCGCCGCCTGCGGCGATCACCGTCAGCTCCCGGTTGGCCAGCTTCAGCCCCTGGGCCGCCGCCAGCGCCCGGCCGTGCACCACATGCAGGTTGTACGAGTTGATATAGTTGCCGATCTTGCCGGAGCAGCCGATGCCCGAGACCACCGCCGCCTTCTCCGGATCGATCTGCAGTTCGACCAGCGCCTTCTGCAGGGCCGCCAGCACGCCGAAGTCGCCGCAGCCCGGGCACCACCAGGACTTCTCGGAAGTCCGGAAATCCGCCATGGTAACTGCCATGTCGCTTACGCCTCCTTCGCCGCCAGCACGATGGTCGGGTCTTCGGTGGGCCGCACGCCCTGGCCGCCGCCGGTGACCAGGTACCTGGCCTCGCCGGCCAGCACCGCCCGGGCGCCATCGACGATGTCCTTCACGGTGAACAGGTTGCCGTCGTACCGGAGCAGGCTCGCCACCTTCTCCTGGTCGTAGCCCGAGCCCTTCAGCATGAAGGCGAACTGCCCCGTGGCGTTGGACTCCACCACCAGCGCCGTGGCATCGCCCACGTGCCGGGCGATGTCGGCCACGGGCACCGGGTAAATGAGCCGGATCTGCAGCACGCCGACCTTCTTGCCGGTCATCTCCTCGATGATCGGCTGGGCCTCCTTCGCCGCGCCCAGGGTGGTGCCGAAGGCCAGCAGCACCAGGTCGGCGTTCGGGCTGCCGAAGTAGCGCACCGCCTCGGTGTTCACCTTGGTCAGCCGGCGCAGGCGGCGGTTCATCATATAGACGCGGTTGGCGGGGTTCTCGGTGACCTTGCCCATCGGGCCGTGCTCGGCGCCGGTGGCCAGGAACTGGCCGTTCTTCATGCCCGGCAGCGAGCGGGCCGAGACGCCGTTCTCGTTCACCTGCTTGCTGTACCGCTCGAAGACGTCGCGCCCCAGGGCCGCCAGCTCCTCCGGATTGGCGATGGGCCCGCGGTCGACCTTGGGCAGGTTGGCGAGGTCGGCCGCGGCCGGCTCCACAGTCTGCTGGAAGAGCGCCAGGGCCAGGTCAGAGGCGATCAGCACCGGGCAGTGGTAGTTGTCTGCCAGGTTGAAGGCCTCGGCCGTCATGGGGATGAGCTCCTCCACCGAGCCCGGGGCCAGCACGATGCGCGGGCCCTCGCCGTGGCCGCCGTAGGCCAGGGCGAGCAGGTCGGACTGCTCCTGCTTGGTGGGCATGCCCGTGGAGGGGCCGCCCCGCTGGGTGTCGACCACCACCACCGGCGTCTCGGTCATGGAGGCGAGGCCCAGGGCCTCCTGCATGAGCGAGATGCCGGGGCCCGAGGTCGCGGTCATCGCCCGCGCCCCGCCGAAGCCGGCGCCGACGCAGGCCACGATCGAGGCCAGCTCGTCTTCCATCTGCACCGCGACACCGCCCACCTTCGGGAACGCCTTCACCAGGTTCTCGGCGATCTCGGAGGCGGGCGTGATGGGATAGGAGAACATCAGGCGGCAGCCGCCGGCCAGCGCGCCGAGGGCGGCCGCGTCGTTGCCGGTCATGAGCAGGCGCTCCTGCCCGTCGGGCTGGGCAAGCTGGAGCCGCAGGTCGGGCCAGTGTTCCTCCACGTACTGGTAGCCCTGCTCCATGGCCTTATGGATAAGCGCCACAAACTCCTCGCCCCGGTTGCCCCAGCGGCGCTGGGCATAGGCCTTGAAGCCCTCCAGCGGCAGGCCCAGGAAGGCGGCCGAGGCGCCGAGCACGAGGTTGTTCTTCATGAGGGTGTTGCCCAGAGCCAGGGCCATCTTATTAAAGGGCATGGTCAGCAGCCTGGCGTCGATGCCTTCGGGCAGCTTGGGCTCGAAGGCCTCCTCCGCCAGGATGATGGCACCGGGGTAGACGTTGCGGGCGCAGAGATCGATCGACTCCTGGTCCAGCACGACCAGCAGGTTGACGCCGGCGGCCGGCGCGAGTACGCGCTCCACCGACAGCCGCGTGGTGAAGTCGGTGTGTCCACCTTTGATGCGGGAGGCAAAGGTCTTGTACGCGTACACGTAGTAACCGGCCCGGCTGGCGACCGTGTTGAACACCTCGGCAGTGGAATCAAGGCCCGAGCCCTGTTCACCGCCGATCTGCCAGCAAACCTCCTTCAGCAACCTGGTCCCCTCCTTAAGTTGCATGCTTCGAGGGCAGGACTCCCGCCTGCCCCTGGTCGATGGTTGCTGTCGAGTGTGGGTCCTTTGCTTCCACTTCCAACTATACGACTTATTCGGGTATGATGAACATGCGTATTTGACATACCGCGAATACCCCCGGTGCATCGGGCGCCGGGTGTTCTGGAGGAGGCCGTGCCTGTGTTGCTGCAGCACCTCACTACGTTCTGCCGTGTCGTGGAGACCGGCGGTTTCGCACGGGCGGGCGCCCTGGTGGGCCTGAGCCAGCCGGCGGTCACCCGCCAGGTCGCCGCCCTGGAGGCCGAGCTGGGCGCTGAGCTGCTGGACCGCTCGGGCCGGCAGATTCACGTGACGCCGGAGGGCCGGCTGGTCTACGAGCGGGCCCGGCGCATCGTCGCGGCGGTGAGCGCGCTGAAGGAGGAGGTGGCAGACCTGGCCCATCCGGACCGGGGACGCATCAACCTCGGCGCGGTGACGACCGTCGGGCTCCGGCTGCTGCCGCCCATCCTGGCCGCGTTCAAGAAGGAGCACCCCGGGATCCGGGTGCACGTGAAGGCCGGCCGCACGCAGGCGACGATCGAGCTGCTGCTGGAGGGCGAGATCGAGCTGGCGATTCTGCCGACGCCGGTGACGCACTCCCGGCTGCGCTCCGTACCGCTGGTGGAGGACCCGGTGGTGCTGGTCTGTGCCCCCGACCGCCGCCACGAGCTGCCCGATCCGCTGCCGCTGGAGCAGCTGGGGGAGATCGAGCTGATCTCGTTCCAGGCGCCGTCCCGCTTCCGCACTTTCGTGGAGGCGATGCTGGAGCAGAGCGGGGTGTACCCCAACGTCACCATGGAGTTCGACTCGCACGAGGCGGTCACCCTCATGGTCGAGGCCGGGTTCGGCTACGCGCTGGTGCCCGCGTCTGCGGTGGAGCGGGAGCTGGCCCTGGGCACCCTGGTGCGGGTGGAGGTCGACCGGATGCCGCACATGGCCCGCATGACCAGCCTCGCCTTCCGGCATCCGAACCCCGGCTGGAACCCGGCCACGGAGCAGCTTTTCCACATGATCGTGGACTTTTTCAAACAGGGCGGATAAGAAGAAGGAATCGGGCGAGTTATGCCTAATTCATAGTACCTAGTCCTAAACCGCCCGGCGGTGGGTGTCGTGGCCAAATCGCCGCCTCCCTGCTGCGAAGGGAAACGTTCTTGCTATAATAGTCGTTGGTCTTAACCCAAGTTGTCATGGGGCCCCATGAAGGAGGCTGGTCCCCCCGTGGTTCAACGGCTGTCCAGTATGCGGCTGATCGTAAGGCTGGAGATTGAGAATACGGGTTCGATTTTCTCGTACATTGCGA
>JAMNXV010000042.1 GCA_023623185.1 Bacillota bacterium
GACCGAGCAGCTGCTGCAGGATGAGCAGTACGTGGCCGAGATCCTGGCCCGCACGCCCATGCGGCGCATCGGCGACCTCAGCGAGCTCGTCGGGCCGGTGGTCTTCCTGGCGTCGGCGGCGTCCAGTTACGTCACCGGCCAGGCCCTTATGGTGGACGGCGGCATGGCGATCTACGGGTTCTGACCGGCAGGCTTCTTGTCCCGGACGCCAAATATTTAGGTATGCGCAACTCGCAAAGAGGAGTGGAACGATGACACAGGTGACTCAGACGCTCTTGAAGACGCGCGCGGGCGACACCTTCGTCCACCAGGCCGGAACCGAGCATGAGCAGGCGATCCTGTTCCTGCACGGCTCCGGCCCGGGGGCGTCCGCGTGGGCCAACTGGCAGTACGCCGTGCCCACGCTGGGTGAGCGCTTCCACACCATCGCGCCCGACCTGGCCGGCTTCGGGCAGAGCCTGCATCCCGACCCGGCGCCGCAGGGGATCCGCCGCTGGATGCGGCTGTGGATCGACCAGATCCTGGCCCTGCTGGACGAGCTGAAGCTCGGCCGGGTCCACCTGGTGGGCAACTCCATGGGCGGCGCGATCGCCCTTCACCTGCTGGCCGAGGCGCCGGAGCGGTTCGACCGCGCCGTGCTGATGGGTCCCGCCGGCGGACCGATCCGCCTCAGCCCCGAACTGGACCGGGTCTGGGGCTTCTACGAGGATCCGTCGCCCCGGACGCTCGCGCAGGCCTTCCGCTGGTTTGCCTACGACGACTCGGCGGTCGGCGGCAATATCGATGCCATCGCCGAGATGCGCTTCGCCCTGGCCGTGGAGCCCCGGGTGCGGGCCTCCTACGAGGCCATGTTCCCCCGGCCCCGCCAGGATATCCTGGATCAGCTGGTCCTGCCCGACTCCGCGCTGCGGCGCATCCAGAATCCGGTCCTGCTGATCCACGGGCGAGATGACAAGGTGGTGCCGCTGGAGAGCAGCCTGCACCTGCTCGCCCGCCTGCCCCGCGTCCAGCTCCATGTGATCGGCCGGTGCAGCCACTGGACGCAGATCGAGTACCGGGACACCTTTCACCGGCTGCTGGAGGATTTCTTCATCGGCGCGATCTAGCCGGGTGCCATCTGGACAGTAGGCGGCGTATCGCGTATCAGGGCCGAACGGAGGGGGGAAGGTAGGGCCGGAAGTGTCATTGTATGAAAGGCGCCCGCCGGGATACACTATAAGTGAAAATGGTAACAATATTCGCGGCCGCATTCAGAAAGTGAGGGCTGCCTATGCCCGCCATTCTGCAGCACGAGACGGTCTCCTTTGAATCCCGGACGGGGCGCCTGGTCACCATCCGGCCCTGCACGCCGGCAGATGCCCCCGTCATCGTCGAGATGTACGAGCGCCTGTCTCCCCGGACGCTGCGCTTCCGCTACTGCTCGGGCCTGCGCATCTCGGGGGAGGTCGAGGCGGCGCGCCTCTGCGGGGGCGATCCGGACGAGCGGACTGTGCTGCTGGCTCTGAGCGAAGGTGAGGTCATCGGCGTCGGCGAGCTGGGCCGCGTGTCGGAGGACTGCGCCGAGATCGCCATCGTCGTGCGCGACGACTGCCAGGGCGAGGGCATCGGCACCGCCATGGGCCACGAGTTGGTGGCCGCCGCCCGGGAGCGGGGTTTCACCCGGCTGCAGGCGTACATGCTGGCCGACAACCGGGCCATGCGCCGGGTCATCGCCAAGCTGCCCTTCTCCCGCACGTGGGAGGGCGGCTGCGGCGAGCTCTGCGTAACGCTGGAGCTCGCCTGCCCCGCGGCCTTGCGCTAGCATGGCCGTGTGCTGGCGCAGGCTTGCGCTAGCATAGAGACACGACAACGGCCCGGGAGGCAGATGCCCTGCCTCCCGGGCCGCTCGCGCGCCCGCACGCTACCCGAATATGGCGTTCACGATCACCAAGCAGATGCCGGATGTGAGCCAGGCCAGGGTGGTGGGAACCGACCAGACCCTGATCTGTTCCCGCACGTCCTCGATGCCGATGAAGCGGTTGACGACCCAGTAGAAGGAGTCGTTGAAGTAGCTGAAGACGAAGGCGCCCATCGAGGCGGACATGGCGGCAAAGACGGGATTGACGCCCAGCGGGCCCAGGATCGGCGCGGTGATCGAGGCGGCCGTCAGCATGGCGACGGTGCCGGAGCCCTGGATCAGCCGCAGGGCGGTGGCGATGATGAACGGCAGCAGGATGGCCGGCAGCGCACTGTCGGCCAGGGTCTGCGCCAGGTAGTCGCCTACGCCGCTGGCCCGGATGACGTTGCCCAGCGCGCCGCCCGCACCGGTCACCAGGATGATGATGCCGGCCGACTGGACGCCCTTCTCCAACTCCTTCAGGATGTCGGGCCGGGTGATCTTCGCGCCCAGGCCGTAGATGGCGATGAGCAGGCCGAACAGCACGGCGATGATCGGCTGGCCCAGGAAGATGAGGAAGCGGGCGAATGCGCTGCTGGCGCCGACGGCGGAGAGGGTGGTGTTGAGGAGGATCAGGATGATGGGCACCAGGATGGGCGCGAAGGAGAGCGCCGTGCTGGGCAGGTCCTCCCGCTCCTCAACCTCGACCGCCTGCTCGTATTCGGCCTTCCATTCTTTGCGCTCCCAGCCCTCGCCGTCCTCGGTGGGCACCTGGTAGATCTTCCGGCCCAGCCAGGTGGCGTAGGCGATGCCCACGGCCACGACGGGGATCGCGAACACAATGCCCCACAGGACCATCTTGCCGACGTCCGCCCCGAAGATGCCGGCGGTTCCCAGCGGGCCCGGGGTCGGCGGCACCAGGTGGTGCGTGGCCACCAGACCCACGGCCAGCGAGATGCCCAGGGTGACCACGGACTTGCCGCTCTGCCGGGAGAGCGCCTTGGCGAGCGGCGCCAGGATGACGTAACCGGAATCACAGAAGATCGGGATGGAGGTGAAGTAGCCGGTGGCGGCCAGGGCCCACTCCGGGCGGTTCCGGCTCAGGCGTTTCAGGAAGAAGATCGCCATGCGTTCCGCGGCGCCGGAGACCTCCAGGATGCGGCCCATCATCACGCCGAAGCCGATGACGATACCGATGCTGCCCAGGGTACTGCCGAACCCGCCGGTGATGGCCGAACTGACATCGACCGGATCCATGCCGCCGATCAGGCCGATGAGCGCGGCCGCGATGATCAGTGCCGGGAAAGCGTGGATCTTGGTCTTCAGGATCAGCAGGACGAGGACGACGATGCCGATGACCAGGGCCAGGAGCATCTGGGTACCTGAGACTGCCATACCTAAACCTCCTTCGACACTCGTAATGGATGGAGGCGCGCGGAGGTGAGGCCCCGGCAGACCTCACCCCGCGCGGCGAAACGCCGATGCGTATTTGGCTGCGACCCGGATCGCCTCTTCCAGGCTGACGGAGCTGGCCTTCCCCGTGCCGGCGATGTCGAACGCCGTGCCGTGGTCGACGGAGGAGCGGAGGAAGGGCAGGCCGAGGGTGATGGAGACGGTGCGCTCGAAGTCGTACATCTTGGCCGCGATGTGCCCCTGATCGTGGTAGAGGCTCAGCACCGCGTCGAAGCGGCCCTGCGCGGCGTGCCAGAAGACGGAGTCGGCCGGGTACGGGCCGCTCACGTCGTACCCTTCCGCCTGCGCGGCCTGAATGGCCGGCTCGATCTCCCGGACCTCCTCATCTCCGAACAGGCCGTGCTCGCCGCCGTGGGGGTTCAGTCCGGCCACCGCGAGCTTCGGCCGCTCCAGGCCGAGCTGCCGGAGCGCGGCCGTGCACCTGCGGATGTAATCCAGCACCCGCTCCCGGGTGATCATGCGGATGGCCTCGGCCAGCGCCACGTGGCGGGTGAGGAAGAAGATCCGCAGCCCCCGGGTCTCGAACATGGTGAGGGGGTCGTGGCTGCCGGTGAACGCCCCGAACATCTCGGTGTGGCCGATGAAATCGATGTCGGCCGCCCTCAGCGCTTCCTTATTGATCGGACCCGTCGTTACGGCATCGATGGCCCCTTCCCGGGCCAGTTCGATCGCGCGCTTGATGTAGGCGAAGGAGGCCGCGCCGGCCGGAGCCTGCACCTCGCCCCACTTCAGGCTGTTCATGTCCACGAGCTGGATGTCCACCAGGTCGATGGTCCCATGCCGGTACTTGCCCTCTGCCGGGGAAGCCACCGGGTGCAGGTCGAGCCGCACGCCCGTGGTCTCGAAGGCGCGAGCCATCACCCGGCTGTCGCCGAACAGGATGGGGCGGCACAGCTCGTACATCTCCGGGTTGTTCAGCGCTTTTGCGGCGATCTCCGGCCCGATGGAGGCCGGGTCGCCCATGGTGATGCCGATCAGGGGCCGTGTTTGCATCAGGGTGTCCTCCTCAAGTCTGTTGGGGTGTGCCCGCCGCTCGCGGGGTAGGGCTTCAGTTGGCGGGGTCTGCCCCCCGCTCGCGGGGTAGGGCTTCAGTTGGCGGGGTCTGCCCCCCGCTCGCGGGGTAGGGCTCCAGTTGGCGGGGTCTGCCCACCGCTCGCAGGGGAAGGGCCTCAGTTTCGTGGGTCGTGCTCACAGGTTCAGCAGGTGGCGGACGCAGGTGACCGCCGCGGTGTGGTCGCCGATGAGGCCGCCCTTGGTGACGATGGCCAGGTCGGGGCGCAGGCCGCCCAGCAGGTGGCCCTGCACGGCCAGCGGCAGGACCTCGGCCCTCAGCTCGATCGCTCCCGCCTGCAGGCGGCGGCAGACGCCCAGCGTGATGTCGCCACCGGTGGTGTAGATGCCCGCTATGCCGGGCAGCCGGTGGAGGGCGCGGGCGGCGATCTCGGCAAACCCGGCGGCGATGCGCCCGGCCGTCTCCGAGTCGACGGTCAGGATCTCTGAGCTGCGAATGCCGATCACTGGCTGTTCGGCGGGCATTGCGGCCAGCTCCCCGACCACCCGCTCGATCTCGGCCTCCGCGGCCTCGCCGCCCTGGCCCAGGCGCCGGGCATCCGCGCGGATCAGCCGGGTGCCGGTCTCGGCCTCCAGGTGGTCCAGCTGCTTCCGCGTGAGGTCGGTGACGCTGCCGGCCACCACCAGCACCCGCCGCGGCACGGGCGGAACGGACGCCGTGACGAAGGCCGCCGTGAGCGGTCCGGGGTCGGCGGCGACGCAGGTGACGCCGCTGCGGGCCATGCCGAGGCCCAGCGTCCGGATGTCCTCATCGGTCTCGGCATCGGCGCAGACGATGCGCACGCCCTGCCCGGCCATCTCGGCGATCGTCTCGGCCACCGCCCCGGCCCCCGCCCGCACGCGCGCGAGCGGCAGCAGTTCCACGGGCAGGCTGGTCTGGCTGCGGACCAGGGTGGGCACGTGCGATTCGGTGACGGGGCAGAGCGGGTCGTTCCGCACCTCCGTTTCGGCCAGGGGCACGCCGTGCACGTAGTGGATGCCGTCGCGCGCCGTCCGGCCGCTGGCGGGGAAGGCGCCGGTGACCACGGCGACGGAGCCCGGGCCCAGGGCCGCCAGCACCGCCTCCACCTCCGGGCCGACGTTGCCCCTGAGGGTGGAGTCGATGCGCTTGGCCATGGGCCGGCGGCCGTGGTCCAGCAGGAGCCGGGAGGCGGCATCCACGCGGCGGCGCGCCTCGTCGGCCGGCGCGGCCCGCGATTCCGTGGCGATGACGATGCAGGGGTAGTCATCCAGGCCGCCATCGGGCCAGCGGAGCTCGGTCAGCGACGCGGTGGGATAGCCGGTGCGGCTGAGCAGGACGCCGGTGGCGTTGGCGCCGGTGAGGTCGTCTGCGATGACGCCGACTGCGGGACGGTTCTCAGACGAGGTCAAGGGGTATCCCTCCTTCGCGGATCGCCTTCTCTGCCTCGGGGGGCAGTCCGTGGTCGGTGATCACCCGGTCGAACGCGGAGAAGTGGCAGATCTGGTAGGTCGCCCTGCGGTTGAACTTGGAGGAATCCGTAACCAGCACCGCGTGCTGCGCGGCCTGGATGATCGCCCGCTTCAGCGTCACCTTGGCGAGGGTGGGGGTGGTGAGGCCGTGCTCGACATCCGCAGAGGAAGTGCCGACGAAGCCGATGTTCACCGTGAGGCTGCGCACGAACTGCTCGGCCAGCGGCCCCAGCAGGTTGTAGACCTCCGGCATGGCGGTGCCGCCGGTGACGATGACCTCGATCCCGGGCTCGTCGCAGAGCTCGAGGGCGATGCGCAGGTCCACGGTGATCACCGTGAGCCCCTTGCGCCCCTTCAGGCAGCGGGCGATGGCGAGGGTGGTGGAGCCGGCGTCCAGCAGCACCACGTCGCCCTCCTGCACCAGGTCCGCGGCGGCCCGGCCGATGCGCTGCTTCTCTTCGATGTGGGAGACGGCCTTGGCCGCAAACGGCTGCTCGCCGATGAGCCCGGCCGCGACGGTGGCCCCGCCGTAGGTGCGCACGAGGTGACCCTCTTTCGCCAGCCGTTCGAGGTCCCGGCGGATGGTCATCTCGGACACGCCGAACTCCTGGGCCAGCTCCCGCACCTGTACCTGACCGTGCTGCTGCAGGTTCTCCAAGATCTTATTTAGCCGGTCGCGAATGTTCATATTGAACCTCTCCATCGTCTGAGTTTGGGATATTCATGTTCGGTTCGCACACATTGGGTGTTCTATGTGAACGTATTCGGCTCCTGCTGCAATGTTGTCAGATCGGTGCAAAAGTTCTACACGATCGTAGGGCGTGTCTCTATCGGACTAGTCCGTTGGGGAAGCGGTGGGGGATGCCGGGGGGCCGGTTGGACAGAAAGAAGCACTGCGGGGAGAATCCAGAGGGCTGGATTCTCCCCGCAGTGGAAACAGGGCCCAGAGTCTGGCGCAGGCGGTTTTCGCCGCCAGTTTGGGCCGGGGGACTGCCCGACGGCTAGTCGTCGCCCATCCGGGCCAGGTCCGGGATCTGCGGTTGCCTCCGCGCCGTCAGCCGGTCGAGCAGGATCACGCCGGTCAGCAGCAGGACGCCGACGCCGACGCCCGTCACGACCGGATTGAGGCCGAGCAGTTCGTACAGCGTGAGCTTGCCGAAGTTGAGCGGCGTGATCAGGAGGGGCTTCAGCGGCTCGTAGACCAGCGCGTAGGCGAAGGAGCCCGCGAACCCGCCGACCACGGCCCACCAGAAGCGCCTGTCGCCCCCGGGCACCGCGGCCAGGATCGTGCCGGGGCAGAATCCTGCCACGGCCATCCCGATGCCGAAGAACAGCCCGCCGACGACGATACCGACCACGTAGGTCGTCTTGATGGAGAAATTGACGATACCGAGGGTGCTGAGGGGGAAGGCCAGGATCAGCGTGACCCCCACCGCGGTCAGGAGCAGCTTCAGCATGTGGAAGTCCGTGAGGGTCAGCGCCCCCCGGATGCAGGCGTTGGACGCGACCCGGGACCGACGCAGGATGAAGCCGAAGGCCGTCCCGATCAGGAGACCCAGCAGCAGGTCCATCTAGCTCCACCTCCGCTTCAGCAGCAGGGCCGCCGGGATGCCGCCCGCGAACACGGCGGCGGCGAACAGGAAGCCTGCGACGGAGAGCTGCGACATGCCGGCCAGCACGTGGCCGGTCGTGCAGCCGCCGGCCATCCGGGCGCCGAAGAGCACCAGGAAGCCGCCGGTGAAGGCCAGCAGCGGGCTGGTCGTGGCCAGGCCGGTGCCCGTTCCTTCGGCCGGCTTCTCACCGGAGAGCTTGTAGGCGAGATAGCCGCCGAGCGGGATGCCCAGCACCAGCAGGTGCTCCGGCCCGATGGTCAGGGGTACCGTCTGGAAGTACGCGTTCGCCTCGACGAAGCCGGGGAACAGGGGCTTCAGGACGATGGCCAGGCTGGAGGGGAAGAAGGTCGAGACGCCCAGCGGTTTCAGGAGCACCATCGCCAGGGTGGAGAGGAGGCCAAGCGCGATGCCCCCCTGCCACCAGGTCCAGTTCCGCACATGCATCACTCCTTGCGCAGTTACGGTACGGGGTATAGTATACGGAGGAGTCGGGAGTTTGGCAATAGGGGCGATGCGGGGTGTTTTCGCTGGAAGGTGAGATCGGGTGACGATTATCCCCGGGCAGAACCTGCTCCCGGGGCTTTTCGTATTGGGTATGTGAGAAGCAATGTGTGGGGGAGCGTCTACGGGAATGCAGAGGGGACACTTACGTCGTTCTGTTGGGGTCTTGGTGGTGGCGGCGCTGCTGTTGGCGCCGGCGGGGGCGGGCGCCGAGGAGGACCTGACGCCGGAGGTGGCGGAGTACCCGGCGGAGAACTACGAGCCCGGCCCGGGCTGGCCGGAGGGGTGGACGCCCCCGCCGCCTCCGGAGGGGATGTCGGAGCGGATGCGGGCA
>JAMNXV010000222.1 GCA_023623185.1 Bacillota bacterium
CTGGAGGAGATGGGGCTGTTCACCGTGCAGACGCAGGTGCGGGACAAGGAAGAGTACCTGACCCGTCCGGACCTGGGCCGCCGGCTCTCCGAGGAGGCGAAGGCCATCATCCGGGAGCGCTGCCAGATGAAGCCCCAGGTGCAGATCGTCGTGGTCGACGGTCTCTCCTCCACCGCCATCGAGGCCAACCTCCGCGACTTCCTGCCCGCGCTGATGCAGGGCCTGAAGAACGTCGGCCTCAGCGTCGGCACCCCGTTCTTCGTGAAGTACGGCCGCGTGGCGGTGATGGACGACATCGGCGAGATCCTGCAGCCCGACGTCGTCATCGAGGCGGTGGGCGAGCGGCCGGGCCTGGTGACGGCCAAGTCGATGTCGGCCTACATGTGCTGGCGGCCGCGCCACGGCACCATCGAGTCCGACCGTTCGCTGATCTCCAACATCCACGACGGCGGCACGCCCGCCACGGAGGCCGGCGCGGAGGCCGGCGCTGCGGTGGCCGCGTTCGCCAAGCGGATCTTCGACAACCAGGCCAGCGGCACCAAACTGGCTAACGCCTAGCCGAGGGGAGGTTCCTTCGTGTACGGGTTGCAACCCATCAAGGCCAGGGTCCTGGCCATCAAGCTCATCCCCAACGTCCACGACGCGATGAAGAAGCAGCTGAACCTGCAGCCGCACCATCGCTCGCTGGGAATGATCACCTGCGACATCGACGACGTCGGCTACACCGCCGTCGACGAGGCCACCAAGAAGGCCGCCGTTGACGTGGTCTACGCCCGCTCCTTCTACGCCGGCGCCGCCCATGCGTCCGGCCCGCTGTCCGGTGAGTTCATCGGCATGCTGGCCGGGCCCGACCCGGCAGAGGTGAAGGCGGGCCTGGGCGCCGCCATCGACATGATCGAGAGCGGTGAGTGCTGCTTCTACACGGCCGATGAGGAGGGGAAGATCGCCTTCTTCGCCTACACCATCAGCCGCACCGGCAGCTACCTCGCCCAGGAGAACAACATCCCCGTGGGCTCGCCGCTGGCGTACCTGATCGCGCCGCCGATCGAGTCGATGTACGCGGTGGATGCCGCCGTGAAGGCTGCCGAGGTCGAGCTCACCAACCTGTTCGGCCCGCCCAGCGAGACCAACTTCGGCGGCGCCCAGCTCACGGGCACCCAGTCGGCCTGCAAGGCCGCCTGCGACGCCTTCGCCGGGGCCGTCATGGAAGTCGCCCGGTATCCCAAGCGGTACTAGGTCCGCACGATTCTCGCCTCAATGCTGAATGAGGAGGGACTACCATGAGCGCAATGATCGCCCTCGGAATGATCGAGACCAAGGGTCTTGTAGGCGCAATTGAAGCTGCCGACGCGATGGTGAAGGCCGCGAACGTGACCCTGATCGGCAAGGTGCTGGTGGGCGGCGGACTCGTCACCGTCATGGTCCGCGGCGACGTGGGCGCCGTGAAGGCGGCCACCGACGCCGGCGCCGCTGCCGCTCAGCGGATCGGCGAGCTGATCTCGGTCCACGTGATCCCGCGCCCGCACGGCGACGTGGAGCTCATTCTGCCGCAGAAGTCGTAGCAACGCAGACCGGAAGGGGGACGTCGCGCTTCCCCCTTCCGCGTCTCCCAACCGAAGTGCGCGATCCGAGAGGAGGCACCTATTAAATGAAGCTCAAGACCCGGCTTCGTGGTGTGACTTACGAATTCCGGGATCTGGTGGACGTTCTCGCCAAGGCCGGCGAGGAGAAGGCCGGCGACGTCCTGGCCGGCATCGCCGCCAACTCCAGCGCCGAGCGCGTCGCGGCCAAGCGCGTCCTGGCGGAGGTGACCCTGGAGGAGATCCGGAACAACCCGGCGATTCCCTGCGAGATCGACGAGGTGAGCCGCGTCCAGGAGGAGCAGATCAACGAGCAGATTTTCAGCGAGATCAAGCACTGGACCGTGGCCGAGTTCCGGGAGTGGATCCTGAGCCACGAGACCACCGGCGACATGATCCGCCGCGTCAGCCGTGCGCTCACCGGCGAGATGGCCTCGGCGGTCGCCAAGCTCATGTCCAACAT
>JAMNXV010000029.1 GCA_023623185.1 Bacillota bacterium
GAGGTGTCCATCAGGTGGCGGGTAAACCGGTTCAATACAGCATCGAATGCTGGGTGGTCCGTCGCAGGGCGAACGCAGAGGACGACGTGCTTCTGCTTCACAAGCCGCCGAGCGCCGACCTTCCGGCTGGTTTCTGGCAGCCCATCACGGGCGGAATACGCGAAGGGGAGACCGCCCGTGAGGCTTGCGTCCGAGAGGTCTATGAAGAAACGGGCCTGAGGGTGCCGACTGAGGATCTCCGTCCGGTTCCAGGCCAGTGGGAGTTTGATCTCCCGCACCAGGTCATCCGCAAGGACCTGTACTGGGTGGAGGTTCCAGAGGCCACCGGTGGGATGACCCTGACGGAGCACGACGGCTGGCGCTGGGTACCGGCCTCCGCGGTGGAGGCAGAGCTGTACTGGGAATCCAACCGGCATACGTGGACGGCGGTCCGCGCCTGCATCCTGCGGCCATGAACCAGGGCTCATCACCGCTACCGCCGCTTCTTCTCCAGCTCGAAGATGATATCCCGGATCTCCGCCGCCCGCTCGAAGTCCAGGTCCTTCGCCGCCTGCATCATCTCCTTCCGCAGCTGCTTCACGACCTTCGGAATCTCGTGCGGCGGCGTATCCAGCAGGTTGATCGGCGCGGCGTCCTCCGCCGGCTTCACCGCCTGGATCACGTCGCGCACCGGCTTCACGATCGTCTTCGGCACGATGCCGTGCTTCCGGTTGTACGCCTCCTGAATCGCCCGGCGGCGGTTGGTCTCGCTGATCGCCTTCTGCATGGACTGCGTCACCCGCTCCGCGTACATGATGACCTTGCCCTCCGCGTTCCGGGCCGCCCGGCCGATGGTCTGGATGAGCGACCGCTCCGCGCGCAGGAAGCCCTCCTTGTCGGCGTCCAGAATCGCCACCAGGGAGACCTCGGGGATGTCCAGCCCCTCCCGCAGCAGGTTGATGCCGACCAGCACGTCGAAGACACCCAGCCGCAGGTCGCGCACGATCTGCATGCGCTCGATCGTCTCCACGTCCGAGTGCATGTAGCGCACCTTCACGCCGAGCTCCTTCAGGTACTCTGTCAGGTCCTCGGCCATCCGCTTGGTCAGGGTGGTCACCAGCACCCGCTGGTTCTTCTTCACCCGCTCCCGGATCTCGGCGTACAGGTCGTCGATCTGCCCCTTGATCGGGCGCACCTCCACCTCGGGATCCAGGAGCCCCGTGGGCCGGACGATCTGCTCCACGACCAGCGACGGCGGCACCCGCTCCAGCTCGTAGGGCCCGGGCGTGGCCGACACGTAAATCACCTGGTTGATGCGCTCCTCGAACTCCTCGAACTTCAGCGGCCGGTTGTCCGCCGCCGACGGCAGGCGGAAGCCGTACTCGATCAGGGTCTCCTTGCGCGACCGGTCGCCGTTGTACATCGCCCCCACCTGGGGGATGGAGACGTGGCTCTCGTCCACCACCAGCAGCCAGTCGTCCGGGAAGAAGTCCAGCAGCGTGAAGGGGGGCTCCCCGGGCTTGCGCCCGGTGAGGTGCCGGCTGTAGTTCTCAATGCCGCTGCAGAAACCGATCTCCCGCAGCATCTCCAGGTCGTTGCGGGTCCGCTGCTCAAGCCGCTGCGCCTCCAGCAGCTTCCCCTGGGCGCGCAGCTCCTTCAGCCGCTCCTCCAACTCCTCCTCGATGGACAGCAGCGCCTGCTCCCGCTTCTCGTCGGCCACCACATAATGGCTGGCCGGGTAGATGGCCACGTGGTTCATGATGCCCGTGACCTCGCCCGTCAACGGGTCGAACTCGCTGATGCGCTCGATCTCGTCGCCCCACCACTCGCAGCGGATGGCCCGGTCGGTCGCGCCCGCGGGGAAGATCTCCACCACATCGCCGCGGACCCGGAACTTGTTGCGCACAAAGTTGTGGTCGTTCCGCTCGTACTGAATGTCCACCAGGCGCCGCAGGATGTAGTCGCGGTCCACCTGGTTGCCCACCCGCAGAGAGACGGCCAGATCCTTGTAGTCTTCCGGCGAGCCCAGGCCGTAGATGCAGGAGACCGAGGCGACGATGATCACGTCGCGCCGCTCGAACAGGGCCATGGTCGCCGAGTGGCGCAGCTTGTCGATCTCGTCGTTGATCAGCGCGTCCTTTTCGATATAAGTATCCGTCGTGGGAATGTAGGCTTCCGGCTGGTAATAGTCGTAGTAAGATACGAAGTACTCGACCGCGTTCTCCGGAAAGAACTCCTGGAACTCGGAGCAAAGCTGCGCGGCCAGAATCTTGTTGTGCGCCAGGACCAGGGTGGGCTTCTGCACCCGTTCGATGACCTTCGCGATGGTGAACGTCTTGCCGGTGCCGGTGGCCCCGAGCAGGATCTGCTCGCGCTCGCCGCGCAGGACACCCTCGGACAGCCGCTCGATGGCCTGCGGCTGGTCGCCCGTGGGCTCAAACGGTGCATGAACCTTGAAGGGCTTCACCCGGCCTCACCCCCTCGGCATGGATTGTCTCCAGTATACTGCACAAACATACGTTTGCCAACATGGAGGAGCGATGCGCATGGCCCCATCGCCGGTGACCTGGCCGCCCGCCCCCGACTGGCGCGCCTGGCGGCACGTCACCAAGCTCGACCCCGACCGGCCCCTCTCTCCCGCAGCTCTGGATGCGGTCTACGAGAGCGGCACAGACGCCATCGTGCTGGGCGGTTCCACCGGCATGACCCAGCAGGCGGTGCTCGACCTGCTGGGCCGCCTGGCCGACGCGCCGGTTCCGGTCGCCCTGGAAGTCTCCACCCTGGAGTCGGCCGTGCCCGGCCCGGCCCTCTTCTTCATCCCCCTGGTGCTGAACGCGCCGGAGAGCCGCTGGCTGGGCGGGGCCCAGGCCGCAGCCATGGCCCGGCTCCTCCCCGTGGTCGGCGAGTACATCCCGTGGGACCTGCTGGTGCCCGAGGCCTACCTGGTCCTCAACCCCGATTGTACCGCAGCCCAGTTGACCCGGGCGACCACCGATCTCACGCCGCAGGACGCGGCCGCCTGGGCCGCCTTTGCCGGCCGGGTGCTGCGCCTGCCGGTGATCTACGTCGAGTACAGCGGGGCGTTCGGCGACATGGCTCTCCTGCAGGCCGTGCGGGAGAACGCCGGTGAGGCGCACGTCGTCTACGGCGGCGGCATCCGGTCGGCGGCCCAGGCCGGTCTGGCCGCCCGCCACGCCCACACCGTCGTCGTGGGCAACCTGGTCTACGAGGCGCCCGAGCGGTTGCGGGAGACCGTAGCCGCTGCTCGCCATGCCTGAACCGGCCGGAAGCGCCCCACCACCCATGGCAAACAAGAACCGCCCGATTCCCGGCCGACAGGCGGCAGGAATCCGGCGGTAGTTGCCTTTGGGAGAGCCGTTACCGCTTCAGCTTCGGGTCGAGCGCATCGCGGATGCCGTCGCCGACGAAGTTGAACGCCAGCACGGTGATGAAGATGGCCAGACCGGGCCAGAACATGAGCCACGGGGCCTGCTTCAGGAAGGTCCGCGACACCGAGAGGATCTGACCCCACGAAACGGCCGGAGGGGGGGCGCCGAGCCCCAGGAAGGAGAGGCCGGCCTCAGACAGGATGGCCCCGCCGATGCGCAGCGTGGCCGAGACGATGATCGGCGCGACGGCGTTGGGCAGGATGTGGCGGAAGATCAGCCGCGCGTCGGTGGCGCCCATGGCGCGGGAGGCCTCCGTGAAGTCGCGCTGGCGCAGACTGAGGAACTGACCGCGCACGATGTACGCCAGGCCCGGCCACGACGTGAGGCCGATGACGATCATGATGTTGTAGACGCTCGGTTCGAGAACCGAGACCACCGTCACCAGCAGGAAGAAGACCGGAATGACGTCGATCGCCTCGGCGATGCGCATCAGGATGATGTCAATCCAGGTACCGCCGTAATAGCCGGCGATCGAACCCACAAGGGTGCCCAGCAGCACGGCGACGCCCATCGCCACGAAGCCGACCGAGAGCGAGATGCGGCTGCCCCAGATCATGCGCGAGAGCAGGTCGCGCCCCAGGTTGTCCGTGCCCAGCGGGTGGCCCGGCGACCCGGGGGGCTGGAAACGCTCCGCCAGGTTCACGCGGGCGTCCAGCGGCTCGCTCGCGATGAACGGGGCAAAGATGGCCACGGCGTAGAAAATGATCAGGATGACGAGTCCCACGACGGCCAGCTTGTTGCGGGCAAAGCGGCGGACGAACTGCCGGAACTGGCTCTCTTCACGGGCCAGACCCTGCAACTGCTCTTCAGCTTCGGTGTTCAGGTGCGGCGCAGCCATGGCAGTTCCCCCCTAGTCGTACTTGATGCGCGGGTCGACCCACACGTAGGCGATGTCCACGAGCAGATACCCGATCATCGTCAGCACGGCGCTGAGCAACATGACCGCCATGGAGACGTTGTAGTCTCGGTTGTTCACCGCCTGCCAGGCCACCCGGCCGATGCCCGGCCATGAGAACACGTTCTCGATGATGACCGATCCGCCCACCAGGCTGCTCAGGAGGCCGCCCGAAACGGCCAGGATGGGCAGCACCGCGTTGCGCAGGGCGTGCTTGTAGATGACGACCTTCTCCGCCAGCCCCTTGGCACGAGCAGTGCGCACGTAGTCCTCCCGCAGCACCTCGAGCATGCTGGAGCGCATGTAGCGGGTGAGGCCGGTCAGTCCGCCAAACACGATGACGATCAGGGGCAGGAACATGTACTTCGCGCGGTCGGCCAGCACGCTCAGCCAGCCGTAAGTCTCAAAGGTGATGCCCGGAGTTGAGATTCCATTGGTGGGGATCAGGCCGCCGGAGTTCATGGCCACGCCCCAGATGAGCAGTGATGCAACCCAGAAGCTGGGGGCCGCCTGCCCGGCGAATGCAGTCGCCGTGACGATCATGTCGGTCTTGGAGTACTGCCTGACGGCGGAGATCACGCCCAGCGGAATGGAAATCGCATAAATGAGCACCAGCGCAAAGAAGTTCAACCGAATGGTATTCGGCAGCGCAGAGGCCAGCACTTCCTTTACCGGAAGGCGATAGTAATACGACTTGCCAAAGTCGCCCTGCAGCATGTTGCCCACCCAGCGGAAGTACTGGATGTGAACGGGGTCGTTCAGCCCCCACTTCTCGCGCAGGGCTTCCACCTGCTGCGGGTCTGACATGGCATCCGCCTCGGCCGACAAGATGACGTACTCGGGACCGCCCGGCGCGAGCTGCATGATCCCGAAGGAGAGAAGTGTTACAATGAACAGAAGGGGAATCATGTTGAGAATTCGCTTGGTCAGGTACCGAGCCATACCGGTCACCACCTTCAACTCAGGGAGGGAATATGGGGGGCGCCGTAGGGGCGCCCCCCACTCCCGTAGTGCATGCGGTTCAGGCTGTTACTCGTCGATCCACCACTGGTACAGGTAGTCCAGGGTAGCACCGGCGCCGGGGAAGTTGACGATGCCCTTCACCCGCGGGGTGTGGAAGTCGGTGTAGAGGTTGGAGTACATGAGGATGACAGGTGCGTCGTTGACGATGATCTGCTGCGCCTCGCCGTAGATCTCCTTGCGCTTATCAGGATCGGACTCCCGGCGGCCCTCCTCGAGCAGGGCGTTGACCTCGGGGTTGTCATACCGCATCCGGTTGAAGCTGGTCACGAGACCCGCGGCGTTAGGCTTAGCCAGGCTGCCGTGGAAGAGCGCGTACAGGCTGTCAGGATCGAGGCCGAGGTTGAAGGCCTGGAACGCCATGTCAAAATTGCCGGGCTGCAGATGGTTCTCGTTCATCGCGTTGAAGTCCATCAGCTGGACCGTCACGTCGATGCCGACATCCTGCCACATCTGCCGGGCCATCGTGGTCAGGGCCTCGATCAGGCTGGAGCCGGACGAGGCGTACAGGGTCAGCTTCAGCGGCTGGCCGTCCTTCTGGTAGATGCCGTCGGCGCCCTTGGTGAAGCCGGCCTCCTGGAGCAGCTGCTCAGCCTTGGCCGGATCGTAGCCGATGGTCTGCAGGTCGGGCTTGTAGGCCCACGAAACAGGCGGCAGCGGACCAGGCGGCACGACGGCCTCGCCGTCCAGGGCACCCTGAACGATGGCCTCGCGGTCCAAGGCGTAGGTCAGAGCCTGCCGGATACGGACGTCAGTCAGCGGCTCCTTCGTGGTGTTGATCATGATGTAACCCCAGCCGTTGCGCTCGTACTGTACCGGCATCAACCGGCCCTCGTACTCGGTGAGCAGCCGCTTCACCTCCGCGGGGGTCGGCGTCTCGACGTCGAGCTCACCGTTCTCCAGGGCCGCCAGGGCGGTCTGGTCGTCCGGGATGACCTTCATGCGAATGGTCTGGATGAAGGGGGCGCCGCCCTCTTCCTCGCTCCGGAACCAGTCAGGGTTCCGCTCGAGCAGGGCGTACTGCCCGCGCACGTACTCCTTGAACTTGTACGGGCCGGTGCCGATGGGCTCCCAGGTCACCGGATGGTTCTCCAGGTCGCCGATCTCGGTGCCCTCGAAGAGCTTCGCCTGCAGGATGCCGTAGTTGATGTTGGTGAAGATCGGCGCGAAGGGCTCGCTGAGCTTGAAGTCCACCGTATAGCGGTCAACGGCGACGATGTCCTCCACGGAGGCCAGCGAGGCCGCACGCGGGCCGGTGTAGTCCGGGTGCTTGATCGCCTTCATCGTGAAGACGACGTCCTCGGACGTCAGCTCCTCGCCATTGTGGAACAGGACGCCCTCACGCAGCTTGACCCGGAAGGTCAGGCCGTCGTCCAGGGTATCCCAGCTCTCGGCCAGGTCGCCCTTCGGCGACCAGTCGACATCGAAGTCGAACAGGCTGGAGTAGACCAGGCCGTAGATCGCCGAGCCGTAGGCGGACGAGGACAGGATCGGGTTCAGGTTGTCGGGGTCCTGGTTCAGCCGGAGGTTCAGCTCACCGCCGACCTTGGGCCCGCTGGACGGGGTATCAGACGGGGACGTGGACGGAGTCTGGGTCTGCGTGCCGCCCTGCTGCTCGGTGCCGGGGCTGGCGGGCGGAGCGGACTCCTTGGGGCCGCAAGCAGCCAGAACCATCGTGAGCGCAAGCAGTACGGCTGCTGCGGCGAGGGACCTGCTGCGGCGAGGGACCTGCGGTTCTTTCTCATCGCTTCTCCCTTGACCTCCTCTGTGTGGTGCTATTCATCAGACTACCGCATTGATTCATCGGTTCACCCGAATTTCCTCTTTGAGACCTACTGTCATATTTCTTTTTGCGCTAGTATATCTGAAGAACTCGTATATTTGTTCGGCCATTTTTGCACACAAAATAGCCCCGGGCTCATGCCCGGGGCATTCTCGCACAATTCCATTATCGCTTCATCTTCGGATCGAGGGCGTCGCGCAGGCCGTCGCCGACGAAATTGAAGCAGATGACCACGATGAAGATCGCAAGTCCGGGGAAGATCGAAACCCACGGCGCCTGAAGCAGGAACGGCCGGCCCTGGGAGAGCATCTGACCCCAGGAGGTCAGGGGCGGCTGGGTGCCCAGACCCAGGAAGGAGAGGCTCGACTCCGTGAGAATCGCGCTGCCGATGCGGAGGGTCGCCGACACGATGATCGGTCCCGCGGCATTCGGCAGGATGTGCCGGAAGATCAGGCGGGCGTCGCTGGCGCCCATGGCGCGGGAGGCCTCGGTGAAATCGCGCTGCCTGAGGCTCAGGAACTGCGAGCGCACGATCTGAGCGAGGCCGGGCCAGGACGTCACGCCGATCACGAGCATGATGTTGAAGATGGATGGCCTGATGACAGACACCACCGTGATGAGCAGGAAGAAGACCGGAATGATCGAGATCGCCTCGGCAAGGCGCATCAGCAGGATGTCGATCCAGGTGCCGCCGTAGAAGCCGGCGACAGCGCCCACCAGCGAGCCGATCGCCACGGCCATGGTCATGGCCACGAAGCCCACCGAAAGCGAAACGCGGGAGCCCCAGATCATCCGCGAGAGCACGTCGCGCCCCAGGTTGTCCGTTCCAAAGGGGTGCTCCAGGCTCGGCGGCGTGAAGCGGGCCGGAATGTTCATCGCGTCCAGGGACTCGCTGGCCAGGTACGGCGCAAAAATCGCCACCAGATACATGAGCAGCAGGACAATGAGGCCGACCACCGCTGCCTTGTTGCGCAGGAAGCGCCGCACGATCTGCTGAAACTGCGTGGTCTCCTTCGGCGCCTGCCCATAGAGCTTATCGGTCTTCTGTTCAGCCGCGACCGCCATCGCAAGCACCCCCATCAGTCGTACTTAATGCGCGGATCGACCCACACGTAGGCGATGTCGACCAGCAGGAAGCCGATGAGCGTCAGCACGCCCGACATCAGCATGATGGCCATGGACACGTTGTAGTCACGCTGCGTCACCGCGTCGAAGCCGACGCGGCCGATGCCCGGCCAGGAGAAGATCGTCTCCGTGATGACGGCGCCGCCCACCATCGACGAGAGCAGGCCGCCGGAAATCGAGATCACCGGCAGAAGCGCGTTCCGCAGCGCGTGCTTGTACACCACGACCTTCTCTGCCAGACCCTTCGCCCGGGCGGTGCGGATGTAGTCCTCCTTCAGAACCTCAAGCATGGAGGAGCGCATGTATCGGGTCAGGCTGGTCAGGCTGCCGAAGACCATCACGGTCAGCGGCAGAATCATGTACTTAGCCCGGTCGGCCAGCACCGAGAGCCAGCCGTAAGTTTCGAAATTCACGCCGGGGGTCGCGATGCCGTTGGTGGGGATGAGGCCGTTGGACTTCATCGCCACGCCCCAGATCAGCAGGATGGCCACCCAGAAACTCGGCGCCGCCTGCCCGGCAAAGGCCAGCCCGGTCACGGCGTAATCCAGCTTCGAATACTGCCGCACGGCGGAGATAATGCCCAGCGGCAGCGCGATCAGGTAGGTGAGGAACAGCGCGATGGACTGAAGTTGGAGCGTCGCCGGCAAGGCCGAGCCGATCACCTCGGAGACCGGCTTGCGGTAGAAGTACGAGCGGCCGAAGTCGCCGGTGAGCACATTCCCCAGCCAGCGCACGTACTGCACGGGAATGGGATCGTTCAGGCCCCACCGCTCCCGCAGCTCTTCGATGCGAGACGGATCGAGGGTCGCGTCCTCGGCAGCGAGCAATACCTTCTCCGGGCCGCCCGGGGCCAGCTGCATGATGCTGAATGAGAGCAGGGTCGCCAGGATGAGCAGCGGGATCATATTCAATACGCGCTTTAACAGATAGCGGCCCATCGGGTATCACCCCTATTACCAGTGAGTAGTGAGCGGTGGGCGGTGAGAGTGAGCGGTGCGCCCGACTCAAGCGCCAGGGCCTGGATTACAAGAGGCTATGCGGAAGTTTTCGTGGTGAATGGTGGATAAATGACGTATTTAGGAGTGTGAGTGTGGGCCGGGCAGGGTGTGAGTGCGAAACCCACCCCTGCGCGCAACCCACACTCACAGACTCGGAACGGCCGCCTACTTCTCGTTGATGTACCAGCGGTAGATGTAGTCGCTGGTGGCGCCGAAACCAGGGAAGTTCACAACGCCCTTGACCCGGCTGTTGACGAAGTCGGTGTAGACGTTGGAGTAGACCATGATCACCGGCGCCTCGTCAACCACGATCCGCTGGAACTCGGAGTAGTACTCCTTGCGCTTCTCCGGGTCGAACTCTTCCCGGGCCTTCTCCAGCAGTTCGTCCACCCGGTCGTTGTAGAACCGGGCCCTGTTGAAGCCGAGCACGTTGCCGTTCGCGTCCGGCTGGCCGGCGGAGCTGTGGAACAGGTTGAACATGGAGTCGGGGTCGAGACCCAGGTTGAAGGCGCTGAACGTCACGTCGAACTTGCCCGGAGCCACGTAGTTGTCCATCATGGCGTTGAAGTCGATCATCTGGACGTCCAGGTCGACGCCGATCTCCTTCCAGCTGGAGCGGGCGATCGCGCCGATGGCCTCGGTGGTGGTGGCGCCCGCGCCGGCGAAGAACGTCAGCTTCAGCGGCTCGCCGTCCCGCTCGTAGATGCCGGTGCTCTCGTTCATCACGAAGCCGGCCTCCTCGAGCAACTGCTTGGCCTTCTCCACGTCGCGCTCCAGGACCTCGATGGAGTCGTCGTACGCCCACGAGATCGGCGGGATCGGGCCGGGAGGAATGGTCGCACGGTCCTCCAGCACACCGGTGATGATCGCCTCACGGTCCAGGCCCAGGGTCAGGGCCTGCCGGACCCGCTTGTCATCCAGCGGCGCCTTGCTGTTGTTCAGGGTCATGTAGCCGAAGCCGTTGCGGTCCCAGTTGTAGGCGGTCAGCTTGTCCGCGAACTGGGTCTCCAGCATCGCCACGTCAGACGCCTCGGGGGTCAGCCGGTCGATCTCGCCGTTCTGCAGGGCGGCCAGGGCGGTCTGGGAGTCGGGGATGATCTTGAAGGTGAGCGTCTCGATGAAGGGGGCGCCGCCGTACTGCTCAGACATGAACCAGTCGGGGTTCCGCTCCATCACGACGTACTGGCCGCGGACGTACTCCTTCAGCTTGTACGGGCCGGCGCCGACCGGCGCGTCCATGCTGGCCGGGGCCTTCTCCATTTCCGCGATGGAGTAGCCCTCAAAGGCCTCCTTGGAGAGGATGCCGTAGTTGATGTTGGTCAGCAGCGGGGCCGAAGGCTTCTTCAGGTGGATCTTCAGGTTGTGCTTGTCCACGACCTCGATGGACTCCACGTCCCGCAGGGAAGAAGCGCGGGCGCCGGTGTAGTCGGGGTGCATGATGGCCTCCAGGGTGAAGGCCACGTCCTCCGCGTCGAGGTCGGTGCCGTCGGTGAACTTGATGCCCTCCCGGATCTTGATGGAGAGCGTCAGCTGGTCTTCAGACATCTCCCAGGACTCCGCGACGTACGGCGTGGGCTCGTACTTCTCGTTGAACTCGAACAGCGTCGCGTACAGCTGCGTGACGATCTCGGCGCCGTACGCGGTGGTGTAGAGGATGGAGTTGAAGCTGTCGGGCTCCTTCTCCAGCACCAGATTCAAATTCCCGCCTACGGCCGGCTGGCCGGTCGACGGGGCCGGCTGCTCGTTCTGGGCGCCCCCGTTGTTTCCGGGCGGAGTCGGATCCTGCTTGGGACCGCATGCGGACAGAGCCAGGCCGGCCACGACCAGCAGGCTCAGCAGCGATGCAGCCCTGCGGCTGATGCGCATCGTGTGTTATCCCCCTTCGTCGTTGTGCCTTTGTTTTGTATAGGCGTTAATGAGACGGTAAGATGTGTGGTTCTGGTTCAGCTAAATCGTGTGTCTGTTGAAGTTCTTATATTACCCCTACTCGTGATGCTCCGAAATTGACATGCGAAACTTGCCTGATTCGGCTCGGATGGGGGAAACGTATGTGTCAGGGCGCCGCGCGGCCATCTCCATGACTGTGTACCGAGGGCGAGTCGGCTCGCCCCGGCTCGGTTCGCCATCAATCCCAGCCAGACCGGAACCGCCCGTGCGCCGGCCGGCAGATCCCCTCGTCGTGGCGGCACTCCCTGGGAGGGCAGTCGCCCAGCACCGGCACCAGCACCTCCACCGTGGCCTTGGACTTGATGGCGACACAGAAGTCCAACACGCACCGAACCTCATCGTTCTCCGCATCGAAGACGCAGCAGCAGTCAGCGGTGACGTCGCACTGAACCTCGGAGCCGTGCGGCATGAAAAGCGCCACCTGCTTCAGCACCATCACCCGTCGGTTCAGCCTGCGGATAGTCTTACCCCTCCTGCGGTTGATCAGCCGCAAAGTCACCGGCACCTCAATGGCCAGGCAGACCAGTTCCTTCTTCCCGTGGTGGTCCGCTGGCTTGCGGTCCGCCACCTCCCTGCAGGAGATGTCGTGAGTATCGATGTGGCAGTCGACCTCCACGTCGGTGCCATCGGCAATGCCGCTCACCGGGAAGCTGCGCTCCACCTGGTGCCGCTGCACACAGAAATCCAGGATCTTCTTCGCCTCGATGCAGACTACATCGTGCCTGTCGTCCACACACGAACCTCCTCTGGCCCAACCCAGGTCAGACCCATTCCATGTTATGTTGCGCGGTGACGCTTTGGTCCCTGGGCGCAGGCGCGCGCAAACGGCGCCGGGTTCCCGGCGCCGGTGCGTTCAGTCCCTTCCACAGCCGCACTCCCGGTCCCGCCGGCGGATCGGCAGCCGCACCACGGGCGGGTCGCAGTCCTCCACCTCGGGCGGGCAGCCCTGGGGCGAGGCCCCGGAAGGGCACCTGCGGGGGCGTACGGAGCCAAATGCGGGCACCAGCAGCTTCACATCGGCGGTGACGGTCAGCACGGTGCAGAGCTGAATCGTGCAGCAGACGTTGGGCTCGCCCTCGGCCGCGTCCGGCTGCACCGTGCAGATGCAGGTCCCTTCCACGTCGCAGGTCACGTCTGTGCCGTCGGGCGCGCACAGCACCACCCGCTTGGGGAAGGTGATGGTCCGCTCCACCACGATCGGCCGTTCGCCCGAATCCGGCAGCACCCTCAGCCTGAGCGTCAGGGTGATCTGAATGGAGACCACGGCCCGGCCGTCGTCCCCCTGGTGCACCGGCTGCCGGTCGGCGACCTCCTCGCAGCGGATGTCCGTGATGCGGCAGCTAAGTACGGACCCATGAGCGCCCAGTTCCGGAATGGTGAAGCAGCGCTCCAGCAGGTCTTCCTGCGTACAGAAGTCAAACACCTTCCGGGCGTCCACCACGACGATCTCCCGCGGGGCCGGGCAGTGGCCGCCCCGAATCGGACCCGGTATCACGGTCATCTCCGTCCCGGCGGTCGCATCTGTGTTGCTCGCCATAGGTTCACCCCTGTCTGCAGGGTATGTGCAGACGCGCCCAAAGGTGAACGCAGAAAAACCGCCCCGGATCTGGTCCGGGGCGGTCGTTCGTCACCGCTTCATCTGCCGGATGTGCCGGATCGCGGCCTCCAGCTGCGGGTCGCCGGGCTCGCCGGGGAAGATGCGGTCGGGGTTGCCGACCTCAATGTCCGGCGCCACGCCCTGTCCGTCGATGGAGTGGCCGCCGGCGGTCAGGTACCTGGCCGTGGTCAGCTTGATCCCTGAGCCGTCCTGCAGCCTCCAGAACGTCTGCACGGAGCCCTTCCCAAAGGTCTTCTCGCCGATCAGGGTGCCGACGCCGGCGTCCTTCACCGCGCCGGCCAGGATCTCCGACGCGCTGGCGCTGCCGCCGTCGATGAGCACCACCAGGGGCAGATCCCACGGCTCCGCCTCCCGGGCCGTCAGCGCCCGCTGCTCCTTGCCCCGCTCCACGATGTGGACCACCGGGTCGCCGGTGGGCAGGAAGAGAGAGGCGATCTCCACCACCTCATCCAGCAGGCCGCCCGGGTTCTGCCGCACGTCGAAGATGAGCCGGGTCATGCCCTGACTCCGCAGGTCGGCGATGGCCTCCCTCACCTGATCGGCGGCGCCCTTCTTGCTGAACTCGTACAGCTGGATGTACCCGATGCCCGCTGCCTGGTCGAGCATGCGGTAATCGAGCACCGGCACGGTGATGGTGTCGCGGGTGATGACGAACTCCAGCGGCTCGGGCTCGCCCTCCCGCTTGACCAGCAGCCGGACCTGGGTGCCCTTCGGTCCCTTGATCAGCGCGACGGCCTCGTTCAGGCTCATGCCGGTGATGTCCCGGCCGTCCACCTCGATGATCGCATCGCCGGTGCGCAGCCCCGCCTGCGCGCCCGGACTCCCCTTGATGGGCGAGACCACGGTGAGCAGGCCGGTCTTCTGGGAGATCTCCACCGTCACACCGATGCCGCTGAAGGTGGGCTCAAAGCCCTGGACGAACGACCGGTACTCTTCGGGCGTGAAGTAGCTCGAGTACCGGTCACCCAGCGCCTCGACCATGCCCCGGAGCGCGCCGACGTTCAGGGTTTCCGCGTCGACCGGCTCCACGTACTGCCCCTGGATGGCCCGCATGACCTCCTCCAGCCGTTCCACCTGGAGCGCCGACGACGTCTGACCGACCACAGGCAGCCGGTCTTTCAGGTGCGATACCTGTTGATGGACGGCCGGCGGCCAGCCGAACGCCCCGGCGACGTAGCTGACCACGCCCGTCACCGCGACCAGGAGCAGCGACAGCCCGAATCCCATGCGGCGCTCGTCCATGTGCAGCGTCATCCTCTCTCTTGGAAACAAGCCTCTCCCCCATGTGTATCAGGGCCTGACTAGGAGTATACTCTGCACATTCCTTCGTGGTCAAACGACATTGCACAATGCCAAAAGGGGCCGGGCCGCAGCAGCGGTCCGAGCCCCTTCTCACCGCCTGTCTACCACTTGATATAGTCCAGCGGGTCCTTCCGCTCGCCGTTCACGTGGATCTCCAGGTGCACATGGGGCCCCGTCGACCAGCCGGTTGAGCCGGCGTAGGCAATGGGGTCGCCCTGGCTGACCGCCTGGCCCTCCGAGACGATGATCGAGCTGTTGTGCGCGTACCAGGAAGTGATGCCGCCGCCGTGGTCGATGATCACCAGGTTGCCGAAGACGTCGTCGTAGCTGGTCTGCAGCACCACGCCCGCCTCGATGGCGTAGACGGTCTGCCCCCAGTTGGCGGCGAAGTCGGTGCCGTAGTGCATGCGCTGCACGCCGAGAATCGGGTGCCAGCGCATGCCGAAGTGGTCCGTGATGATGACCGGGGTCACCGGCGGAATGGGGGCGAAGACGCCGGCCTGCCGGTTCAGCTCCCGCACCAGGGCGGCCACCTGCTCGGCGAGTTGCTGGCTGTACCACTCCATCTCGTCCAGCTGCGCAGCCAGGGCCGCCCGCCGGTCCTCCAGCGACCGCGATACCTGTTCCCGCTCGACCCGCTTCGCCACCACCGTGGCCTGGTACTCCTCCGCCTCCGCCTTCAGGGCGGCGAGCCGGATCTTGCGGCCCTCGACCTGCCGCTGCTTCTCCTCGAGGGCCAGTTTCTCCGCCTTCACTTCCTCCACCAGCTCGCGGTCCTTCTGCGCGATCATCTTGAGAATCTCCGCGCGGCTGATGAACTCGCGGAAGCTCGCGGCGCCGAAGAGCACGGAGAGCCTGTCCACCGGGCCGTTCTCCCGAATGGCGCGGATGCGGTTGCCGAGGATCTCCCGCTTCTCGTCGTAGCGGGCCTGCGCATCGGCCACCTCGGCCTCCACCTGTTCCAGCTCGGCCGAGACCTCCTCATATTCGGCGGTGATGACCGCCAGGTTGGCGTTGGCGGCCACCAGTTCCGCTTCCACGAGCCTGAGGTGCGCCTCCGCCTCCTCGGCCTGGAAGGCGACGTCGGCCAGGGCGTTCTGCAGCTCCGCCTGTTTCTGCCGCACGGCCTCCAGATCGCGCTGCGCCTGCTCCAGCTGCGCCCGGATGTCGTTCGCCTGCGCGGAGAAGGGCTGGAGCGGCAGGGCCATGTTCAGGAGCAGTGCGGCGAGGACGACCAGGGCCCAGCGAAACCGTCTATGCATCGCGACCGACACCCCCATCACACGTTCAGGAAACGGCGGAGCGAGAAGAAGCTGGCCACAGCGCCCAGCACGGCGCCCAGGCCCAGCAGGGCCAGCGTCAGATCGGTCAGGATCAGCTCAGGCCTCACCACCGGCAGAAACGGAACCGACTCCTGAATCGCCGGCGCCAGCCTGATGTAGCCCCAGGCCACGACGCCGCTGGCCACGGCGGCGCCCAGGGCGCCGAGGAGCATGCCCTCCAGCACGAACGGCCGCCGGATGTACCAGTCGGTGGCGCCCACCAGCTTCATAATGGAAATCTCACGCCGCCGGGCGTAGACAGAGAGGCGAATCGTGTTGGAGAGCGTGAGCACCGTCGCGAACAGCAGGAGCAGGACCAGCCCCAGGCCGCCGATGCGCACCGCGCGGGTAAACGCCAGCAGGTCGGCGACGATCTCCTTGCCGTAGTCCACCTTCGCTACCCCGCGCATGGCCTGGATCTGTTCCGCCACCTTGGCCACCCGCTCGACATCCGAGACCTTCACATACACCTCGTCGGAGAGGGGATTCTCATCGCCCTCGTAGCCGCTGAGGATCTCGGCCTGGGCGGGGTCGGCCCGCTTCATCTCCTCCAAGGCCTCGTGGCGGCTGAGGAAGGTGACCGTCTCCACGTCGGGCAGGCCGCGAATGCCCGCCAGAATGGCTTCAATCTCCTGTTCGGTCAGATCCCGCTGGCCGCATTTCACCTCTTCGCGCCGGGCCGTGCACAGGTAGCCCTTGATCTCCACCTGGCTCTCGGCCGTGGCGGCCATCTCCTCCAGGTTGACGGCCAGCAGCACCACCACGGCCAGCACGAGCAAGGTGACCGCGACCGAGAGCATGGAAGCCAGCGACATCACATTGCCGCGTGCGGTGTTGCGCAGGGCGTCGCGCAGCGCGGTGACCCATCCCCTAAGACTCATAGCCGTAGGTCCCCCTGTTCTCGTCGCGCACCACGCGACCCCGCTCCAGGGCAATGACGCGCTTCTTCATGCTGTCCACGATCTCGGCCGCATGGGTGGCCACCACCACCGTGGCCCCCATCTGGTTGATCTGGTTCAGGAGGTTCATGATGGTCCAGGTGTTCTCCGGGTCCAGGTTTCCGGTGGGCTCGTCGGCGATCACCAGCACCGGGTTCCGCACGATGGCGCGCGCCACGGCCACCCGCTGTTGCTCCCCCCCGGAGAGCTCTGCCGCCAGGGCGCGGCTCTTGTGGCGCAGGCCCACCAGCTCGAGCGCGGCCGGCACCCGGCGCGCGATCTCCCGCCGGGGCACGTCCGTGCACTCCAGGGCGAAGGCGACGTTCTGAAAGACCGTGCGTTCCGGCAGCAGCTTGAAGTCCTGGAAGATGACCCCGATGCTGCGGCGCAGGTAGGGCACCGCCCGCCTGGGCAGGCGCGCCACGTCCTTGCCGTCCAGAATCACCTGGCCCGATGTCGGCAGCTCCTCCCGGTAGAGCAGCTTCATGAGCGTCGACTTGCCGGCGCCGGACGGCCCGACCAAAAAGACAAACTCCCCCCGCTCAACCCGCAGGTTGACGCCATCGAGGGAAGGAGCTTTCATATGAGGATAAACTTTGGTGACGTTGATTAGCTGGATCACGCGGGATCACCCCACCGCTTACTTCCTATACGCTGCGGAGACCTTCGATCCTTCATAATCCGAATGTGTAACGTGAAACTTTACCAGGAACTTCGACGGGGAAGCAGACCTTCCCTTCCTAGTGGTGAAATTCTAGGGCATGCCATTTCTGGATAGCCTTCCAGAACACGTCAGACCCACCCGGTGAGGCCGGGTGGGTCCTGTGCTGCAGCAGTCAATCGCGCCGCCCCATGCGGGCCCGCAGCACCGCCAGGGCAAAGCGCACCAGGGGGGGAAGGCTGCGCCTCAGCCTCCGCAGCCGGACGATGCGGTAGAGCCACTCCAGGTTGGCCCTGAGCATCCACTCCGGCGCGCGCGGAACGGCGCCGGCCCACACGTCGATGGTGCCTCCGACTCCCATCCCCAGCGGCACCCCCAGCTTGGGCAGGTGCAAGTGCAGCCAGCGCTCCTGCTTGGGCGAGCCCAGGGCGACGAAGAGCACGTCCGGGCGCGCGGCCCGAATCTGCGCGACGACCTCACCCTCCTCCTCGGGCCGGAAGAAGCCGTCGCGCCAGCCCACCACCTCAATGCGGGGATACGCCGCCTGCACCCGGCGGGCGGCCTCCTCCACCACCTCGGGCCGGGTGCCCAGCAGGAAGACCCGCCCCCTGCCCCGGCTGTTCAGGGCCTTCAGCAGGTTGGTGGCCAGGTCGGCCCCTCCCACCTTCTCGGGGATCGGGTCGCCCAGCAGCCGCGCCGCCAGCACGATGCCGATGCCGTCCGGCACGACCAGGTCGGCCCCGTTGATGATGGCGGCCAGCTCCGGGTCCCGGCCGGCCCTGTCGGCGATCTCCGCGTTCGGCGTCACCACCAGGTGCGGGCCGCCCGCGTCAATGAAGCCGAGGCACCGCTCCACGGCCTCGGCCATCGTCACCGCATCCACGGCAATGCTGAGAATCTGCACGCGCTTCATGTCATCCGCCACCGGTCTCTGGAGCGCCCCGGCCCGTGCGGCCTACGGCTCCACAATGGTAATCCGGCCCTTCACCATCAGGATCAGGTCGGTCTCGGCGTAAAAGCCCCGCCCGTCATCGCGCGGGACCACGATCAGGTGGTTGGGCGAAATCCGGGCGCCTTCCCGGATGTCGGCCCCGGCGGTCACATCCAGCAGCCCGCCCAGTTCCGAGGTGATGGCCGTCGCCCGGCCGCCGCGCAGCACCAGCTCGGTGCCGGCCTCGCCCAGCACCCTGCTGCCCGCGGGAACCTCCTCGACCCGGTAGAGCGCCAACAGGTCCACATAAGACTTGCTCACCAGCGGGTCGCCGCCGGTACCCGGCTCTGCGCTCTGCGCCGTCGCGCGGCCCACCAGCAGGCCACCGACCAGCGCCGCAGCCACCAGCAGCGACAGGGTCCTCCATCGGTGCGGCATCCGGAGTTCGCTCCCTTCCTTAAATAGCTCCGCTGTGAAACGCTCCGCTGTGCGTTTGACGACCCCGCGGGGGCGCGGGTTTCAGGCGAGCGCCCCGGTCAGGGCCGGGAAAGCTCGCCGTGCGCCCGCTTCTCCAGGTACCCGTAGATGAAGGGGTCGAGATCGCCGTCGATCACCGCCTGGACGTTGCCCACCTCCACCCCGCTGCGGTGGTCTTTCACCATCGTGTAGGGCTGGAAGACATAGCTGCGGATCTGACTGCCCCAGGCGATCTCCATCTGCGGGCCCCGAATCTGGGCCATCTCCTTGTTCTGCTCCTCGAGCTTCAGCTCCACCAGCTTGGAGCGGAGCATCGTCATCGCCACCGCCCGGTTCTGCATCTGCGAGCGCTCCTGCTGGCAGGAGACGACGATGCCGGTGGGCAGGTGGGTGATCCGCACCGCGGACTCGGTCTTGTTCACGTGCTGGCCGCCCGCGCCGCTGGCCCGGTACGTGTCGATGCGGAGGTCCTCGGGGCGGATCTGGATGTCCTCCACGTCCTCCTCGATCTCCGGCATGACCTCCACCGCGGCGAACGAGGTGTGCCGCCGGCCGGAAGCGTCATACGGCGAGATGCGCACCAGGCGGTGGACCCCCATCTCCGGCCTGAGGAAGCCGTAGGCATACGGCCCCCGCACCGCGATGGTGACCGACTTGATGCCGGCCTCGTCGCCCGCCAGCCGGTCCAGTTCCTCCACCTTGTAGCCGCGATCTTCGGCCCAGCGCACGTACATGCGGTGGAGCATCTCCGCCCAGTCCTGCGCCTCGGTGCCGCCGGCTCCGGCGTGAATGGTGAGGATGGCGTTGTAGGCATCGTACTTCCCGTTCAGCAGCACCTGCAGCTCGAACTGCCGCACCTGCTGCTCCAGGGCGTCTGCCTCGGCCTGCGCCTCCGCCGCCATCTCGGCGTCGGCCCCTTCCTCGGCGAGGTCGATCATGACCTCCAGATCCTCCAGCCGGCGTTCGTAGGCTTGCAGCTGCTCGACCGGCGCCTTCAGGTGGGCGACCTTGCGGGTCACCCGCCGGGCGGCCTCCTGGTCGTTCCAGAAGTCAGGCGCCGAGATCTGGTGCTCCAGCGCCGCGATCTCCTCAAGCCTTCTGTCGAGGTCAAAGAGACCTCCTGAGTTCTGCGAGTCTGTCGCGCATACGCTGCGCGCGGCGGGTCAGCTCGTCATACATGGCAAACCGCCTCCTCGTACGTTGTCGCGCTCTGCATTGTACCACCGGCGATCCCGCGCAGGCAATTCGTTCGTGGGTGACCGGTCTGCACCCGGCCGAATACCCTGGCTAGCAGTGAACTGCGCTCGGGAGGGTCTGCCTGTGAAAGTCGGCTTCATCGGCATGGGCAACATGGGGCGGCTGCTGGTGACCGCCCTCGTGCGGGCGGGCGCACTGGAACCCGGGGAGGTCCTGATCTGGTCCCGCACGGCGGAGAAGCGGAAGCGGGTGACGGAGGCGCTGCCCGGGGTGCAGGCGGCGTTCGGGGGCGGCGACCTCGCCCGCCGGGCCGACGTGCTCTTTCTCTGCGTGAAGCCCGGAGAGACGGCAGCCGTGCTGGACGAGATCGAGCCGTACATAACCGGGGACCACCTGCTGGTGATCATCAACAACACGCTCACGCTCGCGATGCTGGAGGCGCGGACCCCTGCCCGTGTGGCGAAGGTGATCCCCTCCGTCGTCCAGACCGTCGGCCGCGGGGCCTCCCTGCTGGTCTTCGGCGAGCGCTGCACCCACCGGGACCGCGCCCTGCTCGTGCGGATGATGGAGACCATCAGCCGCCCGTACGTGATCCCGGAGGAGGCGGTGCGCACCGCCTCCGACCTGACCTCCTGCGGCCCTGCCTTCCTCAGCTTCGTGTTCCAGGCGCTGGCCGACACGGCGCGCGCAAAGGCCCCGGCCCTCTCCCGCGAGGACGTGGCGGCAATGGTGCGGGAGACGGCCCGGGCCACCTGCGAGCTGATGGAACAGACCGGCTACACTTTCGCGGACATCATCGACCGGGTCTCCACCCCCGGCGGCGTGACCGCTGCCGGGATTGCGGCGATGCGAACACGGCTGGACGGCCTCTGGGATGAGGTGCTCGCCGCCACGGCCGAACACGAGGCCGCCAAGCGGAGGGGACTGCTGCTCTAGTCTTCGCCGGTCGCCAGGCGCCTGCACGGCCCCCCTTCTGCCCGGCCTTCCGCTCTGTTCTGCCTGGCTGTGGGTGACGCCGCCTTACTACAGGTCCCTCGCCCACAGCAAGTACGAACAAAGCGCATGACCCGGGTACGGTCCCCCATCCACAGCACGCACGAACCCGGCCACCTATCGCCCGCCGGCCAGCGGCTTCAGCGCCGCGGCCAGCCGCTCCAGTTCCTCCTCCGTGTTGTAGAAGCCGGCCGAGAGCCGCAGGCTGCGCGGGTGGGGCACGGTGCGGATGATGATGCCCTGCTCGGCCAGCGCCTTCACTGCCCGGTCGGCGTCGGACTCCACCTGGAACGAGACCAGGCCGGCCGTCTCGGCGGGGGTGAGCACGGTCACCCCGGGCACCGCGGCCAGAAGCTCTCTGGCCGCGGCGGCCAGGCGGCGAATCCGCTCGTACGCCCAGTCCATTCCCACCTCCTGGGACAGCCAGCGGCACGCGGCCAGCTGGCCCGCCAGGTTCGCGGGCTGCACCGTGCCCTGCTCCAGCTTCTGCACACCGCCCTTGGGCAGCAGCCCGCTGTACATATCGTAGGCCTGCGCGGTGCCGTACCCGGCGAAGGTGATGCGCAGCTGTGCGGCCGCCGCCCGGGAGCCGTACAGCGCGCCGGCCCCCTCCGGGCCGCAGAGCCACTTCTGCGCGGTCACCGCGTAAAAGTCGACCCCCAGTTCCTTCACGTTCACCGGCATGGCGCCGAAGGACTGCGCCCCGTCCACCAGCACCGGCACACCGTGACGGTGGGCCGCCTCGGCGATCTCCCGGATGGGCAGCACGGCCCCGGTGATGAAGGAGACGTGGGAGAGGGAGATCAGCTTCGTCCGCGGGGTGATCAGCCGCTCGATCACCGCCGCCGCATCCGCGGGCCGGTCCAGCACGTCCGCGATCTTGATGGTGATGCCGTACCGCTCCCGCGCCGCAAAGAGCGGGAAGAGCGCACCGGGGTGCTCCAGGTTGGTGGTGATGGCCTCGTCGCCGGGCTGCCAGTTCACGCCCAGCGTGACCAGGTTCATGCCGTCGGTCGTGTTCTGCGTGAGGGCGATCTCGTCGGGCTCGCAGCCGAGCATGGCCGCGTGCTGCGCCCGGACATCGGCCTTCAGCTTGCTCAGCTTCACATAGTAGTCGGTGGCGATGCGCCCCTCGGCGGCCTGGGCCGCGAGCGACTCCACCATGGCCGCGCGCACCGGCTCCGGCAGCGGTCCGGCCGTCCCGGTGTTCAGGTAAACCTGGGCGCTGAGGGCGGGCAACTGGGAACGTATGTGGGTCAACTTGTCCATGCAAGCACCTCCCGGGCATTCCTGGGAACACAGCAGGCTTCCCGCTGGTTACGCCAAATCCTATTATACTCCCGCGGCGGAGGACTGGGGCTCCAGCACGTAGACCACGCCGCTCCGGTCCAGCCAGGCCCGCCGGAACAGGTCCCGGCGGTAGACCCGCCTCACCTCGGCATCCGTGGCCGCGGCGGGGTCGTTCACGATCACGTCGCCCTCGGCGGTGAAGCCCCGCACCACCAGGATGTGGCCCGCGGTCCGCGCGATGGGCGCGTTCGGCAGCCACGACCGATCATACGCTACGGTGGCGATGATCGGCCGGCTCCGGGCGATCCACCGCTCCAGATCGGCGAACCCCCCGAACCGGTCCACGTACGCCCGGAAGCCGCGGGTGGCGGCGTAGGCAGTGTTGAACGGCCAGTTGCCGTGGCCGTCGTAGACCGAATCGTACACCCCCGGCACCGTCTCGTCGGGAATCGACTCGACGTGGCCGTAGTAGGCCATCACCATCGCGAGCGAGGTCGGGCTGCACCAGACGTTGCCGCCGTCGGGGTAGACCATCTGCGAGCGCAGGGGCACATCCAGGTCCACCCCCCAGGCCGCTTTGTGGGGCGGTTCGTCCGAACGCTCGTCCTTCATGGCTGTGGCGAGCCAGAGCCGCTGCAGAGCGGCCCCCCGCAGCTGGGCACGGAACTGGTACGCGTCGGCCGGGCGGGCCAGCAGCAGCGTGTCGGTGTCGACACGCCCGAAGGGCTCATGCGCCTGGCCGGCGACAGAGGCCCGCGGGCCGGTCGAGGACCAGCGGCCGAAGCTGAACCACGGGGACCAGGCGCCGCTCACACGGACCCGCAGCGAGACCTCGATCAGATCGCCCCGGCCGTTCCAGGAGGCCACCGCCCAGTCGAAGGGCGCCGCCTCCGCCACGGGGCCGGTCCAGACGCCGTCTCCCGCCAGCCCGTCCGGGGCCGGCCGGGTGCCCGCGTGGTCGCCGGCCGCGAAGGAATCACAGGAATAGAGCGCCACAAGCCGTGCCTCCTCACTTCTTGGTGCGGGGGTCCAGGGCGTCGCGCAGACCGTCGCCCAGCAGGTTGAACGCCAGCACGGTGAGCATGATCATCGCGCCCGGGGCCAGCGACATCCAGGGCGCATGTTTCAGGTACGACTTGCCCTCGTAGATCATGGAGCCCCAGGTCGCCGTGGGGGGCTGCACCCCGAGCCCCAGGTAGCTGAGCGACGCCTCGCTCATGATGGCGCCGGGAATGCCCAGGGTGACCGCCACGATGATCGGCCCCAGCGCGTTGGGCAGGATGTGCCGGAAGATGATGTGCGCGTCCCGCGCCCCCGCAGCCCGGGCCCCTTCCACGAACTCGCGCTCCTTTAGGGCCAGCACCTGGCTGCGCGTCAGGCGAGCCATGCCGGCCCAGCCCACCACGGAGAGGGCGATGAAGAGGTTGAGCAGCCCCCGGCCCAGAGCGAACATGATCGCGATGGCAAAGAGCAGGTCGGGGAAGGCGAACAGCACGTCCACCGTGCGCATGATGATCCGGTCCACCCGGCCGCCGTAGTAGCCCGCCAGGGCGCCCATCGTCACGCCGATCACCAGCACGATGGCCTCGGCGACGAAGCCCACCAGCAGGGAGACGCGCGCGCCGTAGATCACCCGCGAGAGCACGTCGCGGCCCAGCTGATCCGCGCCCAGCCAGTAGGTGCCCTCCCCCAGCTCATCAAACGGGGTGCCGGGTTTGGCCAGCTTCATGAAAAGATCTTGCTGGTTCGGGTCTGCCGGGGCCAGCACGGGAGCCAGCACGGCCATGATGATGAGCAGGATGATGAAGCCCAGGCCCGCCATCGCCAGCTTGTGCTGCCGCAGGCGGTCCCAGGCCGTTCGGCTCCGGGGCTCGGCCTTTGCGGAGGCAGGTGCGTGGACCTGCGCGGATGCAGCCATGGCTTCTGCTCCTTTCTCAGGTCATGCGGATGCGGGGATCGATCAGCGAGTAGCTGATGTCCACGATGATGTTCATCACCACGAAGATCACGGCGGTGAGCAGCACCGTGGCCTGAATGACCGGGAAGTCCAGCGCATTCAGCCCCCGGATGGTGACGAGCCCCAGGCCGGGAATGCCGAACACCGACTCGGTGAGGATGGAGCCCGTGAGCAACCCGCCAATCTCCAGGCCCACCACCGTCGTCACCGGAATGAGGGCGTTCTTCAGCGCGTGCTTGAAGACCACCACACGCCCGCTGAGCCCCTTGGCGCGGGCGGTGCGGATGTAGTCCTGGCTGATCACGTCCAGCATGGAGGAGCGCGTGTACCGGGCGATTGAGGCCGCATAGCGCGTGCCCAGCACCAGGGCCGGCAGAATCAGGTGCTTCAGCGTGTCAAAGCCCGAGATCGGCAGCACGCCCCAGCGGTAGCCGAAGAACAGCTGCGCCACCATGGCCACCCAGAACACCGGGGCAGAGATGAAGGACAGGGCCGTAACCGTCGCCATGTAATCGACGGCCGTCCCGCGGTTCAGGGCCGACAGGATGCCGATGGGAACGCCGATGACGACGGAGACCAGAACGGCCGACGCGGTCAGCTTCAGGGTGGCGGGCATCGCGCTGCGGATCATGTTCATCACAGGCTGCTGCGTCTGAAACGACCTGCCCAGATCGCCCTGCAGGGCCTTTACGACGAAATCGGCGTACTGCACCGGCAGCGGGCGGTCAAGCCCCATCTCCCGGCGGATGCGCTCGATGGTGGCCGGGTCCGCCTTCTTCTCGAAGGCGACGCTCACCGGGTCGCCCGGAACCACGTGCATCAGGATGAAGGTGATGACACTGACCCCCAGAAGGACGGGAATGCCCGCCCAGAGGCGGCGCACGATGTATGCGAGCAAGGCGATCCTCCCCGATTGCCAATCGGGGTGGGGACCCGGCCAGGCCCAGGCCCCCACCGCCCGATGGCTGCAGTGTTAGTTGACGTCCTTCCAGACCGTCTTGTAGTCGTACACGAAGACAGGGTTCAGCTGGAAGCCGTGCACGTTCGGCTGGCTGACGAAGTAGGACTTCAGGTGCCACAGCGGAATGATGGCATACTCCTCGTACAGCATCCGCTTCTCCAGTTCCTGGTAGTCACGGGAGCGCCGCGCCTGATCGGTGTCCACGCGGGCCCGCTCCAGGATGGCGTCGACCTCAGGATCGCTCACCGAGACCGACATCGCCGTGGAGCTCGAGGAGTGGAAGAAGGTCCAGAGGAAGTTGTCCGGGTCCGGGTAGTCGGCGTACCAGTTGCCCTGGTTCGCCGGAATCTCGCCGCGGGAGCGAGCGGCTGCGTACGTGGCCGAGTCGTAGATCTCCACCTCGTAGTTGAGGCCGACCTCGCTCAGCATCTGCTGGATCGCCAGGTTCGTGTCCGTCACCTTTTCGCCGCCCCGCTGCCACGCGGTAATGGTCAGCCCCTCGGCGCCGGCCTCCCGGATGAGCTGCCGCGCCCGGTCAGGATCGTAGGGGAACCCGGGGGCATCCGTCAGGGCGCCGACGATCCCGGGCGGGGTGAGGCCGATGGCGGCGGCGCCGGTGCCGTTGTGAATGGTGTCGATGATCTTCTGCCGGTCGATGGCCAGCGAGACCGCCTCACGCACCCGCTTGTCGGGGAAGAACTTGTGGTTGAGGGCGACGTAGTAGGTGTTCAGGGTCGTGGTCTCCCACAGCTTCCACCTGTCGGAAGAGATGACGTTCTGCCACTCCACCGCCGGGATGTCGTTGCTGTCGAGGTTGCCCGCCTCGAACTCCATCCAGCGGGTCGACTCGTCGGCGATGACCCGGTACTCGATGGCATCCAGGAACGGGTAGCCGTCCTCGAAGTAGTCAGGGTTGCGCTCCAGCACGATCAGCTCGTTGGGCCGCCACTCCTTCAGACGGAAGGGGCCGGTGCCGACGGGTTCGCGGGCGAAGGCCTCGCCCTTCTCGGTGACGTAGTCGGCCGGCAGAATCGAGGCCGGCGCGGTCGCCAGGTTGGTCAGGAAGGGGCCGAAGGGCTCCTTCAAGGTCAGCTCGAAGGTGTAGTCGCCCGTAATCGTCAGTCCGGCGAGCTCGGTGGCCGTGCCGTCCAGCATCTCGTCGGCGCCGACGATGTCGTGGAACACCCACGTGTTCTTGGCCATCGTCGCGGGGTTGAGCATGCGCTCGATCGTGAACTTCACGTCCTTCGTGGTCAGCTCGTCCCCGTTGTGAAACTTCACGCCCTCGCGGAGCCGGAAGTAGTACGTGCGCCCGTCCTCAGAAACGGTGGGCATCTCGGCCAGCAGCTCGGGCTCCAGCTCCAGGGTTTCACCCTTGTACCGGACCAGGGTGTTGAACACGTTCCGGGCCAGCCGGTACACCTGCAGAGTGGTGTCGAGCTGCGGATCCATCACCGCCGGCTCGGAGCCGATGGCCATCCGGTAGGTGCCGCCGTAAACCTCTCCGTTGGGTCCCCGTCTGGGCCCGCTGTCTGCCGGCTCGGGCGTGCTCGTTCCTCCCTGGCTCGATCCGTTCTGCGACGTGGCCGCGCCGTCGGCCCCGCCGCCGTCGGTCTCCGCCGGCTTCGAGCAGGCGGCCAGGGCCAGCATGGCCACGGCCAGGAGCAGCGCGGTCAGACGCAAGGGACGTTTCATTCTGCAACCCCTCCCCATGTGATGACCGGGAGCTTCCCCCTCTGTGCGTTCCCCGGTCTGTAGTGACATGAGATTTCCTCATCAACCGTTGTAATCCTCTTCCCTCTAGCGAGAATATACAAAATACGATCGTCACAAGCTCGGTTTGCGGCGCGAAAAACCGCCCCGGCCAGCGCCGGGGCGGTTTTTTGCGCTCGATTACGGACCCCAGACCAGCGGGATCCAGAAGTAGCCGAAAAGCGTGATCGTCGCGATGGAGGCCAGGTTGAGGAAAAAGCCTACCTTGATCATCTGCCGGATGGTCACGTAGCCCGTGCTGAAGGCGATGGCGTTGGGCGGCGTGCCCACGGGCATCATGAACGCCAGCGTGGCGCCCAGGGCGGCCACCATCATCAGGCCGGTCGGCGCGACGTTCAGCGCAGCCGCCAGGCTCGCCATGATGGGCATGAAGATGGCGGCGATCGCGGTGTTGGAGGTGATCTCGGTCAGGAAGACCAGCATGGCGGCGACGGCCAGGACAATCAGGATGTACGGCGCCCCCTCCAGGCCCGCCAGGAAGCCGGACAGCCACTCGGCCACACCCGTCGTCTGGAAGGCGTCCGCGACGCTGAAGCCGGCGCCGAAGAGCAGGAGCACGCCCCAGGGGATCCGCTTCATGGCCGATCCATCCAGCAGGAACTCGCCCCTGCCGCGGCTGCTGGGAATGACGAAGAGCAGCAGGGCGCCGAAGATCGCCACCATCGCGTCGCTGATGCCAGGAACCACGCCCTTCAGGAAGAACGGGTAGATGATCCACAGCAGCGCGGCGGTGCCGAAGACGCCGAGCACCTTCCACTCCTCGTTGCTCATCGGTCCCAGTTCGGCAAGCTGCTGGCGCACGAACTCCCGGCTGCCGGGAACGTCGTTGAAGCCGGGCGGCATGACCCGCAGCATGATCCGCCACGCGATGAACGTATAGACCAGGAAAATTGGTATTCCCACCAGCATGAAGTCGAAGAAGCTGATCTCGATGCCGAGGGCAGAGGCCGCCACGCCCACCATGATCGCGTTGGGAGGCGACCCGATGATGCTGCCAACGCCGCCGATGGAGGCCGCGTAGGCAATGGCCAGCATGATCAGCGCCGGGAAGTTGCTCTTCTCGGTGTCCACCTCCGCGCCGCCGCTGCGGCGCAGCTCGGTGATCTGGTTGATGACGGCAAGGCCGATGGGCAGCATCATCATCGCCGTCGCGCTGTTGGAGATGAAGATGGAGATGACGCCGGTGGCCAGCATGAAGCCCAGAACCAGCCGGGGCGGGTTGGTGCCGATCCGGCTGATGACGGCGAGGGCGATGCGCCGGTGCAGCCGCCAGCGCTCGATGGCCACCGCGATGATGAACCCCCCGAGGAACAGGAAGATGGTCGGGTCGGCGTACGATGCCACCACATCCCCGACCGACCCCAGGCCCAGCACCGGAAAGAGGACGACGGGCAGCAAGCTGGTGATGGGAATGGGGACGGCCTCGGTCACCCACCAGACCGAGATCCAGGCGGTGCCGGCCAGCGCGGCCACGCCTTCGCGCTCCAGGCCGGCGGGCCGGAACAACAGGTAGATGAGCAGGCACAGCGCAGGGCCCAGTACCAGCCCGATCTTCTGGCCCAGATTCCAGGGCGGCTGCTGCTCACCCTCAGCCGCCGGCTTCGTGTGCTCCGCAGGCACGGTTATTCGCCTCCCCTACTGTACTGTGCCAGACCCTGCAGGTGCGCATTCGGGATTTAAGCGCTTCGTTCAAAACACAGATTACTTGTGAGGATATGGTAAATTTCTATAGGCATAGTGTACGGTCTCTGGTCCATTCTCGTCAACAATTTAAAGTACAAAAAAACCTGGCCCGGTCATGCCTGGATCGGCCCTCAGCAAGGCAGGGCCGCCCGAGAGGGCAGCCCTGCGCACAGAACCGGCGCTCACAGCGCCATCTTGCCGGGGTTCATGATGTTCTTCGGGTCCAGGGCCCGCTTGATCGCCCGCATCACTTCCAGGGCGGGGCCGTGCTCTGCTTCCATATACTGCGCCCTGGCCGAGCCCACGCCGTGTTCAGCCGTCGTCGTTCCGCCCATCTCAATCGTCATGCGCTGCACGATGTCGGCCACCTCGGCCGCCTTCTTCAGCCGTTCCTGGTCGCGGAAGTCCACCACGACGCCCGCGTGCAGATTTCCGTCGCCCACGTGGCCGAAGTGATGATGGGGATGTCGTGTTCGCGGCTGATCTCCTGCAGGCGGATCAGCGCCTTGGGCACCTTGCTGATGGGCACGCCGATATCCAGGCGGACCGGGAGAACCTCATCGGGCGAATGACGCTCGAGCGCAAGACCCCCTGCACCATCACACAGCCGGAACTGCTGCGCCGGGTGCTGGAGGAAGTGCGGACGCCCGGCTATGCCGTGGACGATGAGGAGACGAATCTGGGGGTGCGCTGCGTCAGCGCGCCCATCTACGACTACACCGGACGCGTGGTGGCTGCGCTGTCCGCTTCGGGGCCGGCCGAGCGGCTGCCCCTCAGCCGGGTGCCGGACATGGCCCGGAAGATCGTCGCCGGCGCGCAGGAGGTTTCGATGGCGCTGGGGGCCCGCAACCCCTGACGCCATCGGTTCACCATCCTCTGTTTTCACAAACCCGAGGTATCCTCATAAAGTCTAGGTATGAGCCTTTTGTGTCACCACTTATTGATCGTGCGGTTTGCCCGCCATAGCGCTTTGTATCCGCCACGATCCCCGCTGCAGCCGCACGCGGCCCCGTCTCGCGCAAGTCCCCCGAACCCGTCCGCAGGAGACAGGTTCGGGGGACTTCGCCAATGTCGGCCTGTTGCGGCAGGCTTCGGATCAGGCGCCCAGAATCTGGCGCACCTCATCGCCGTCCAGGGTCTCGCGGTCCGACAGCTCAACCACCAGGGCCACCAGGCGGTCGCGGTTGGCCTCGATCAGGCGCCGGACCTCCCGGTACAGCCGGTCCAGCACCGACTGCACCTCGCGCTCGATGGCCGCGGCGGACTCCTGGGAAACGGTCTGGACGCCTGGCCAGTCGGCCTCGGGCACGGACATCAGGCCCACCGACTCGCCCATGCCGTAGCGGCTGATCATCTCCCGGGCGATCTGGGTCGCCCGCTTCAGGTCATCCTGGGCGCCGGTGGACCGCTCGCCCATCAGCACCTCCTCGGCGGCCAGGCCGCCCAGCATCATCTTCAGCCGGGCCTCCAGCTCGGAGCGGGTGTAGAGCATCTGGTCCTCCTCGGGAGCGGTGAGGGTGAAACCGCCCGCCCGGCCGCGCGGGATGACGGTCACCTTCTGCACCGGGTCGGCGCCCGGGGTCAGGGTGGCCACCAGGGCGTGGCCCGCCTCGTGCACCGCGATCCGCCGCTTCTCCTCGGGCCGGATCATCCGCCCCTTCCGGGCCGGGCCGCCGGCCACCACCCGGTCGATGGCCTCGTCGATCTCGTTCATGGTGATCTGCTTGCGCCCCCGGCGCACGGCGAGAATGGCCGCCTCGTTCAGCAGGTTGGCCAGGTCCGCCCCCGTGAAGCCCGGAGTGCGCCTCGCGATGGCGGCCAGGTCCAGGGAGGGGTCCAGCTGCTTTCCCGCGGCGTGAACCCGCAGGATCTCCTCTCGTCCCTTCGCATCCGGGGGACCGACGGGAATCTGCCGGTCGAACCGCCCCGGGCGGAGCAGGGCCCGGTCCAGCACGTCGGGCCGGTTGGTGGCCGCCAGGACGATCACGCCCTCGTAGGCGCCGAACCCGTCCATCTCGGTGAGCAGCTGATTGAGGGTCTGCTCCCGCTCATCGTGGCCGCCGGCCACGGGGCCGGCGCCGCGCTGGCGGCCGACGGCGTCGATCTCGTCGATGAAGATGATGCACGGGGCGTTCTTGCGGGCCTGCGCGAAGAGGTCGCGCACCCGCGAGGCGCCCATGCCCACGAACAGCTCGACGAAGCTGGAGCCGCTCAGGGCGAAGAACGGCACCCCCGCCTCGCCGGCCACGGCACGGGCCAGCAGCGTCTTGCCCGTTCCGGGCGGACCATACAGCAGCACGCCCCGGGGGATGCGCGCGCCGATCTGGCGGTACTTGTCCGGGTTGCGCAGGTAGTCGACGATCTCCTCCAGATCGGCCTTCACCTCATCCACCCCGGCCACATCGGCGAAGGTGACGGTGGACTCCCCCGGCGCCAGGGGCTTCACAGCCCCCCGGGCGAGGCCCATCGCCCCGGCCTGCCGTTTCTGGGCCCACGCGAACAGGCCGATCATCGCGCCCAGCCAGATCACCGTGGGCAGGAGCGCCAGCCACCAGGGCTGCCTGGCGACCTTGTACTGCTGCTCCACCCCCGCCTCCTCCAGTCGCTCCGCCAGGCCGGTCGTCTCCGCCGGCAGGGTCACCGTGAAGGCCTCGCCGCTGACGAACTCGCCTTCCAGCACCCGGTCGGTGATCACCACCTCGGCGATCCGCCGTTCAGCCAGGGCGTCGAGAAAGGCAGAGTACGACAACTCCGCCGGCCGGCTGGCCAGGGGAGGGAAGAAGGCGAACTGAAGGAGCCAGAGGGCAAACAGCACCAACAGGATGCGCTTTGTCACTTCACGCGTTCGATCACTACTCAAATAGAGGAGCCTCCTTCTGGCACACAGCTTATTCACGCGGGTCTCTTTGATCTAGAGACTATCCATCTGTTATTAGCATACCGAACGTTCCTTAGATCCACCTGAGATGCTGGACATGTGGTGGTACTTTCCTGTCCTTAAACATTTAGACGACCGAAGTTCCCTCGCGAGTCCGCCTTTGAGAGCGCTCCTTGGCGCGAATTGGTTCGCGTTCATGCAGAAGGGCGTCGCCGATGCCGCGACGCCCACGAGAGAAGCTCGGAGGCCTGACTGGCGTCTGACCTCCGAGCTCGTGAAGAACACGCCATGCACGCTACGCCTTCGCCGCCCGCCCGCAGCAGAACTTGTACTTCTTGCCCGAGCCGCACGGGCACGGGTCGTTGCGCCCGACCTTCTTGCCTTCCTTGCGGACGGGCTGCCGCTGCTCGGGACCCTGGCTGCCCGAAGTGATCATGATCCGCGGCCGCTGCGGCTCACGCGCCACCTCAATAATGAAGAGGTTGCGCACCATGTCCCGCTGAATCGAGCGGATCATGTAATTGAACATCTCCATGGCTTCCATCTTGTACTCGATCAGCGGGTCACGCTGACCGTACGCGCGGAGGCCAACGCCGTCCCGCAGGTCGTCCATGGCGTCCAGGTGGTCCATCCACTTCTCGTCCACGGTGCGGAGCAGCAGGAACCGCTCGAGCTGCCGCATCGTCTCGGCCCCGAGCCGCTGTTCCTTCTCCTCGTACGCCCGGACGGCCGCTTCCTCGATGGCCTTCGCCAGCTTCTGCCGGCCCTCCTGCTCCCGGCGCACCCCTTCGATGGCCGCCCGCAGGTCTTCCACCTTCACGTAGCCCTTGGGGATGCCGAAGTCCTCCGCCAGCCCCACCAGAATCTCGGGGTCCCACTCCTCGAAGTAGACCCCCTCCGGCACGCCCTCTTCCACCACCCACTCGGCCACGGCGGCGATGGCATCCATCGCGACCTCGCGGGTGTCGTGCCCTTCGAGGATCTGCCGGCGCTGCTTGTAGATCAGCTCGCGCTGCGTGTTCATCACGTCGTCGTACTGCAGCACGTGCTTACGGATGTCGAAGTTGCGGGCCTCGACCTTCTTCTGGGCGTTCTCAATCGCCCGCGAGACCATCGGGCTGTCGATGGGCACGTCCTCTTCAATGCCCAGCCGGTTCATCAGGTTCGAGACCATCTCGCCGCCGAAGAGACGCATCAGGTCGTCCTCCAGCGAAACGTAGAACCGTGACTCGCCGGGGTCGCCCTGACGGCCGGAACGGCCGCGCAGCTGGTTGTCAATGCGCCGGGCTTCGTGCCGCTCGGTGCCGATGACGCACAGGCCGCCCACCGCGCGCACCTTCTCGGCCTCCTCGGCGCACTTGGCCTCCTCTTCCTTCAGGTACTTCAGGTAGATTTCCCGGGCCTGCTGCACGTCGGGGTCCTGGGACGGAATGATGTCCGTCGCGGCGACGATCAGTTCCGGATCGATGCCGTCCGCCCGCATGCGCTGGCGCGCCGCGAAGTCGGGGTTGCCGCCCAGCAGGATGTCGGTACCGCGGCCGGCCATGTTGGTCGCGATGGTCACCGCGCCGAACCGGCCCGCCTGCGCCACGATCTCGGCCTCGCGCTCGTGGTACTTGGCGTTCAGCACCTGGTGCTTGATGCCCCTGCGGGTCAGAATCTGCGAGAGGTACTCCGACTTCTCGATGGAGACCGTGCCGATCAGCACGGGCTGGCCCCGCTTGTGCCGCTCCTCCACGTCGTCGGCCACCGCCTTGAACTTTGCCCGCTCCGTCTTGTACACGATGTCGGGGTGGTCAATGCGGATCACCGGCTTGTTGGTGGGAATGGCGATGACGTCGAGGCCGTAAATCTTCCGGAACTCCTCCTCCTCCGTAAGGGCCGTACCGGTCATGCCGGCCAGCTTCTTATACATGCGGAAGTAGTTCTGGAAGGTTACGGTGGCGAGGGTCTGCGTCTCCTCCTCGATCTTGCAGCCTTCCTTCGCCTCCACCGCCTGGTGCAGTCCGTCGGACCAGCGCCGGCCGAACATGAGGCGGCCGGTGAACTCGTCGACGATGATCACCTGATCGTCCTTCACCACGTAGTCCTTGTCGCGGTGGAAGAGCTCCTTCGCCTTGATGGCGTTGTTGAGGTAGTGGACCAGCTGCTGGTTCTCGCCCTCGTAGAGGTGGTCGATGTTCAGCCACTTCTCGACCTTGGCGACGCCCTCCTCGGTGGGGGCCACCCGCTTCTCCTTCTCCTCGACGATGTAGTCCTCGTCGCGCTTCAGCCGCTCCGCGATCTTCGCGAAGGTGTAGTAAAGCTCCGTCGGCTTGCCGGAGGGGCCGGAGATGATCAGCGGGGTCCGTGCCTCGTCGATCAGGATCGAGTCGGCCTCGTCGACGATGGCATAGAAGAACTCGCGGTGCACCATGTCCTGCGGGTGCATGGCCATATTGTCCCGCAGGTAGTCGAAGCCGAACTCGTTGTTGGTACCGTAGGTGATGTCGCAGGCGTAGGCCTCGCGCCGCTGCGCCGAGGTCAGCCCGTGCACGATCAGCCCGGTGGTCATGCCCAGGAACTTGTAGATCCGGCCGATGTCGTCGCGGCCGACCTTGGCCAGGTAGTCGTTCACCGTCACCAGGTGGCAGCCCCGGCCGAGAAGCGCGTTGAGGTACAGCGGCATGGCTGCCACCAGGGTCTTACCTTCACCGGTCTTCATCTCGGCGATGTTGCCCTCGTGCAGCACGATGCCGCCGATCAGCTGAACGTCGAAGGGCCGCCTTCCCGTCGCGCGGACCGACGCTTCCCGCACCACCGCAAACGCCTCGGGCAGAAGCTGCTCCAGCGTCTCCCCGCGGGCGATCCGCTCCTTGAACTCCACCGTCTTGTGGGCGAGTTCGGCATCCGAGAGCTTCTGCATCTGCGGCTCCAGGCTGTTGATCAGGGCCACCGTCTTCTGGTGGCGCTTGACGACCTTCGCGCTGTAGTCGCCAAAGATGCGTTCCAGGATCTTCAAAGCCAAAGCTTACACCTTCTTCGCTAATCTGCCAGCGGGCTGGCGCAAAAATCGTTCATACACTCCTCATATAGATGCGCCGAAACCCGCGTCACGTTCGCGCCCACGCAGGCATCCGCGATATTTTAGCATGCCAAGCACGGACAAGCAACGAGCATCAATTGGCAAGTTCAGAAGAAAGCGACGATAATCAGTAACGTGCAGGGCCCCCACGCAGGGCGATCGCCCGGTCGGCCAGCACCCACAGCCCGCCGGCCACCACCGAGTGGCCGCCGAGCACCACGGGAATCGGGCATTGTACAGCCGCCCGGGTAAACGCCCGCACGAAGGGATCCTCAATGCGCTCCACCGCGCCCAGATCAGACTGGAACCGGTCCCACTCGCTCACCCGCCGTCCCCGGTTGGCAAAGAGCACCCGCGTGTCGAAGAAGGCCGCGTCGCACGTCTCGCTCAGCCGGGCGAAGAACCGCTCCGGCCCCAGGTCCTCCACCAGGTCGGCCACCACCGAGCGCACCAGCCCCGCAGCCTCCCGCCCCAGGGCCTTCATGCCCCGCTCCTCCGAGAACACCCGCAGCCGCACGGGCAGGTTGCGGTTGAAGTGTTCCATGATGGCAGAGCCCACCCGGCCGATGAGGGCCACCTCGGGAAGCTCCGTTGCCAGCACGTCGGCCGCAGCCCGCAGGCGCGCGTCCGGCCAGGCCGCCGCCCGCAGGGCCGCCCGCGCCCTGGGGCCGCCCCGGCCGCTGAGCGCCAGGATCAGGTAGTCGGTCGGCGTGTCCAGGTCGAAGTTGACCGCCGCGCTGTTGGGGAGCAGCACCCGCTCCATGCCGGTCTCCCGCAGCAGCCAGCCCAGGAAATTGTCGTTCTCCGGCGGGTCGACCCGCTCCAGGTGTGCGGCCGGCTGCCAGGCCACAAGATCGACGGATTGGACGTTGTTGACCACCACCGTCGGTTCATTCCGGCTCAGGGCCGCGCGAATCCAGGCGATCTCCTCCTGGCCGATCAGCGGCAGCGCCGCGCCGCTCAGGTAGATGACCGCGTCTGCGCCGCTCTCCCGCACCGCCTGCCGGAGGCTGCGCCCGAAGTGAAACGAGGACCCCCGCGTGTCGAAAATGCGGGCCCCCAGCCGGGCGGCCGCCTCCGCCAGCGCGCCGTGGTTGGTGGCCAGCACCACCTGATCGAGCCCCGCCGCGCAGAACTTGGCCACCGTGTCCAGGGTCACCGCGTGGCGCAGCCCAACCAGGCTCTCCTGCAGCGGGTTCTCCGCCGGAGGGCCGCCTTCGAAGATGATCGCTGCCGTGCGCACCCGAATGCCTCCCACACAGGACAGCCCCGTCGCCGGATCGGCGGCGGGGCTGGAACACCCACTTTTAGTATTCCGGCTCCAGGAGACCGTAGTCGCCGTCGTGGCGACGGTAGAGCACATTCACCTTGCCGGTGTCGCTGTTCACGAATACGAAGAAGTCGTGCGAGAGCAGGTCCATCTGGAGGATCGCCTCGTCCACCGTCACCGGCTTCACGGGGAACCGCTTGGTCTTGACCACCTTGCCGTCCAGTTCGGCGTCCAGGTCCTCCTCCCCGGCTGAGGCCACGGCGGCCTGGGCCGGACCCGCCCCCGTGCGCCGGCGGAGCCGGGCGCGATACCGCTGCACCTGCTTTTCCAGCTTATCGGCCACCAGGTCGATGGAGGCGTACATGTCGTTGGTGGCCTCCTCCCCCCGCAGGATCCACCCGTTCAACTCTGCGGTGACCTCGATGATGTGCCGCCCGCGCTCCACGTAGAGATTCGCCTGTGCCTTGATCGGATGGTCGACGAACTTCTCGATCTTGCCAAGCTTCTTCTCGACATACTCGCGGAGCGCTTTGGTGATCTCGATGTTCTTACCGCGTACCGCAACCTGCATGGCCCCAACTCCTCCCAGTTCGTCGGGCCCTGCCGGGCCCTTCTCAGGGTTATGACTCTCTTCCCTCCGAGCATGCCGTTTCCCTGCCACCCGCGCGGCCTCTGCTACTAATATTGTACACCACTTCTGGTCTCATCCTCGCCCCCGGCGAGGCCGATTTATGCACAGTCTGTGCCTATCCTGTATGTGGGTAATGGGGATAAGTCTGTTGATAACGCCTGTCATAAGCTTCGCGCGTGGGGATAACCATGTGGACGCGTGCAGGCGTGACCCCGGGTCGCGCCGAACAGTGTCTACTAAAGGAAGAAAATCGGGCACAGACTGGAACTGAGCGACGGAGGGCTCTAGAAATGGACAAGATCTTTGAGTTTCCCGCAGGGATTTACGGTTTCCCCGGCCTCAAGCGCTTCATGGTTGTGGACATTCCCGGCGCGGGCGACGTGTTCAAGCAGTTGGTGGCCGCCGATGATCCCAACGTTGGCTTCACGTTGGTGTTCCCCTTCGCGCTCTTCCCGCAGTACAATCCGGACATCCCGGCCGAGGACCTGGCCGCCGTGGGCGCAGAGAGCCCCGACCAGGTGCTGCTCTACGCCATCGCCAACGTCCCCCCGCAGGACTTCCGGGCCGCGACGGCCAACCTGCGGGCCCCGCTGCTCTTCAACCCCTTCACCCGCAAGGGCCGCCAGGTGATCCTGGCCGACGAGCAGTACCGCATCCGCGAGCCCCTTTTCGGAGAGGCAAAGCGAAACCCGGCAGAGGAGGCCCCATGATGCTCGTGCTCACCAGACGACTCGAGGAGTCGATCCTGATCGGCGACGACATCGAGATCAAGGTCCTTCAGGTGCGCGGAACCGGCCCCCAGGCCGTGGTGCGCCTGGGCATCGTCGCGCCCAAGTCCGTCACGATCCTCCGCAAGGAGATCTACGACGAGGTGGTGGCCGCCAACCGGCAGGCCGCCCAGCCGGCTGCGTCGCTGCCGGCCGAACTGCTCCGGGCGCTGCGCGTGCCGGAGTCGGAGTAGGGCGTTACGCCGCGGGAACCGGTTTGTCCGACACGGCCAGCACCGCCAGGTTCACCGCGCGGGCGCCAGTCGCCCAGAGCACCTCCGCCGCGGCTGCCGCCGTGGCGCCGGTCGTGAGCACGTCGTCCACCAGCAGCGCGTGCCGCCCCGTCCAGGCCGGCTCGCTCCCCCGGCGCACGCCGAAGGCGCCGGCCAGGTTCCGCCAGCGGGCGTCCCGGTGGCGGCGGGTCTGGTGCCCGGTCGCGCGCAGCCGCACCAGGTCGTCTTCTGCGACCGGCGCGCCCAGCGCCTCGGCCAGCCCCCGGGCGATGCACGCAGCCTGGTTGTACCCCCGCTCCCGCTGGCGGATGGGATGCAGCGGGATCGGCACGATTACATCGGGCGTCTCCTCCACCATCTCCGCCAGGTACCGCCCCAGGGCGACGCCCAGCGCCTGCCGCCCGCTGAACTTCACGTGGTGAATCGCCTCGCGCAGCACACCCCTGTGCAGCCCCAGGGCCCAGACCCGGCCGTACGACGGGGTGAAGACGCACTCGGCGCACAGCCCCCAGCCACCCCGGATCGGGCGGCTGCAGTTAATGCAGAGCCGCATGTCCAGGGTGAAGGGCATGGCCGCCCAGCAGCTGTCACAGACGGGAACGGTCTCCGCCACCGAGGCCAGCGGCGGCAAGACCGCAGGAAGCGGGCCATCGCAGGTGATGCAGGTGGTCCGCTGCGGCCACAGGATGGTCACCAGCCCCTCGACGATCGTGCGCAGCAACGCCATCACCCCCGGGCGGAGTTCGCCGCGGGGGTAATGTTATCCTTCTTTTTCCAGGCAGGCGTCCAGATCCACGACCACGACCTTCGACGCCTGCGCGGCGGCCACGGCCCGGGCCACGGCCTCCTGGCGCGTGAGGCGACCGGATTGCAGGACCAGGGCACATCCGTACCGCTGGGCGAGCCGGGTCAGGATGGCGGCCGACTCGTCCCGGGAGCCGAGATCCACCAGCACCAGCTCGCCGTCCGCCTCCCGGGCGATCCGGCCCAGCACGTCCTCGATCCGGTCCGCCAGGTCCCGCACCAGCACGACGTAGGCCACAGACTCATCCTCCGTCCGCATCCGCCCGATCAGCTCCGCCACGTGGGTCACGGCGCTCACCAGGCCGTACGCCGCCAGGGCCAGCAACCCCCAGAAGAACGCTCCCTCCCGCACCGCCACCCCCTCCTGCGAGCCAGAATATGACGGCGCAGGAGCACGGGGCACACATGGCCTTCCCCGGAGTCCCGGGCGCAAAAAGGGGCCGGAACCGAGGAATCGCCTCGGTTCCGGCCCTGAAACATCCCGAATCAGAGGCCCGCCTTCTCCCGCAGCACCGCCGCCCGGTCGGTGCGCTCCCACGGCAGGTCGAGGTCGGTACGGCCGAAGTGGCCGTAAGCGGCCGTCTGCCGGTAGATGGGACGGCGCAGGTCGAGATCGCGGATGATCGCGGCCGGGCGCAGGTCGAAGGTCTCCCGCACCAGCTCGGCCAGCCGCTCGTCGGGCAGCTTGCCCGTGCCGAAGGTGGTCACCAGGATCGAGACCGGCTGCGCCACGCCGATGGCGTAGGCCAGCTGCACCTCGCACTTGGAGGCCAGCCCAGCCGCCACGATGTTCTTGGCGACCCAGCGCGCCGCGTAGGCGCCGGACCGGTCGACCTTCGTCGGATCCTTGCCCGAGAAGGCCCCTCCGCCGTGGCGGGCGTAGCCGCCGTACGTGTCCACGATGATCTTCCGGCCCGTCAGCCCCGCGTCGCCCTGCGGGCCGCCCACCACGAAGCGGCCGGTCGGGTTGATGAAATAGCGCGTGCGGTCATCGATCAGGTTGCGGTCCACCACGTCGAGGATGACGTAGTCGATGACCTCCTTGCGGATCTGCTCCTGCGTGGTATCCGGGTCATGCTGCGTGGAGATGACGATGGTGTCGATGCGCGCCGGCCGGCCGTCCACGTACTCCACCGTCACCTGCGTCTTGCCGTCAGGCCGCAGATAGGGCAGCGTTCCGTTCTTGCGCACCTGGGCCAGCCGCCTTGCCAGGCGGTGAGCCAGGCTGATGGGCATCGGCATCAGCTCGGGGGTCTCGTCGCAGGCGAAGCCGAACATCATGCCCTGGTCGCCGGCGCCGAGCTCGAGCTCCTTCTCGGTCACCTCGCCCCGCACCTCGATCGCCACATCCACGCCCTGCGCAATGTCCGGAGACTGCGGGTCGATGGCCGTCATCACCCCGCACGTCGAACCGTCAAAACCGTACTTGGCGCGGGTGTAGCCGACGTCGCGCACCACGTCGCGCACGAGGTTGGGGATGTCCACGTACGCGGTGGTGGTGATCTCACCGGTGACGATGACCAACCCGGTGGTCAGCATGGTCTCGCACGCGACGCGGGCCCTCGGGTCGAGCGCCAGGATCGCGTCGAGCACCGCGTCCGAGATCTGATCCGCCATCTTGTCCGGATGCCCTTCGGTGACGGATTCAGAGGTGAAGAGGTACCGCCCCTTCTGCTCAAACATCTGATTATCTACCTCCTCTGATGGCTTGAAACCGGCCAGGCGATTACACATCAAAACACCCTCTTCACACGCGAAGAGGGTGGATGACACTGCTCTTCCCTCTTATCTTCCGGTAGTGTGCCCGGCTGGACTTGGCACCTTACCTGCTCACGCAGGCTGGTTGCCGAAGCTTCATTGGGCCAGTTCCCTCCGCTTCTCTTGATAAGAGTATTCAGTTGCGAATAGGATACCACCGCTCCCAATGGGTGTCAAGGACGACTACTGGGCGTGCGTTTCCCCGGGCGCGTCAGCCAGCGCGAACTTCAGCGTGGCCTCCGCCTTCAGCTCGTCGCCCACAAAGGCCTTCCCCTTCCCGATCCCCAGGCCCCGGCGCATGGCCACCATCTCCACTTCCAGGCGGAGTTGGTCGCCGGGCAGCACCGGCCGGCGGAACCGGGCCTCGTCGATGCCGGCGAACAGCGGCACCTTCCCGGCATTTTCG
>JAMNXV010000104.1 GCA_023623185.1 Bacillota bacterium
CACTGGCACCGCCAGGCGGTCGATGCAGCCCGATGCCAGCTCCAGCACGCCCGCGCCCTCCGCCACCAGCGCCACCGAGGCGCCCGCGCGCCGCGCGGCCAGCGCGGCGGTCATGCCGGCCAGCCCGCCGCCAATCACCAGCACCTGCGGTCGGCGCACCCGGCCCCGGAAACGGGGCACACCCACGGTGACCTCAGTCACGGACCGCACCCCCTCTCTCCGTCGTCTCCTCCGGCTGCGCGGCCGGCAGGGGCGCCATGGCCAGCTGCGCCCGGGCCAGGGCGTAGTTCAGCTCCGCCGCCCTCAGCTCCAGGCCCCCCAGGCCGCCCCGCACGCCGCGCCAGCGCTCCGCCTGGAACCGGGCCAGCAGTTCGGGAACCTCCTCCGGCTCCACGATTCCCTCCCGGGCCAGCAGCAGCGCCGCGCGGTAGCCGCAGAAGCCGCCCTGGCAGGTGCCCATCCCAAGCCGGGTCCGACGGCGCAGGTCGCCCAGCGAGGGCATTCCGAGCTGCCGGGCCGTGCCCACCAGTTCGCCGGCCGTCACCTGCTCGCATTCGCAGACGATCTGCCTGCCGCCGGGCTGCGCCACGGCCTCGGCAATCTCCGGCAGCGACGCCGGGTGCCGGTCCGCCATGGCCTCGGCCCGGTCCCGGCCCACCAGGTGGACCAGCCGCTGGACGGCCTGCGGGTCGGGCGGGGGCAGGATGGGCTCCTCCGCCGTGCGGCACGGGGCCGTCACGCCCAGGTGGACGGCAGCCACGTCCGCAGCCTTCTCGGCCATCAGCCGGTAGGTGGTCAGCTTGCCGCCCACCACCGAGACGAGCCCTCCGACCCCGTGCTCCGCCTTGTGATCGATCACCACGAAGCCCCGCGAGATCTCGCGGGTGTTACCGCCCGAGCGGGTGCCGTAGAGCGGCCGCACGCCGGCGAAGGCGCGCAGGATGCGGGCGGTGGCCGCCATCGGCAGCATCTCCGCGCCCAGCCGCTTCAGCTCGGCGACCTCCTCGGGGGGCACGGAGATGTCATCGGGATCCGGCACCGGCGTGGCCGTCGTGCCCAGGAGCGTCACGCTGCCGGTGGGCACGAAGATGTCGCCGTTGCCGGGCTTGCGCAGCCGGTTCACCACGCGGCTGGTCAGCCGGCCGTGGTAGACCAGCAGCACCCCGCGGTCGGCGACCACATCCAGCGAAATCGACGCCATTGCCGCGATCCGCCCGGCCCACGCCCCGGCGGCGTTGATAACCAGCTCCGCCTCCAGCCGCTCCTCCTCGCCCGTGGCCACGTTCTGCAGGCGAACCCCGGCCACCCGGCTGCCGTCCATCAGCAGCCCGGTCACCCGGCGGTAGGTCAGCACGCGGGCGCCCAGGGCTTCGGCGGCGGCCACGTTCCCCTGCACCAGCCGCCAGCCGTCCACCGAGGCGTCCGGCACGGCGTAGGCCTCCCGCACCGATCCGGCCAGCAGGGGCTCCTCCCGGCGGAGCCGGTCCGGGTCCACCTCCTCCACCGGAATGCCCGCCTCCCGGCAGGCGGCCACCCAGCGGCCGGCGTAGGCCGGGTCGTCCTGCTCCAGCCGGACGAACAGACCGCCGCAGGGCTCCACGGCAAACGGGGCAATCCGGCGCACAATCTCGTTCTCCACGGCGCACTCCCGCGCCGATTCCGGGTCCTTTACCGCATAACGGCCGCCGCTGTGGAGGAGCCCGTGGTAGCGGCTCGACGTGCCGTGCACCAGGTCCCCCTGCTCCACCAGGGCCGCCTTCACGCCCCGCAGGGCCAGGTCGCGCAGGATGCCGGCGCCTGTGGCTCCACCGCCGATGACGATGGCTTGCAGCACGGTTCCGTTCCCCCTTTCGCGCAAAGCCCCACCAGGGGCACACCCGGTGGGGCGTGCCCTGGTGGGGCGACTCTCCGCTTCTCAGCGCCCTCGCTCCGGCCTCGCGGCCGGAACCGCTTTGGCTTGATTGCTCCAAGCCCATTGTACGACACCCCGGCCCGGTTCCGTAGGGGGCTTAGGACCTAATCGGGGTAGTCATAACGTGCCAAACCGGACCCTGCGCGGGCTCAGCGGTTCTCGGTGAGGGCCAGGAACTGCTTCACATCGGCCACCGACACGTCTACGGCATCCTGCCAGAAGTCGGGCTTCGTCAGGTCGACGCCCAGGTGCTTGGCGGCGAGGTCCTCGACGCGCATGCGCCCGGTGTCCCGCAGCAGGTCCACGTACTTCTGGGCGAAGGCCTGCCCTTCTTCCTGCGCCCGGGCGTAGACCCCGGAGCTGAACAGGAAGCCGAAGGTGTAGGGGAAGTTGTAGAAGGGCTGCCCGGTGATGTAGAAGTGCAGCTTCGACGCCCAGAAGTGCGGGTGGTACGTGGACAGGGCGTCACGGAAGGCCTCCTTCTGGGCCTCCACCATCAGCTCGTTCAGCCGGGCCGCAGGGACGAGCCCCTTCTCCCGCTCGGCGTAGAAGCGGGTCTCGAAAAGGAAGCGGGCGTGGATGTTCATGAAGAACGCCACGGCCCGGTCGGCCTTGCCGGCCAGCAGCGGCAGCCGTTCCTCGTCGCTCTTCGCGGCCTGCAGCGCGGCATCGCTGACCAGCAGCTCGGCGAAGGTGGACGCCGTCTCAGCCACGTTCATCGCGTAGCCCTGGGCCAGCTGCGGCAGGTCGTTCATCACCGACTGGTGGTAGGCGTGGCCCAGCTCGTGGGCCAGGGTGGAGACGTTGTCCAGGTTGCCGGCGAAGGTCATGAAGATGCGGGACTGGCGGCTCAGCGGGAACGAGGTGCAGAATCCGCCGGGCCGCTTGCCGGGCCGGTCCTCGGCCTCGATCCAGCGCTCTGCGAAGGCGTTCCGGGCGAAGTCGGCCATGTCCGGCGAGAAGCGGCCGAAGTGCTCCACGATGAAGTCCGCCGCCTCGTCGTAGGAGAACTTCGCGGCCGCGCCGCCCACAGGGGCCTCCACGTCGTACCAGGCCAGCTTCTCCAGACCCAGGACGCGGGCCTTGCGGTTCAGGTACTCGACAAAGATGGTCTTGTTGCGGCCGATGACCTCCCACATGACCTCCAGCGTTTCGGCCTTCATGCGGTTGTTCTCCAGGGGCTCGGTGAGGATCGAGTCCCAGCCCCGGTGCCGGTAAAGCTGAATCCGGAAGCCGGCCAGGTGGTTGAGCGCGGCGGCAAACAGGTCCGCCTGCTCGCCCCAGGCCTTCTCCCACCGGGTGAACAGCTCCGCCCGCACCGCACGGTCGGGGTCGTGCAGCTTGTTGGCCGCCTGGCCCGCCGACAGGTGGACGGTCCGGCCCCCCTCCTCCCAGGGGATCCGGACGCGGGCGACCAGCTCGTTGTAGAGCCGGCCCCACGCGTGGTAGCCGTCCACCGCCAGGTCTCCGGCCAGCGACTCCCGCTCCGGGTCCATGCGCATGCCGGCCCGGGCACGGCGCTCACGCAGCGGGTAGGCGATGTCCGCAAACTCCGGCCGCTCCACCAGCGCGGTGAACACCTCTTCCGGCATCTGGCTGATCTGGTGGTCCAGCAGGGTCGTGGCGCTGCTCAGCGCGGCGCGGATCTGGGTCATGCGGCCCTGCAGGAGCTTGGCCTCCTCATCGGCCATGTCCTGCGCCGTCAGGCAGGAGATGAACGCACCCGCCTGGCGGTTCCGCTGGGCCAGATCCTGAAACTCGCCGAGCAGCGGCGTCCAGCCTTCCAGTTCGGCGACGGTTGCGGGCGCGCTCCCCGCTTCCAGCCGCTGCTTCAGGCTCGCCGCGCCGGCGGCCAGGTCATCCAGGAACCGCCTGAACTCCGGGGACTTGCTGCCACCGGGGAAGAAGACATCGAGATCCCACGTCTGGTTCAGGGGCTTCTGCACCATGTATCGGTCCTCCCTGTGAAACGAAATGAGCCATTGACTCTTAGCGATTCGGACTTGACAGGTCGATTCCCTGCGGCTAAAGTGGTCGATAAATACTTATGATTGGCGCAGGCGATGAGAAGGACGAGTACCCGGGCCCCCGGCCGTCCCAGAGAGCGGGCCGGAAGCTGCGAGGTCCGTACGGCGGATCCGGCGAAAATCCCCTTCGAGCCGCCACCCGAGCCCCGGCAGGGGTAGGCGTGGCCGGGCCTCCCCCGTTACCGGGAGGCGGCATCTGTCATGGTGCCGGCAAAGGCGGCCGCGTTTTGTCGCGGCAAGTCCGGGTGGTACCGCGGTGGCGTCAAGGCCCCCGTCCCGACATAGGGACGGGGGCCTTTCTAGTTTGCCCAGAGGAGGTCGAATGAGGTTGTTGGCTGTCACCCTGTATGACACGACCCTGCGCGACGGGTCCCAGCGGGCTGGCATTTCGTACTCCAGCCAGGACAAGCTCCGGATTGCCCACCGCCTCGCCGGCCTCGGCATCCCGTACATTGAGGGCGGCTGGCCGGGCAGCAACCCGAAGGACGGCGAGTTCTTCCGCCTGCTGCGGGAGCGCCCCCTGCGCGGCGCCAGGGCCGTGGCCTTCGGCTCCACCTGCCGGGCCGGGAACGCGCCCGAGTCGGATGCCACTCTGGGGGCCCTGCTGGAGGCCGGGACGGAGGTGGTCGCGCTCTTCGGCAAGAGCTGGGACTACCACGTGACCCGAGGTCTGGGAACCACCCTGGAAGAGAACCTGCGGATGATCCGGGAGTCGGTGGCCTACCTGAAGGGGCACGGCAAGGAGGTCGTCTACGACGCAGAGCACCTGTTTGACGGGTTCAGGCGCAACCCCGAGTACGCTCTGGCCACCCTGCGCGCGGCGGCAGATGGCGGCGCGGACTGGATCGTGCTCTGCGACACCAACGGCGGCACGCTGCCCGAGACAGCGGCCGAGATCGTCCGCCGTGTGGCGGCCGAGCTTCCCGGCGCCCGGCTGGGCATCCATGCGCATGACGACAGCGGCCTCGGCGTCGCCGTCTCCCTGGCTGCGGTGACGGCCGGCGCGACCATGGTGCAGGGGACGATCAACGGCTACGGCGAGCGCTGTGGCAACGCCAACCTCTGTGCGATCATCCCCAATCTCGAGCTGAAGATGGGCATCCCCTGTCTACCCGAGGGCAAGCTGGCCGAGCTGACGGCGACCAGCCACTTCGTCAGCGAGGTCGCCAACCTGCCCCACTGGGACGCGCAGCCCTTCGTGGGCCGCAACGCCTTCGCCCACAAGGCCGGCGTGCACGTGAGCGCCCTGTTGAAGGACCCGGCCATGTACGAACACCTGCCCCCCGAGACGGTAGGCAACGAGCGTCGAGTGCTGGTCTCGGACGTCGGCGGCCGCTCCAACCTGCTGGCGGCCTTCGGCGACCAGCTCACGCCCGCTGAGGCCGCCGAGCTCATCCAGCAGGTGAAGGAGCGGGAGAGCCGCGGCTTCCAGTACGAAGGGGCCGAGGCCTCCGTGGCCCTGCTCACCTACAAGGGGCAGCCGCCCTTTGAGGTGCTGGGCGTGAAGCTCATGGTCACCGGCGCCGCCGACGGCCCGGCCGAGAGCGAGGTGGCCGTGAAGCTGCGGGTGGGTGACCAGGTGGTGCACACCGCGGCCGAAGGCAACGGCCCGGTGCACGCCCTGGACCGCGCGCTGCGGAAAGCGCTCACCGAGGTCTACCCCGAAGTGGCCAGGATGGAACTGCTGGACTACAAGGTGCGCGTCCTGGAGGGGTCCCAGGGCACAGGCGCGGTCGTGCGGGTCCTGATCGAATCCGGCGACGGCGAGGAGCGCTGGTCCACGGTCGGCGCCTCGACCAACATCCTGGAGGCGTCGTGGCAGGCCCTGACCGACAGCTTCGCCTACTTCCTCCTGTTCCGCATCGGGGTGCCCGCCCCTGAGGCTGCGGTGCAGGGGTGATCTCGGGATAAGGCGCGGCCCCCTGGGGGGGTGCCGCGCCCGGGCTATACCCCGTGTTCGCATTCGCTGGTGCTCCGCAGCAACTGGCTGGCCGGGACCCCTGCTCCCCGTGGGGCTTGCTTGTGGGCCCGGTAAGAAGGGCTGTGTCCAAGCAGCACCAGCCAAGCCGAACAGAAGGGATGCCCGATGCACAGCACCAGCCAAGCCGAACAGGCGGGATGCCCACGGCACAGCACCAGCCAAACCGAACAGACGGGATGGGCTCGGTGCAGCACCCGCCAGGCCGGTCGCAAAATGGAACCGACCCCGCCACAATCGACGGGGTCGGTTCCTGTTCATAATGGTGCAGATGGGGAGACTCGAACTCCCACCGGGAGTGGTTACCCGACACGGTCCTGAGCCGTGCGCGTCTGCCAATTCCGCCACATCTGCAGGTTGTCCACCTAGCGACCCGGCGGTGCGCTGCTGCCTTCCGGCCCTGACGCGTTTCCGCAGGGTCGCTAGCGGACTGGTGGAGCCAAGGGGAGTCGAACCCCTGACCTCTTGAATGCCATTCAAGCGCTCTCCCAACTGAGCTATGGCCCCGTGTATGGTGGCCCAGGCCGGAATCGAACCGGCGACACCGCGATTTTCAGTCGCGTGCTCTACCAACTGAGCTACCGGGCCGTGCCGCAGGATTACTGCCTGGCAAGGATATATGTTATCGTATTTGCCCGCGCGAGCGCAAGTCCGACTTTCTGCCAACAATGGGCGCCTCGTGGGGCGCGACGGCACAAGCTCGGCAAGCGTCGGCCGCGGGCGCGTCAACGCGCCGTGCCGACCATTTCCTTTTACATTTTCAGCTTTTATGTTGACAAAGCATCCTCCGCTGGCGTACTCTGGTTGTGAAGAGGTTCACAATCCTGGCGCAGGAGGAATGCCCCATGCAGCAGAACCGCTCCATTCTCGTGGTGGGCGGCGGATACGCCGGCCTCGCCTTCATCAGCCAGTTGCGCCAGTACGATCAGACGACTCCCGTCACGTTGATCGATAAGAACCCCTACCACACCATGCTGGTCGAGAGCCACCAGGTGGCCGCGGGCAGCCGCAGCCCTGCCTCGATCCTGCTCCCCTTCGACCACATCCGCAACCTCCGCTTCCTGCGGGCCGAGGTGCTGGGCGGCGACTTTCGGGCCAAGCACCTCGAAACCACCGCCGGCCGCGTCAGCTACGACCGCCTGGTGCTGGCCGTGGGCAGCGTGGACCACGATTTCGGCGTACCCGGCGTGCGGGAGCACTGCCAGACGCTCCGGGGCCTTGACGATGCTGTGGCCATCCGGGACCGCCTGGCGGCCCTTCCGGCCGACGCGCCGCTGGTGATCGCGGGCGGCGGCCTCACCGGCGTGGAACTCGCCGCCCACATCGCCCTGCACCGCGCATCCTGCCGCTCGCTGACGCTCGTGGAGGCGGCTCCCTCGCTCCTGCCCGGGCTCCCGGACCACCTCGCCCGCGCTGCCCGGCGGCGGCTGGGCCAGCTGGGGGTGAACGTGATCACCGGCACCCCGGTCGCCCGCGTGGAGCCGGGGCTGGCCCACCTGCAGGACGGCACGGCGCTGCCCTACGGCCTCATGGTGTGGGCGTGCGGCGTAAAGGCGCATCCGCTGGTCGCCGCCCTTGGCCTGCCGACCGACCGGGCCGGCCGTGCGCTCGTCGGCCCCGACTTCCGCACGCCGGTCCCCGACGTGTACGTCATCGGCGACAGCGCCGCCGGACACACCCCCTCGGCGCAGCTGGCCCTGCAGCAGGGCCGGGCCCTGGCCGCACGGCTCTCTGGCCGGGCGCACGCGCCGCTGCGCAACAAGGGCGTGCTCGTCGACGTGGGCCAGGGCAGAGCCGTGGGCCTCGTCGGGAGACTCATGCTGCGGGGGCTCCTGCCCGGGTGGCTGAAGCGGGTGACCGAGATCGCGTGGATCGCCCGGGTTCTGGGCTGGAGAGCGGCCATCGGCCACCTGCGGGGCGCGGGGACGGTAGACGGGGTTCGTCTCCCGGTGTAAAATGGAGGAACAGCCTATGACAACACCGGGAGGGGACTATGCCAGATATTCCATTCTTCGATGCGGTCGGCTTCTTTGCCCATAAGATTGAAGAGGTAGAGCAGCAGCTGATCGCCAAGAAGGCCGAGCGTGAGATCTTGCTGGCGAACCAGGCCAGCCTGGAACGAACCCTGGCGACGCTGGCGCTCCTCTCACCGGATCACCAGAAGGCGATTCAGCAGGAGGTCGCCTCGCTGAAGGAAGTGCTGCACTCCACCGAGCGGGCGCTGGCATCGCTGGAAAGCGACATCGAGATGCTGACGGCCAAGCTCGCCGCACTGCAGATCGCCCAGGAGATGCTCCATGTAGAAGGAAGCTCATAGCCTCGGGAGCACGCTGCCTGTGAGCAGGTTGCGCGCTCCCGCTCTGTATTTGCCAGTGGTCGAAAGGAGTGGCTTGAATGGAGTTTGGGTTGAGAGACAGGGTAGCCTGGGTGACGGCCGCCAGCAAGGGGCTGGGCTTTGCCTCAGCCATGGCCCTCGCCCGGGAAGGATGCGACCTCGCGATTTGCAGCCGCAGCGATGATGCCATAGCCGCCGCGGCCGAACGCATTCGCCGGGAGACCGGCCGGAAGGTGCTCGCGCTGGCGGCCGACGTCACGCGCAAGGAGGACCTGGACCGGTTCGTGGCAGCCGCCCTGAACGAGTACCAGCGGGTCGACGTCGTCGTCTCCAACACGGGCGGGCCGCCCGCCGGCGGCTTCCTCGACTTCGACGACGACGCCTGGGAGGGCGCCTTCCACTCGCTGCTCATGCCGGCCGTGCGACTCAGCAGGGCTGCCATTCCGTCCATGCGGGAGCGGGGCTACGGCCGCCTGATCTACATCACCTCCAGCGGCGTCAAGGAGCCCATTCCGAACCTCATCCTCTCCAACTCGCTGCGGGCTGCCGTCACCAACATGATGAAGAGCCTCGCCCGGGAAGTCGCCCCGTTCGGGATCACGGTGAACACCGTGGCCCCGGGCCGCATTCACACCGACCGGGTCGACTCCCTGGACGAGGGGATGGCCGCCCGGACCGGCAAGACGATCGAGGAAGTGCGCCGCGAGCATTTCGGCCGCATCCCCGCCGGCCGCTACGGCAGGCCGGAGGAGTTCGGCCAGATCGTCGCCTTCCTGGCCAGCGAGGCGGCCGGGTACATCACCGGCTCCGCCATTCAGGTGGACGGGGGCATGAACGCCAGCGTGTAGACTAGTCCAGGCCCAGGATCGCCTCGGCAATGCGCCGGAACAGCGGCGCCGCGTGGGCGCCGCCGGCGCGCCCGTCCTCGATGAAGACCACCACCACGTACTGCGGCTGCCTGGCGGGGAACCAGCCGGCGAACCAGGCATGGGTGACCGGACGGCCGTCCAGCACCGTGTCCGCGGAACCCGACTTGCCGGCCGCACCCACATCCTCCAGCCAGGCCGCCTCGCCCGTCCCGCCGCCGCCGGGAACCACCGCCGCCAGCAGCGCCGCGTGCAGCTCGGCGGCGGTTTCGCGGCTCATCACCCGGCGCGAAGCCTCGGCCCGCGGCCGGAAGATGACCTCGCCGTCGCTCTTCCTCACGCTGGAGACGAGCCTGACGGGATGCAGCGTGCCGCCGTTGGCGATGGCGGTGTAGGCCCTCGCCACCTGCAGAGGGCTGGCCATCAGGCCGCCCTGGCCGAAGCTCAGCTGGGCCACGTCCCCGCCGTAGCGCAGCTCCGGCAGGGGCGCCACCGGCTCATATCCGGGCGGCAGGGCGCCGGTGGGCTCCCCCAGCCCGAAGCGGCGGGCCGCCTCCAGCAGCCGGTCCGCGCCCAGCCGCTCGTACCCGATGCGGATGAACGCGGTGTTGCAAGACCGGGCGATGGCCTCCCGCAGGGTAACCGGCCCCTGCACCGTTCCGGCGACGTTGCGGAAGGTGCGGTCCCCCAGCCGGTAGGCGCCGCTGCACTCGATGACTTCGCCGGGCACGATGGCCCCGGCCTCCAGCGCGGCTGCCGCCACGATGGGCTTGAAGACCGAGCCGGTCTCATACGGCGTGATCGCGCGGTTGCGCAGCTCATCCTCGGTGGCGAAGCGCGCCTGGTCGAAGTTGGGGCGGGAGGCGATGGCCAGGGGCTCGCCCGTGGCCACGTCCATCACCACCACCGCGGCCCGCAGGGGCCCTCCGGAGGGATGGGCCGTCCGGTCCAGTTCCAGCTCCACGGCCGCCTGGATGCGGGCGTCCAGGCTGGTGTGCACGTCGTGCGGCTCCTTTCCGCCCGGGTCGCGGGGCTGTACCACCTGCACCGGAACGTCGAACAGCGGGCCGCCCCGCCCATGGTAGCTGGCCACCAGGTACGGCACGTTCTCTCCCCGCAGGGCCTCGTCGTAGGCCAGCTCAAGGCCCGTCCACCCGCCCGAGGCGTTGGCGAAGCCCACCAGGTGACGGGCGAGTGACCCGGGGCCGTAGCGCCACCCCGTGGGGCCCACCGCGACGCCTGGCAGGCGCCCGTCCGCCGCGTGCTGCTGCGCCCGGGCCGCTGCCGCGGCCGAGAGCCCCTCGATCACCCAGGCCGCCTCGTGGTGCCGCTGCACGTACTCCAGCACCGCGGCGGCCTGCTCTTCGCCCAGGGCCTCGGCCAGCACCGGGGCCACCGCAGCCGGGTCGCCGAACAGCCGGGGAAAGACCGCGAGCCCCCAGGTGGACTGCGGATCGGTGAGCGGCTCGCCGTAGCGGTCGTAGATCATCCCGCGCCGCATCTGCAGCGGCAGCCGCTCGGTGCGCTGGCTGAACACCTGGCGGGTCAGGGCCGGCCCCTGCAGGATCTGCAGCTGGAAGAGCCGCACGCCCAGGGCCGCGAGGCAGAGCAGGGCGCCCACGCTGAGCGCGAAGATCCGCCGAACCATTCGAATACGCACGAAAGAACACCTCGTCTGGAGATGATCTCCCGAGGTGTTCTTCGCTATACATTATGTTCGCACGAGTGCAGGGCCGCCCCCTGCGGCCCGGTGCACGGGGCGCCTCACCGGCCCCTACGGCCCCTGTGCCGCCAGGTTGGCCTCTGCCCGGTCGATGTTCTCCAGATGCTCCTCGTAGGTGGTGGCGAAGTAGTGCTCGCCCGAGCCGTCGTACTTGGCGACGAAGTAGTAGTAATCGTGGGTTTCCGGGTAGAGCACGGCCCGGATGGCCCCCTCGCCCGGCGCGGCGATGGGCCCCGGCGGCAGGCCGGGATACCGGTACGTGTTGTAGGGGGAGTCCACATCCAGGTGCTCGTCCAGCAGGGTCTCGGTCCGGGGCAGCCCCACCGCGTAGTAGACGGTGGGGTCGGCCTGCAGCGGCATGCCCACGGCCAGCCGGTTCAGGAAAACGCCGGCGATGACCGGCTGCTCCGCGGCCACCCGCGCCTCTGTCTCGACGATGGAGGCCAGGGTGATCACCTCGTGCACCGAGAGCCCCAGTTCATCGGCCCGGGCCAGCAGGTCGGCGGTCCAGACGGCCTCGAACCGCTCCGTGAGCATCGCCACCACCTCCTCGGCGGTGATGCCCGCGTGGTACTGGTACGTGGCGGGGAACAGGTACCCTTCCATCGGCTGCTCCAGCGAGGCGTCCTCAGGCAGGTAGGGGTTCTCCCCGGCTGCGGCCGCGACGGCGTCCAGGAAGGCCTGCCGCCCGACCACCTGCGCCTCGTCGAGCAGGTCAGCCATCATCGCCACCGTCAGCCCCTCGGGAATCGTGAAGCGGCGCACGACCACCTCGCCGTTGACCAGCTTCGTCAGGATCTCGTCAGCGGACATGGCGGCCGAAAGCTCGTATCGGCCTGAGAGGATCTGGCCGTCCAGCTCCCGGTAGCGCACGTAGTAGCGGAAGACGGTCGGGTCCTGAATGAGGCCGTGCTCCGCCAGGATTTCCGCGACATCGGTGGTGGTGGCCCCGGCCGGAATCTCCACCTCGACGGCCGCCGCCGCCGGGTCGGCCGGCTCCAGGCGAGCCAGGGCCCAGCGCAGGCCGCCGTAGGCGGCGCCCGCGAGGACGGCGGCCAGTGCAACCAGGGTGAGGACCGCTTGGGCTACCTTCGCTGCATTCGACAAGCGCGTTCATCCTTCCGGCGATAGACTGCATCGCTTGCACTATTCGCCACAAGAAAGAGCCCTCCTGTTCGGAGGGCTCGATGGTGGCTACTTTCCGGACATCTCCTCGAACTCCTCGTCGTCCAGCATTTCCTCCCACGCATCGGCGACCCGGTCGAACTCCTCCTCGGATTCGATCTCGACCAGGACGTCCTCGCCGTCCTCCTCGTCGATGCGCATGATGACCGCCTCGTCCCCCTCCTCGCCGTCTTCGATGGGCAGAAGGATGGCGTAGTCCTTGTCATCGACGGTGATGACCTGAACGATGGAAAACTCGTGCTCGTTGCCTTCCTCGTCCGTCAGAACGATGATCTCGTCTTCGTGCTCATGCCCATGGTCATGGCTCATGGCAATCACTCCGATCCCCAAGATATTCCTCATTCTAATGGAGCCCAGTTACCCTGTCAAACCTTAAGATCCAGAGGAGCGGGATGTCCGGGAATCCAGATATCCCTGCAGGATGACGGCGGCGGCCATCTTGTCGATGACCTTGCGCCGCCGGGCCCGGCTGACGTCGGCCTCCAGCAGCACCCGCTCCGCCGCCATGGTGGAGAGCCGCTCGTCCCAGGCCTCCACCGGCAGGCCGCTGTGCTCGGCGAGGCGCTGCATAAACTCCCGGGTCAGCTCGGAGCGCGGCCCGTAGCTGCCGTTCATGTTCCGGGGCATGCCCACCACCCACCGGGCGACGTCGTACTGGCGTGCGATCTCGCCCAGGCGGGCGAGGTCCTCCTCCGGCGACCGGCGTCGGATGACCTCCAGCCCCTGCGCCGTGAGGCCCAGTTCATCGGACACGGCGACACCGATGGTCCTGTCGCCGACATCCAGCCCGCCGATGCGCATCACTCTTCACCTCGGTTATTCAGCTCCGCTCCCCTGCGCGGCGCGAGCAACTGCGCCAGGGCCACACCGCTCAGGAAGCCGTTGATGTGCGCCCAGAAGGCGACCGTCTGGGTCAGGTCGTGCAGCCAGATCGGCGCCAGGCCGCTGGCCAGCTGGACCAGGAACCAGAGGCCCAGGAAGACCCAGGCCGGCACCCGGACGGCCGGGACGAGGGCCCCGATGGGCACCAGGGCCAGCACCCGCGCCCGCGGGAAGCTGAGGATGTAGCCGCCCAGCACGCCGGCCACGGCGCCCGAGGCGCCGATCGTCGGGATCGGCGAGGTCGGGTTGGCCACCGCGTGCGCAATGTTCGCCAGGGCGACGCACAGCATGTAGAACAGCAGGTAGCGCCCGTGGCCCAGGCGGTCCTCCATGTTGTCGCCGAAGATCCAGAGGTAGAGCATGTTGCCCAGCACGTGCCCCCAGGAGCCGTGCAGGAAGGCCGAGGTGAACAGGGTCACCAGCGGCCAGCCCCCGGTGGCCGCCCAGGCAGCCGGGCTGAGCAGGGCCGTCGGCCGCAGGGCGAAGTTGCCGACCAGCCACTGCCCCGTCGCGGGGCTTCCCACCTCCAGGAGGAAGATGGCCAGATTCAGGGCGATGAGCGCCCAGTTGACCCACGGACGGCTGCGGACCGCGGGACTGTCACGCAGTGGCAGGACCAAGACCAATTCCCCCCGGAGTGTACCGCGCTGGAGCCGACTTGGCAATAGCATATCTCATCCGCCGGTGAATCACTCTAAGGGCAGTCAGAAATCCCGGAGGTGTATCCGTTGCGTCTGCGCGACCTGATGACGACCGACGTGCGCACCTGCACGCCGGACACGCCCCTGTCTGAAGTGGCCCGCATCATGGAGGAGGTGGACTGCGGCTTCGTGCCCGTCGTCGACGGCGGCCGGCTGGCCGGGGTGATCACCGACCGCGACATCGTCCTGCGGGCCGTGGCCAAGAACCGCGATATTCGCACCACCACCGCGCGGGACTGCATGACCAGCCCCGCCATCACCGCCGGCCCGGAGACAGACGCCCACGAGGCGGCCGACATGATGGCGGAGAAGCAGATTCGCCGGCTCTGCGTGGTCGACAGCGGCCGCCTGGTGGGCGTGGTGGCCCTGGGGGATATGGCCACAGAGCAGATCCACGTCAACGAAGCCGGAGAGGCCCTCTCCTCCATTTCCGAACCGACGCCGCCCCGCGCGCACTAGGGCTGGAGCGGCACAGGCGCCCGGGACGCCCCCGCCGTTTTCGGGGGCGCCCTGCCGCGTTATGTCACCTGCCGCCTCCCGGAGACATACCATAGCCTGGGGCCGGGTCTGACCCGGGTCCCACTTGAAACGCGGGGAGGCAGGCCTCGATGGGCTTCTGGCACAGCCACTGTCACTGCAAGGATGACCACCACGACCGGAAGCGCCGCCGTCATCACTGCGATTGCGGCCACGACTGGGACTGGGACTGGGACGACGACTGCGACCACAGGAAGCGCCGTCACGACTGCGACAGAAAGCACCGGTGCGACTGGGACGATGACTGGGATTGGGATTTGGACTGCGACCGCGGCCGCAGGAAGCGCCGGCGCAGGTGCTGCGACGACTTCGACGACCACGACTGCTGCCACCGGTGCCACCGCTGCCGGCGCCACTGCCGCTGCCGGCACGACGACAGGCATCACGAC
>JAMNXV010000198.1 GCA_023623185.1 Bacillota bacterium
CGAAACTTCTGGTCCCGCGATTTCGTCCAACGTGCGAGTTGGCAGAATTCTGCGCCGGGAGTGATGCCCCATGCGCACCCGACAGAGAGTCATCGCTATGGTGGCCGTGCTTGCATTGATGGTGGCGGTGGTCGCGGTGATGCGCCCCGGGCGGGGCCCGTCGCCGTCCACACCGCCGACGCCGGAGGAGGACGTAGCCGAGGTGACGCTCGCCCCGGCGGAGTTTGACCCGGCGGGGATCGACCCCGCTGGCCCGCTGCTCCTGTCCAGCAGCAGGCCGCTCACGCTGGCCATGGTACAGGCGGCTCTCGCCGCGGAGCCCGCCGTCGACCTGCGGGTCGAACAGGCCGACGATGCGGGGACGCGCTTCACCATCGCTCCCGCCGCCGCGCTGGAGCCTGACCGGATCTACCGCTTCCGGCTCAGTCAGGCAGCCGGGCTCGGCCGCGACTACCAGTGGTCCTTCCAGACCCGCGCCGAATTCCGGTTGCTGGGCACCCTGCCGGCCAACCAGTCGACCGGGGTGCCGGTGAACACGGGGATCGAGCTCACTTTCAGCCACGAGGACTACGCCGACCCGTCCGATTACTTCAGCATCAGCCCCCCGGTGAAGGGGCGGTGGGAGCGGCACAAGAAGACGGCGGTCTTCGTGCCTGCCGATCCGCTGGAGCCGGGCACCATCTACACCGTCACCCTGAAGGAGGGGCTGGGCCGTACCCGGGGTGAGGGGCGGCTGGGCGCGCACACCTTCTCGTTCGAGACCGCTGATCCCGGTGCGCCGGGCCCGCACAGGGCGTTCCACGTGTACGATGAGGCCGCGGAGTTCCCGACCGACACGACGCCCTACATCCGCATCTGGGATTCCGGCGGAGGCGACGCCTATACGATTTCGGTCTACCGCTACCCCGGCGCCGCCGCCTACATCGCGGCCCTGCGCGACGCCCTTGCGCTGCCTGCGTGGAGCAGCGCGGCGCGCGATCGCTACAGGGAGGCCACCGACGACCTGGCCTCGGTCGCGACGTTCTCCGCCACGCCGGTGGATCAGGAGTACGATCGCTACCTGGTGTTTCCCGAGCCCCTGCCGCCGGGATACTACCTCGCCGAGGTGCAGCGCGGCGAGCAGGTGCGGCAGGTGCGTTTCCAGGTGAACGACCTCTCGTACTACATCGCCGAGAGCCGGACGGGCGGCCTGATCTGGCTGAACGACCTGGAGACCGGCAGCCCGGCCGCAGGCGCGGCGCTCTACCTGGCGGACGGCTCGCCCGCGGCCACCGCCGGCCCGGATGGCGTGGCACGGGTGGATGCCCCTGGGAGCCCGGACGGAGAGGGCTTTGCCCCGGCTGGTTTCTGGATCGCCCGGCACGGGGAGAAGGAGGCCGTGGTGCACACAATCGGCCGCTATGGGTACCTGAGCGGGGAGGAAGCACGGTCGCAGCTTTACTGGCGCTACCTCTACATCGACCGGGCCGTCTACAAGCCCGCGGACACGGTGCACATCTGGGGCATTCTTCACCCGCGTGAGCCTGAGGCAGGGCCGGTGGATGCGGTGCGGGTGGAGCTGACCCGCGGGTACTACTGGAGCGGGGAAGGCGGGCCGGTGATCCTGGCCAGCGCCACGCTTCCGGTGGAGCGCTCCAGCTTCATCGGCAGCCTGCCGCTGCCCAACCTCACCCCCGGATACTACCAGGTCAACCTCCTGGTGGACGGCGAGGTTTTCGCCAGCCGGTGGTTCGAGGTGGCGACTTACGCCAAGCCCGCCTATGAGATTGCGGTGACGCCGGACCGAGAGGCCCTGTTCACCGGCGAGACGGTGAACTTCCGGGTGCGGGCGACCTTCTTCGAGGGAACGCCGGTGCCCGGCATGAAGCTCAACTACCGCATCTACGGCGAAGCGGGCAGCGTGACCACCGATGTGAACGGTGAGGCCGTCATCTCCTACACGCCGCCCCACGTCCCGGAGAGCTGGGGCTGGGGGGGTTCCCTCCCCCTGTACGTCACCGGCGGCGAACCCGAGTTGGGGGAGGTGACCGAGGAGCGGTGGATCCCGCTCTTCCACCGGGACGTGATGGCCGAGACCGATACGGCCTGGAGCGGCGACCAGGCCACCGTGACCGTCCAGGTCAACCAGGTGGTGCTGGATGAGCTTCTCGCCGGCACGGGGACGGACGTGAAGGGTCCTGCGCTGGCGGACCGGGCGGTGGAGTTCACCCTGTTCGAGTACACGTGGAACCGCATTGAGGTGGGGGAGTACTACGACTTCATTGAAAAGGTGGTGCGGAAGCGGTACCGGTATGAGCAGGCGTCCCGCGAGGTCGGCCGGGCGACGGCGGAGACCGATGCCGATGGGCGCGCGGCCTTTGTGCTCACCGTCGATCCCGAGAAGCAGTACGAGGTGCGCTACGGGGTCCAGGATTCCCGCGGCCTGTGGATGTACGGCAGCGCCTGGGTCTCGGGCCAGCGGTACGGATACCGTGAAGACTGGGGCTGGCCGCAGCTGGTGCCGACCGATCAGGACCGCTACCGGGTGGCCGTCGGCGAGCCGGTGGAGTACGTGTTCCACAAGGGAGAAAGCAGGCTGGATGACCGGCCGGACGGCTTCCTCTTCTTCACCGCGCGCAGGGGAATCCGGGAGCACATCGTGCAGGATTCGCCCGGGCGCACCGTGGCGCTGCAGGCCGCGGACCTGCCCAACATCATGCTGTACGGCGTCGCCTTCGACGGCCGCAGATACCTCGAAGCCGCGCGGTACGTGGCCGTGGACCCGGAGGAGCGGCGCCTCCAGGTGACGGTTGCCCCCGACCGGGAGGCGTACCGCCCCGGCGATGAGGTGCAGGTGCAGGTCGCGGTGCGGGATGCCGCGGGACGGCCCGCACCCGGGGCGGTGGTCAACCTGAACCTGGTGGATGAGGCGGTCTTTGCGGTGCGGGAGCAGTACGTCGACACCCTGGGCGATCTCTACGGCGACTACGTCAGCTCCGGCGTCCTGCGGAGCCGCAGCTCCCACGAGCCGCCGCCCCTGAGCGGGGGCGCGGAGAAGGGCGGCGAGGGCGGCGGCGTCCGGCGCGATTTCAAGGATGCCGTCCTCTTCACCCGCGTCACGACCGACGGCGCCGGCGAGGCCAGCGTACGCTTCCGCGTGCCCGACAACCTGACCAGCTGGCGGCTGACCTACCAGGCGGTCCTGCCCGACACAATGGAGGCGGGGAGCGGCGCGATCAAGATCCCGGTCAGGCTGCCCTTCTTCGCCGACCTGGTGATGGGCGAGACCTTCCTGTTGGGCGAGAGGCCCGTGTTCCAGGTGCGCGCCTACGGCGACGCCCTGGAGCCGGACGCCCGGGTGAGCTTCCGGGTTGAGGTGGAGGGCCCGTCGGATTACCGGCACCGGCTGGAGCTGACCGGCCGCCCCTTCGACCCCGTTTCGGTGCCGCTGGCGCCGCTGGCGGCTGAGGGGACATATACCGTCAAGGTGACGGCCACGGCCGGCGGCCTGTCGGATGCGCTGGAGCGCACCTTTGCGGTTCGGGAGACCCATCTGGTGCAGAACCGGGTCGACTTCCGGCTGCTGGAGCCCGGGGCCAGGCTGGATGGGGCCGATGAGGGGCTTACTCACGTCACCTTCGTGGACTGGGAGCGGGGCCGGTACCTGGACCTGCTCCACCGCAGCCGCTGGGCCTCGGGCAGCCGCTTCGAGAAGAAGCTGGCGCGGGCGCTGGCCGCGGAGCTGCTGCAGGAGCACGCCGGGTGGGAGGATCCCTGGCCCGAGCCGGAGCTGGAGACGTTCCGCTATCAGACCGCCGACGGCTCCATCGCCATCCTGCCGTACAGCGACGGCGACCTGAAGCTCTCTGCCCTGGTCGCAGATCTGGCGCCGGAGCGGTTCGACCGGGCGGCCCTGGCCCTGCACTTCCGCCGGGTGCTGGAGGACGAGGGGGAGAGCCGGGAGCGGAAGGCCATGGCCATCTACGGCCTGGCCGGCCTGGGTGAGCCGGTGCTCCTGGCCGCCCATCAGTTGCTGGCCGAGCCGGAACTGACGCCTTCGGAGCAGCTCTATGCCATGCTGGCCGCCGCCGCACTGGGCGATCTGGAGGCGGTGCGTCCGCACTACCGGAGCTTCGTGGCGGCTTACGGCGAGGAGGTCGCCCTGGATCTGCGGATCGCAGTGGACGGGGACCGGGACGAGCAGCTGCAGGCGACGGCGCTGACGGCCGTTCTCGCCGCCAGGCTGGGCGAGCCGGAGGCGCTCCCCATGCTCGGCTACCTGGCGCAGAATCAGCCCGGGGAGAGCCTGATCAACCTGGAACTGGTCCTGGCTGCCCGCAGCGGGCTGGAGGGCCTGAAAGGCGCGCCGGTGGGCCTCACCTACCGGCTGAAGGGCGAGGTGTTCGAGAAGACCCTGCAGCCCGGAGAGCGGCTGGCCATGGCCCTGCTGCCCGATGAGCTGGCCTCGCTGCAGATCACGGACGTAGAGGGGAGCGTGGCCGCGGTGGTTACCTACACCGCGCCGGGGCGCCCCACGGTGACGATGGCCGGGGGCTCGGTGGTGCGCAGCTATTCGCCGGCGCCTGAGACCTGGAAGCCGGGCGACATCGTCACCGTCACCCTGACCTACAGCCTGCCGAACGACGCGCCCGAAGGGGCCTACGAACTGACCGACACGCTGCCCTCCGGCCTGCGCTACCTGGAGCGGCCCTGGGCCTACGGCCAGCGCGTCGACTGGTCGGTGTACAGCAGCTGGACCCTGCACGTGGACGGACAGCGGGTGACCTTCTGGGCGGAGAAGAAGGGGAAGCCGATTCAGTATCACGCCCGGGTGGTTTCGGCCGGCCAGTACCGGGCTGAGGAGGCCGTGCTGCAGCATCAGGGCAGCGGCCTGGTCTACGGCATGAGCGCGGCGGAGGCGGTGAGCATCGGATGGTAGCGCGGCGGTGGCTGGCGGCAGCAGCGGCCGTGGTGGCAGTGGCGTGGCTGCTGGGGCTGGCCTGGGGCCCGCCGGGCGGGGCGGCGCAGGGTGGGGTTGTGTCGGGCGGGGAAGCACCGGGCGGTGCCGTGTCGGGCGGTGCCGTGTCGGGCGGTGCCGTGTCCGGCGGGAAGGCCCCGCGCGAGGCAGCGCCGCCTCGTCCCAGGCCCCGGCCTGCACAGCCCAACGCCTTCTTCAACGCCCGCTTGTTCTACGGCGGTCTGGAAGCGGCCGGCCGGTCGGCGTTGACGGCTGCCCCGCCCCTGGCCGGCGGGCTGGTGCCGCACCACGACCTGGCGGCGGAACTACTGTCGGGCTTCTTCTTGGTGCTGGAGGCGCAGCCGCCTGAGGTCATCTTCCTGGTGGGGCCGAACCACGAGGCCGCGGGGCCGCCGGTCGTCACCGGCCGGCGCGCCTGGCAGACCGACTTCGGCCAGGTGGAGGCGGACCTGGACGCGGTGGACGCCCTGCTGGCCGCCGGCATCGCCGAGGTGGAGGAAGAGGTGCTGTCGCGGGAGCACGCGATGGGCACGCTGATGCCTTACATCAAATATCACGCGCCGGAGGCGCGGGTCGTGCCGCTCGTGCTCCATCGCGGGCTCACCCTGCCGGAACTTGAGCGGCTCGCGGGCGCCCTTGCCCAGTTGCTTGGACCCGGCCGGATCCTGGTGGCATCCGTGGACTTCTCCCACTACCTCACCCGTGCAGAGGCCGAAGCCCGAGATGCAGAGACCCTGGCCGCCGTCATGGCGGGCGACCTCGACCGGCTCCTGCGGATGGGGCCCGATCACCTGGATTCGCCGGAGGCCGTGTCCGTGCTGCTGATGGCGATGGACGCCGTGGGCGCCGAGGGGCCGACCGTGCTGGGCCACACCAACTCCGGCGAGATCCTGCGGGACGATCTGATCGAAACGACCAGCTACTTCACGTTCGCTTTCACACGCAGATAACGCGGCTGGCACAGCATAGGCTGTTGATGCCAGGGGGCATCGCTACCTCTCCGACCTTATCCGTTCTGTTCGCCTTGGCTGTTGATGTCGAGGGGGCACCCCCTACCTGTCTGACCTGGTCCGCAGGGTGCCTCCCACTTCGCCGATTCCTGAGCCCGACGGGCGGGGTGCAATCCCGACGGGCATGGTGCGGTCCCGACGGGCAAGGTGCAGCAATCCGCAGCTAGACTAGCACGCCGGTGCGGCCAGCGAGGCGTGGCCGGAAGAGCGCCAAGAATATACGGGAAGCAGTACTTGCGGGCACACCGCCTTCTAACATGCGCCAGTTCCCGAGGGTGATGGCGTACCGGCATGGCCAGTTGGCGAAAGGCGGCTTCCGCCGGCGCGCTAAAGCCGCACCACGGGCAACACCCGCGAGTGCGTGAGCTTCAGGATCCCTGGCACCTGGGACCTCAGCATGCGGGACTGCGCAGCAGGGAGCGGGCATCCACCGGCGCGATGTTGGAACCGTCCGGATACTGCGCGATCCGCACGATGTCCCGGAACCAGGCCAGGTAATGGTCCAGATATTTCGTGGCGACGCCCCGGAACCGGCGGAGCCACCAGGTCGGCAGATTGGGAAACCGGATCGGGCCGCCGCTCGCCTCGCCCCCGGCACCGGTCTCCCCAGCACCGATTGCCCCGGCGATTGCCCCGGCATTGGTCTCTTCGGCACCGGTCGCCCCGGTATCGGTCTCTCTGGCACCGATCTCCCGGACAACGGCCTCCCTGGCATCGGCCTCCCTGGCATCGGCCGCCCCCTGCCTTGGCCCGTGGGGCGCCTCCGCGTGCAACGCTTTCCCGGCCTGCAACTCCCCAACCTGCGGTTCCCCGGCGGCGGATCCGGCGCGCCTGCTCACAGCGGCGATCCCATCGTGGTGTTCATATCCCAACATCTCGCAGGCCTTCTTGTATTCGCTCCCGCCGAAGGCATACACGCGGGAACCCGGCCGGACCATCTGCGAAAGGCCCGGGCCGATCAGTTCCGGGGTGCGCCTGCCCTGCCCAAGGACGGCGAGGTCGTATCCGCTGTCGGTCTCGGCCACCATGACGTTCACCGGCCGGCCGTCGATCAGCAGCTGGAACCGGTTGCGGCCGGCGGGGGCCAGGCCGGGGCGGGTGGGCCCTCCCGGTCCGATTCCCCGGCGCACGATGTTCCAATAGCCCCAGCTGCCGGGGCCGTTGGTGGTCCTGCTCCCCTTCTCTGAGTACTTCACACGGAAGGTTTCAACCCTGACGTCACCGCTCAGCTTCCCCCGGGGCTGGGCACTGAGCGCCGCCAGGGCCCGGTGGCGCCAGTGGAAGGCCGTGGACAGGGCGATGCCCAGGCGGGATGCGACCTGGCGCAGCGGCAGGTTGTCCGCAAGCAGCTCGACCATCTCGCGCCACTGCTCCTGCTTTCGGATGCGATACGCCGGGCTGCCGGTGTTGGGGCTGAAGGTCCGCCGGCAGGTCTTGCACAGATATCGCTGCACCCGCTGCCCGGAGGCCATGCGGAAAGAGCCGTGCCTGACCACCTGCGCGCCTTCGCAGGTGGGGCACCGCCTTTGCCCTTCCGAAACGTCGGATACGGAGATGGACTCGGGCGCCACGATGGAAGCACCTCGCACATCTGGAGTCTAATGGAAGTTTAGCCGAACGTTGGTTCGTTGTCCAGTCGGATGTGGTCACCCGCGCGGGTGATTTTTTGCGCCTGTAACCGCCGGCGTTGCGATGTGATGAGCTGGGGCGGTGTGCTGAGCAACGATTATGATGAGGAAACGGGATGGCAGTCTCAGTTGCTCGCCACGAGCCCACAGTCAAGCCGAACAGAAAGAATGCGGGTCACGCGTAAGGGTCCGATCTCGCCAACAATGGCCCTGCCCAGTTGTGCGGGCCCGGCACCATGTGCCCCGCCACCAAGTGCAAGGAGTGTGAGTAAAGTTTTCGTGGGTACAACACATTTTTTCTCCTGAAATAGCAGGACGAGAGATGTGCCCTTCCAAAGTGTTGAGATTGGCAATACCAACACGAGGAGGGTCATCT
>JAMNXV010000108.1 GCA_023623185.1 Bacillota bacterium
CCATGAGGCGGATCATCTCGTCGCGCAGTTCCTGGACGGGGATCTGCTCCAGCACCGGCGCGAGGAAGGCCATGACCAGCAGCCGCACGGCCTCCTGCCGGGTGAGGCCGCGGGCCATCAGGTAGAAGAGCTGCTCCTCGTCCAGCTGGCCCACCGTCGCGGCGTGGCCGGCGCCCTCGACCTCATGCTCGTTGATGATGAGGGCCGGAATCGAGTCGGCCCGGGCCTTGTCCGACAGCACCAGGGCCTGCTGCCGCTGATAAGTGGACGCATTCTTGGCGGCATGGTTGATCTGGCCGTTGCCCCGGAAGACGGTGTGGGCACGGCCCGAGAGGACCCCGCGGCCCAGGATGTCGGAGCGGCTGAAGGAGCCGTTGTGCACCTGCGAGGCCACGATGTCCTGGTGCTGCCGGCCGGTGGCGCCGAAGACGACCTTCAGGTTCGACTCGGAGCCCTCGCCGGCCACGTCGTTCACGATCTCGGAGCGCACCAGGCTGCCGCCGAACTCGCCGCCGACCCAGTCCAGGGTGGAGTCGCGCCCGGTGAGGCCGCGGCGGAAGGCGAAGGCCCAGGCGTCCTGGGAGTGGTTCTGCAGGTAACCGTAGCGCACCCGGGCCCCCTGCAGCGGGAAGACCTCGACCACCGCGACGCTGAGGTAGTCGCCGGTGCCCTCGTACCGCTCCAGCAGGGTGACCTCGGCGTTATCCTCGGCGATGACCAGGGTGTGCACGTACTGCGCCTCGCCGTCCCTGGCCTCGTAGACCACCTCCAGCGGTTCCTCCACGACGACGCCGCGGGGCACGTACAGGAGCACACCGCCGTTCAGATGTGCGGCCTGGGCAGCGGAGAGGAGGTTCTGCTCCATCGGGAAGAGCTTGCCCAGGTACTGCTCGATGAGCTCCGCGTGCTCGGCGGCGGTCTGGGTCAGCTCGGCGAAGACGACGCCCTCGGGCACCGTGCCCTTCAGCGTGACGCGGGCAGGCGCGGGCTGGTACTGGAGGAGATCCAGCCCCTCCAGGGAGGTGCGCCGCCATGCCTCATCGGTCTTCGCGGGCAGCGAGAGCGTTCCGGTGAGCGTCTGGGCGGCCTTGCGCCGCTCCTCCAGGAAGCGGGGTTCGGTGACCGTGGGCATCGCGCTACTTCACCCCCGCCTCGGCCGCCTCGTCCACGATGCCGAGTTCAGCCTTGATCCAGTCGTAGCCCTTCTTCTCGATCTCCAGGGCCAGCTCGGGGCCGCCGGTCTTCACGATGCGACCGTCCATGAGCACGTGCACCACGTCGGGCTTGATGTGATCGAGGATGCGGTGGTAGTGCGTGATGACGATGGCGCCGAAGTCCGGGCCGCGCAGGGAGTTAACCGCCTTGGCCACCACCTTCAGGGCGTCAATGTCGAGGCCGGAGTCGGTCTCGTCGAGGATGGCGAACCTGGGCTCCAGCAGGGCCATCTGCAGCATCTCGTTCCGCTTCTTCTCGCCGCCGGAGAAGCCCTCGTTGAGGTAGCGGCCGGCGAAGGACTCATCCATCTCCAGGAGCTTCATCTTCTCGGACAGCATCTCCTGGAAGTCCCACACCGAGATCTCCTCGCCGCGCACGGCGTTCACGGCCTGGCGGAGGAAGTTGGCCACGGTGACGCCGGAAATCTCGAACGGGTACTGGAACGCGAGGAAGAGCCCGGCCTTGGCCCGGTCGCTGACCTCCATCTCCAGCACGTTCTGGTCGCCGAGCATCACGGTGCCCTCGGTGACCTCGTACCGGGGGTGGCCCATCAGCGCGAAGCCGAGGGTCGTCTTGCCGGCGCCGTTGGGGCCCATGATGGCGTGGATCTCACCCGGCTTGACCTCCAGGTCGAGGCCCTTCAGGATCTCCTTGTCATCGATGCTCACATGCAGGTTCCGCACGACAAGCGGAGCGCCAGTGGTCACGATCGCACTACTCCTTTCACACGCATGAAACTTGGGTTTTTCAGTTTTGGGTTTGCTTGGCCGAGCGGCGTGCAACCGGCCCCCGGCGCTGCCGGTCCTAGCATTCCCTGGGACCGGAAAATGGCCGCAACCTATACACTTGTTTTGCACTGTGGATACAGTGTAAAATAGGATGCAAGCCAGTTTGTGGCCGCGGTACAGGTTCACGCCTCATTGTATGGACCAGATTTACACCGTGTCAATAGTGTTATCGGGTCCATTCCGAGATTTTTAACCCAACTGTGTCGTAAGTATAGACGTGCGATGCTGCCCGAGGGTGACGGACAGCCCGGGCAGGGTGAATGGGGGGGAGAACTTGGAACGGGATCCGCAGAAGATCAGTGCCGTTCTTGCCGACCCAACCCGGTACAACATCTATCAGTACGTGCTGGTCGCGCCCGATCCGGTGCCCGTGGCGGAGGTGGCCCGGCGGTTCGACCTTCATCCCAATGTTGCGCGCATGCACCTGAACCGGCTCGCCGAGGTGGGCCTGCTCAGGCAGCGGACCGAGAAGACCGGCCGCGGCGGCCGGCCCAGCTACGTGTACGAGCCCTCCGGCAGCGCGGTTTCGCTGACCACCGTGCCGCCCCGCGACTTTCAGCTGCTGGCCGATCTCCTGGTGCAGTCGCTGGCCCTCCTGGGGGAGGGCGGGAAGGAGGCCGTGGAGCAGATCGGCCAGTCCTTCGGCCGCAGGCTGGGGCAGGAGGCCATGGCCAGGCTGGCGCCTGCGCTGAGCGCCGCCAACGGTGCCTCGGGGCCGCTGGAGCTGCTGGAGTCGTGCGCCGTCGCGCTCAACCGGCTCGGCGTCTCGGCCCGGGTGGTCAGAGGGCAGGATGGCCGGCCGAGCCTGGTGCTGAAATCGTGCGGCTTCCACGAGGTGGCCTCGGCCCATCCGGATCAGGTCTGCCATCTGTGCAAGGCCATGGTCGAGGGCGTGGCCCAGACCTGCGCGGACGTTCCGCCCGCCGTGACCCAGGCGGGAACCGTACCTCGGGGGGATGGCGAGTGCGTCTATGAAGTAGACGGCCTGATCCGCCTGGAGTAGTTCCTTTGACCCAGCGCCCGCAGGCCGGGGGGAGCAGCCTGCGGGCGATCACGCGCACAGGGGGGAGTTGCGGGTGAGGAGTCGTGTGGGTGGGCGGCTGCTGCCCCTGGCCCTGGCGGCGGCGCTGCTGGCGGCGTCGTGGCAGCCGGCCCTGGGGCACGCCATGGACCTGTTCGGTTACGTGTCGGTGGACGAGCAGGGCACCGTGGTGGCCCGGCTGGTGGACGTGTACGGCGGGCTGGTGGAAGGGCAGCAGGTGGAGCTGTACGCCAGGCCGCAGGGGGGCCGCGCAGGCGCGCCCGTGGTGATGGAGGAGGTCTCGCCGGGCACCTACCGCGGGCGGGCGGCGCCGCACGTGGCGGGGCCGTATGAGGTCGTCATCGATCTGGCGATCGGGGGCGATGTGCACCGGATCGCGCTTCCGGTGGAGCCCGGCGTGCCCGTGCCGGAGCAGTACCTTCTCATGGATCAGATTGAACCGCTCTTCACCTGGACGCGGGTGCTGTTCGTGGTGGCGGCCGCGGTCCTGGCGGTGGGTTCGGTGATCGCCTGGCGCCGGCGGCCGGCCGCGCCGGAACCTGAGCTGGCGGGAGGAGGCGTGGCCGAGTGAGGCGGTGGGGAATGAAGGCCCTGCTGGCGGCGGCGATGGCGGCGTCGCTCGCGCTGGCGGGCTGTGGGGGCAAGCAGACCGCGGAGCCCAAGCTGACGGTGACCGCGACGCAGGAAGACGGGACCCTGGTGGTGCACGTGAAGACGGAGAACTGGCAGGTGGGCAAGGACGGCCACGTGCACATCTACCTGAACGACGGTCCCGAAGCCATGATCTACGGCTATACGTACCGGGTGCCCGATATTGAACCCGGTGAGTACAAGATTCACGTGGAGCTGGCCAACCCACGGCACGAGCACATCGGGGTTTCCGAAACCATCTATTTTGAAGTGCTGCCGTGATGGACAGGCCCGCAGCCGAAACAGGATCGGCTGCGGGCCTGTCCGTGTGCATACACCTCGCAGGTGAACACATGGGAGGCGCACAACGTCCAATAAGAAGTGATGCCCAGCGGAAGGAGGGCAGCGGGTGCAGCGGTTTGTCAGGTTCGGCCGGCGCCTGTCCGCGCTCGCGGCGCTGGGGTTGGCTCTGCTGCTGATCATCAACGCGCTGGTCTTCTTCCCCGGCCGCAGCCTCATCACGACGGCGGCGGCCGCGGAGCCGGCGCAGGTGGCGCTGGTGCTGGGCGCCGGCGTCGGCGCCGACGGGCGCCCCACGCCCATGCTCAGGGACCGGCTGGAGACGGCTCTCGAGCTGTACCGGGCGGGCAAGGTGCAGAAGCTGTTGCTTTCGGGCGACCACAGCAGGCCCGATTATGATGAAGTGAACGCGATGCGGCGGTATCTGGAGGAGCGGGGCGTGCCCCCGGAGGACCTGTTCCTGGACCACGCCGGGTTCGATACCTACGACTCCATGTACCGCGCGGCTGCGATCTTCCAGGTGGAGGACGTCATCGTCGTCACCCAGGAGTTCCACCTCCCGCGGGCCCTCTGGATCGCCACCAGGCTGGGGCTGGACGCACAGGGGGTGGCGGCGGACCGGTTCCGGTACGGGGTCGAGCGGGTTTACGCTGCCCGGGAGTTCGCGGCGCGGGTGAAGGCGTTCGGCGAGGTGGCCGTACGCCGACGCCCGGTCTTTCTGGGTCCGGTCATCCCCATCAGCGGGGACGGGCGGGCCACTCACGACGAGCGGTGACCGGGGCGGGCGAAGGCCCATGGGGAGCAGGCCGGGATGTGTGCGAAGGAGGTGCGGCAGGATGGCGGATCTGCGGATGGAGCACGTGCTGTGGCGCCACGGCTGCCAGGTGATCGGTGTCGATGAGGCCGGCCGCGGCCCGCTGGCCGGGCCGGTGGTGGCGGCGGCCTGCATCCTGCCGCCGGATGCCTCGCTGCCCGGGGTGGACGATTCCAAGCGGATGACCGAGAAGCGGCGGGAGGCCGCCTTCGCGGCCGTGCAGGAGGTGGCGGTCGGCTGGGGCCTGGGCATCGTGGAGGCGGCCCGGATCGATGAGATCAACATCCTTCAGGCGACCTTCGAGGCGATGGCCCAGGCGGCGGAGGCGGCCCGCGCCATGGCCGCGGCGCGCCTGGGCCGGCTGGCGGAGGCCGCGCTGCTGGTGGACGGCAACCGGCCCATTCCCCAGTGGCCGGGCTGGCAGCGGCCGGTGGTGGGCGGAGACCGCAAGTCGCTCTCCATCGCCGCTGCGTCGATTCTGGCGAAGGTGACCCGCGACCGCATGATGGTCAAATACGACGCGCTCTACCCTGAGTACGGCTTTGCGCGCAACAAGGGGTACGGGTCGAAGGAGCACCTGGAGGCGCTGGAGCGGCACGGCCCCTGTCCCCTGCACCGGCGGACGTTCATCGGCCCCCGTCAGATCCGTTTTTTCTGATACGCGTGGGGGGAAATGGCCCTTTCGCTGGATGGGTTTGCAGGATTCCCTGTGGTATCCTCAAACTCAGGAGTGGTGGCCATGCCGTATGAACTGCGAGACCTGGCGCCGGCCCTCGATTACGCCAGGCGCCATCCAGAGGTGGGCTTCGCCCTGCTCCGGTCGCTGGAGAAAGGCCCGCGGCCCGGCTTCGCCGCGATCGTGGACGACCCCGGGCGCGTGAAGGCCCTCATGCTGGTCAGCCGTCCCGACTGGCGCCGGAGCGGCCCCCTGATCACCCGCATCCAGCTTGACGCGGCGGCGTCTGCCGAAGCCCTGGAACTGCTTGCCTGGATTCCGCCCACCGCACAGGTGCGCATCAACACGTACCGGCCCTGGCTGCAGGAGCTGGTGCAGGGCTCGCTGGAATGCGCGCAGACGGTGCAGCACCTGCTCTGCGTGGCGGACCGGCAGCAGTTCCAGCCCGATCAGCGCGCGGAAATGGCCGTTGAGATCGCGCCGGATGAGATCGGCCTGTACAACCAGGCAGAACCGCTGCAGCTTCGGGAGGGCGATCGGCTGTTTGGTGTGGTGCGGGACGGCCGGTTGCTCGCCTGCGCGGCGATGGGCCCGCCGGAAGGCGGCTACGTGCCCGTGCGGTACCTGTTTACCCGGCCGGGGGAGCGGCGCCGGGGCTACGGCACCGCTGCGCTTTCGGCGGCGGTGCAGGCGGGTCTGGAAGAGGGGCACCGGGTGCTCTGCCGCCTGCCCGTGTCGGAACTCTACCTGCTCCACCTGGCGGCCAGGCTGGGCTTTGCGCCGGTCTGCCGGGAGTGGAGCGCGGAGGGCCGGCCGAGGCAGTGACGTTGTGACCATACATGGAACAGCGGCGCATTCCCGTCGGAATGCGCCGCTCTGCCGGTTCAGGGCCTGCCCCCCAGCTCGGTGAGGAGCTGCTCCCGCCGCCGCTGGACGTCTGCCAGGGCCTGCCGGACCCGGCGGTCCTCCTCATCCAGCCACACCAGCAGGTGGTCGACCTGCCTCCGGGCCTCGTCGACCTTCCGATGAGCCTCGCCGATGCGGTTCTGAATCGCCCAGTCGACGAAGAAGTTGTCGAAGAAGTAGTCCGCGAACCGGGCGAACCCGCTGAGGTCGATCGACGGCAGATTCACGAAGCTGCCCACGTCGGCCAGCTCCCGCCGGAAGACGTCCAGGTCATGCCGCACCGCCTGCAGTTCCGCCTGGGCGGCATCGATGCGGGAGTGCTTCACCATGGTCGAGAAGAAGCCGCCGCCCAGCATGTCCCAGGCTCCCCAGTTGCGAGCGGACTGCAGCAGCTCAGTCACGCGGGCGAGTCCGGACTGCGCGGTCGCGCCCGCCGCACGCGCCTCGGCGATCTCGCGCAGGCGATTCCGGGCCTCGGCCTCCTCCTCATCCAGTTGCAGCAAGCCGCTGGCCGCAGGCCCCTGCTCGGCCCGGATGCGGTGCTCCTTCTCAGCCAGCAGGGCCTGAAACTCGTCATCCGCGCCCGCCAGCCCGGCGGCCTCTGCCCGGGCGGCCTCCAGGTCCTCACGGAGCTGTTCGGCGTGCAGGCGGGCCTCTTCGTAGCGCACCAGGGCCTCGGCGGCCTCCTGCCGCTCCCGGTCCAGCCGTTCGGTTCTGTTGGCGAACAACGTGGCAAGCAGGGACCCGAGGGAGCCCGACTCCAGCCGCTCCACGTCGCGCTGCTCTTTGGCAAGCTGCCGCTTCAGCATCTCGGCCCTGGCCGCCGCGCTGCGGTACTCTTCCTCCAGGCGGGCAGCCTGCCGCTCCAGCTTCTCCTTCTGCGCCTTGCGTTCGGCTGCAACCGCCAGCCTCCTGTTCAGTTCTTCCATGTGGCGCCGTCCCCCCTGTCGCCATAAAGATGATGCTGCCCCATCCAAAGGTTCGATACACCGGCGCGTCCGCCTGCCATACAGGAGTCGGCGGCGGGGTGTGGAATTCTAACGCCGGAGGTGGGCACCGGGCAGCCTGCCTCACGGGGAGGTGGAGGAGACGCTGAAGTTCTGTGCTGCATGTGGGGGCGAGCTGGAGCTGCGGTATGTGCCGCAGGAGGGGAAGGACCGGCTGGTCTGCCGGGCGTGCGGCCGCATCACCTACCTGGATCCCAAGATCTCGGCCTGTACCGTGCCGGTGCTGAACGGCCGGATCTTGCTCGCGCGCCGGGCCATTGAGCCGGCCTGGGGGCGCTGGGTCTTCCCCGGGGGATACATGGAGCGGGGCGAGACCGTGCCGCAGGCCGCGGAGCGGGAGACCTTCGAGGAGGTGGGCCTGCGGGTGCGGGCCACCCGGCCGGTCGGCATCTATTCCTATCCCGATGCGGTGGTGGTGGTCATCGTCTACCACTGCGAGGTGCTGGGCGGCGAGCCGTCGGCAAACAGCGAAACGCTGGAGGTGCGGCTCTTCGCGCCGGACGAGATCCCCTGGGATGAGCTGGCCTTTCCCAGCACCCGGGACGCCGGGACGCGCTGCGGGACTTCATATCCCAGTGGGGCGGGGCTGTGCCGTGATGAGCCGGCTCAGCCACTCGTCCAGGTACCGGGCGGCCACGCGCCGGTGGACCGCTGCCTGGGTGCGCTCGTAGAGCCAGCGCCGGAGGTCGCTTCCGCCCTGGCCCGCCAGGGCGGCGTAGTAGCCCTCCACGGCCATCACCAGCCGGTCGGTGTGCAGTTCCAGCCGCAGCTCGCCGTTTCCGCGCATGCGCCGCTGTACCAGCACGCCGGCGGCGATGGGGAAGCGGATGGCCGCGCGGCCCGGCTCCTCCCGGATCTCCGGCCTCCGGAAGGAGAGGAGAGTGACGCCGAGGAGGCGCACCGCGACGCCGCCGTCGGAGCCGAAGCTTACGCGGAGGAATGGCCGGGCGAGGCGGTTCAGGTAGGCGAAGTAGGCGAAACCGGCCTCTGCCACCCTCTGTCGGTCGGGCGCAAACCGGACGCCCGGCAGCGCCAGCGTCTGCACGGAGCGCACCTGGCCCGTGCCGAAGACCGTCGTTTCGTCAGTAACCATGGTCACCGGGCGTCGGCCGTGGCCCGGAAGGTGAGGTTCTCGTTCTGCTGGATGACGTAGCGCATGGACCACTCGTTGCGGAAGAGCAGCACGTTCCGCCCCTCCCGGTCGGTGACGGCCAGGTTGTCCGTGGCCCAGAAGCGGCGGGGCTGGTAACCCTCGCCCTCCACCCAGCGGGCCACCTCGTAGGGCAGCCGCTCCAGGGTGACCTCCACGCCGTACTCGTGCTTCATGCGGTGCTGGAAGACCTCGAACTGCAGTTCGCCCACCGCGCCCAGGATGGGATCAGGGTTGCCGGGCTGGGTGGCGTAGAAGACCTGTATCGCGCCCTCCTCCGTCAGCTCCTCCAGCCCTTTGCGGAAATGCTTGGACTTCATGGCGTCCTTGAAGCGGACCCTGGCGAAGTGCTCGGGGGAGAAGGAGGGAATGCCCTCGAACGCGAAAGGCTCGCCGGTGCACAGGGTGTCGCCGATGCGGAAGATGCCGGGGTCGAAGACGCCGATGATGTCGCCCGCCCAGGCCTCCTCCACGATCTGCCGGTCCTGCGCCAGGAACTGCTGGGGCTGGGAGAGCCGCACCTTCTTGCCCAGGCGCACGTGGTGGACCTCCATGCCCCGCTCGAACTTGCCCGAGACGATCCGCATGAAGGCGATGCGGTCGCGGTGCGCGGGGTTCATGTTGGCCTGGATCTTGAATACGAACGCGGAGAAGCGGGGCTCCTCCGGGTCGATCAGCCGGTCGCCCGCAAGCCGCGGGGCCGGCGAGGGCGCGAGCTTCAGGAAGTACTCCAGGAAGGACTGCACGCCGAAGTTGGTGAGCGCCGAGCCCCAGAAGAGGGGGGAGAGGTCGCCGCGTCGGAACCGGTCGAAGTCCCAGGGATCGCCGGCGACGTCCAGCAGCTCGATCTCTTCCATCAGCGTCTTGTGCAGGTCTTCGCCGAGGATGGCGGAGAGCCGCGGGTCGTCGACGCCGCTGGTCTCCGTGAGGGCCTTGGATTGGCCGTGGTCGCGGCTCTGGAACAGCTCCACGCGGCCCTTTTCCCGGTCGTAGACGCCCCGGAACGTGGAGCCCATGCCCACCGGCCAGTTCATGGGGCAGGTGCGCATGCCCAGCACGTCCTCGATCTCCTGCATGAGGGCGAAGGGGTCCTTGCCCTCCCGATCCAGCTTGTTCACGAAGGTGAAGATGGGGATGCCCCGCATCTTGCACACTTGGAAGAGCTTGATCGTCTGCGGCTCGACGCCCTTGGCGGCGTCGATGAGCATCACCGCAGAGTCGGCCGCCTCCAGGGTGCGGTAGGTGTCCTCGGAGAAGTCCTGGTGTCCCGGTGTGTCCAGGATGTTGACCATGCAGCCGTCGTACTCGAACTGGAGGACGGATGAGGTGACCGAGATGCCGCGCTGCCGCTCGATCTCCATCCAGTCCGAAGTGGCGGCCCGGGCGGCCTTCCGGCCCTTCACCGAGCCGGCGAGGCGGATGGCGCCGCCGTAGAGCAGGAGCTTCTCGGTGAGGGTGGTCTTGCCCGCGTCGGGGTGCGAGATGATGGCGAAGGTCCGCCGGCGGCGGATCTGGGATGCAAACGGGTCCGTCCTGGTCGCAAGCATGTGTGCTGATCCGCCCTTTCGAACAGCAAACTGCCGTGCGCAACCGGTGCGGCACGGCGGTGTGAACGTTTGAGAACTCCAATATTGTACTTTGGCGCCGGGGGAGCGTCAAGGTCACGGATGGCCGGGCTCTCGCGTCGAACCGAGCCGCAAGGTGCCCGCTGACAGGCGTGGTCCGCCATGCAGCACGTGTATAGCCTTCTGAATTCTTTGCATGAGGAAGAGAAGGGGAACACGGCGTCTAAGGGAATGGGTGGCCGCAGGTCGGCGGCCCGATTTCGACGTCTTGGTTAAGGAGGACGTATGCGAAAGGTACCGCGCTGGTCATGGTTGGTGCTCCTGGTGTTCGTGTGCGGCGCAGCCCTCATCGGCTACTTCCGCTGGCATTCCCGGGCGGTGGTGACGGCGGCGGTGCCTGCCGGCTCCCACGCCGTGGCCACCACGCTGGATCCCGCGACCTCCGACCGGCTCCTTCAGGTGGTTGCGGAGGCGCGGGAGCGGCTGGACGTGCCCGCGCTGCAGGTCGCGGTGGTGAAGGAGGGCGAGGTGGTCTGGACCGCCGGCGTGGGCTGGGCGGATCCCCCGGCGAGGCGGACGGTCACGGTCGATGACCGGTACCACGTCGGGAGCGTGAGCAAGCTCTACACGGCCGCCGTCGTCCTGAGGCTGGCCGAGGAGGGCCGGCTCTCGCTGGACGACCCGGTGAGCCGGTTCATTCCCGACATTCCCAACGGGGAGCAGATCACCGTGCGGCAACTGCTCAGCCACACCAGCGGGCTCCCGAACTACACCGAGAACATGGCCTTCAACCTGCAGACCGTCGTGCTGGGCCGGATGTGGAGCGTCGACGAGGTGCTGGACGTCATCCGTGAGCAGGCGCCCCGCTCGGCGCCCGGGGCCGGCCACTACTACTCCAACAGCAACTACGTGCTTCTCGGCCGCATCGCCGAGGTGGCTGCAGGGAGGCCCTTCGCAGACGTGCTGAGCGACGAACTGCTCCGCCCGCTGGGGCTGACCAACACCTTCCTGGCCGCCGGGGACGAGCGCTCCCTGAGCACCGTGCGGGGGTACGACGTGACGGTGCTGGGGACCGGGCGGCTGGGGATCAAGCTGGACATGGAGCGGTTCCGGGCGCCGCTGGAGACCTTTGTGGAGGCCCCCGATGAAGACGTTCCGGCGCAGACCGGCTACGGCCTGGGGGTGAGGCGGCTGGTCATCGGCGGCGACGATATGGTCGGCCACACCGGCACCTTCCCCGGGTACAGCAACGTCGCGCTGTACTCCCCGGCCCACGGCCACGCCATCGCGGTGCTCTCCAACCTCTCCATGGCCGAGGTCACCGAGGTGGTGGAGGCCGTGCACGCCGTGCTGGCCGCGGCGGACCCGCCGTCCGCCCGGGAGTCCCTCCCGCAGACGGTGGCCCGCACACACGAGCGGCCCTATTCCGCTGCGTTTGCGTGGAGCGGCAGCGGGCGTCGCGAGGCCGGGGGGAGGTGGCCTGGTGGGACGGCCAGATAGGCGCCGCAGCTTGATCAGGCGGGCGAGGGCCGATGAAGCGGGGGCGCTCTCGGCCCTGGCGCTGCGTTCGAAGGCCTACTGGGGCTATAGCCCCGGCTTTATCGAAAGGTGTCGCAGTTCCCTTCGCGTGACCGCCGAGATGATCACAGCGCACGACGTGTTCGTGGCGGAAGCCGAGGGGCGGCTCTGCGGGTTTTACGTCTTGAAACCCGGCCCCGGCGGCGAGGGCGTGCTCGACTTCATGTTCATCGACCCGCCGTACATCGGCCGGGGGATCGGCCGGCGGCTGTGGGAGCACGCTGTGCAGCAGGCCGCACAGCGGGGTTACCGGGCCCTCCGCATCGAGGCCGACCCCCACGCCGAGGCGTTCTACCGCAGAATGGGCGCCGTGCGGGCGGGGGAGGCGGAGTCCACCGCCGTGCCCGGGCGCATGCTGCCCCTGATGCGCTACCCGTTGTGACGGCGAAGCCGCCCCCTGCAGGGCGGCTTCTTCCGGTTTATCCCTCCAGCACTTCGCGGGCGTCCTTCAGCGCCTGGCCGACCAGCTCGTCGGGACTGGCGTATGCCTTGTACCAGCCGCGCTCGATGGCCAGCCGCGTGCACCGCTCGTGCTCGGCCAGGGCATCTGTGAGATGGGTGGTGAGCAGGCGGCGGAGATCGGGGTTCGTGGTCTCCAGAATGGCCGTGCAGTAGGCCGTTGACTTCAGCTTGGCCGCCGTGAGCAGCCCTTCCGCGATCACCCTGTCCTCGGGCTTCATGCCCATGGCCTCGCCGAGCGCGCTGATCACCGTCGACACCGTGCGTCCCTCCTATTCCCCAATTCCCCGGGTCCGGCAGAAGTCGTGCAGGGCCCGCACGTGGGCCTGGCCGGTCTGCAGGCAGGCGGTGAGCTGCTGCCGCAGGTCGGGGTCGCTGACCATGGCCAGCATGGACTTGGTCTTCTGCACGTCGCCGGACTCCAGCCGGATCAGCTCGTTGAGGATGAGCATCTCGTGGGTCGTCAAGCCCTGGGTCTGCGTGAGCGTACTCAACCTGTCCACTCCTTCCGCGTTCTCTTTCCGGGCCTGAGGCTAGTATGCCGGGAGCGTCCCCGGATCAGCCGCCGGCTGCGGTCGCAGGGCAGCCCGCGACGGGTGCCGCGTCCGTGTGTGGTCCCATTGGGGGGCGGATGTTCGACT
>JAMNXV010000010.1 GCA_023623185.1 Bacillota bacterium
GCCGAATCCCGGTCGGCAGTCGCCGCAGCGGCGCTGCTGGTCGATCCCCACAGCAGGCTCACGGTGAGGACCGACGCCACAAGGCGCTTCATCCACTTGATCACGGGATTGCCTCCTAAGCGTATTGACCGGACTACGGGGCCGGGGGCGCGGCGGAGACCAGCCGGTCCGCCTCGTCGTACGCCTGGTCCGGCGGCAGGCCCCGCACCAGAATCGCGTTGACGAAATGCGCCACCTGCTCGGGCCGCCACTCGGCCTCCTCACAGATCAGGTCGCCGCCGACGACGGGGAGGCTCAGGGCGGCCTTCACCGGGCCTCCCGGACCGTCGCTCACCTTCAGCAGGCCGCTGCTCAGCTCGAAGTGCAGCCGGCCGCCGCTGTAGCGCCGGGCCACGGTGTAGAGCTTCTCGGCGTCGGCGCGCTTCATCCGCGCCGCGACCTGGCCAAACGGCACGGGCTTCACGATGCCTTCCTTCAGCCGCCGGTCTTCCCACACCCGGTAGTAGCGCACCCCCTCCCGCATCCAGGTGTAGAAGCAGTACTCGGCGGGGTTGAGCCCCTGCTCCCGCAGGCGCTGGCGCGCCTCCTCCAACGACCGCACGGTGAAGAGTTGTTCGGCCTCCGGGTACCCCTTAACCTCCTGGGAGTCCATCTTTCGCAACGAGCGGCGCATCTTTTTCTACCAACTCCTTTGCGACGGGCTCGTGGATCCAGACATGTATGCTGCTACCATTATCTGCAGAAATCGGCCAAAAGTAAACTGTATCCTTCCAAACGATCCCACATATGCCGGTTTGGCAGGCCCCCGGCCGCCGCCCACACTCGGTGCGAACAGAACGGAGAGCGGCGCGGCCCCCTGCCCCCCACCGGCACCAGCAGACCTGAACATTTCTCAAATGGAAGGATGAGGGCGGTATTGTTGCGAACATATGGCAACGAAGAAACCGAAGCAGGAAAGGGGCTGTAGGCTCACATGCCACGTTTCGCCCGAGCACTTTCCGCACTGCTCCTGGTCGTGATGGCGGCCACCCTGGCGCCCCAGGGGGCAGCCGCGCAGACCCCCTCGACGGCCCTCAGCGAGGCGGAAGCCATCGAACTCCTGCAGCGCTACCGCATCGTGCTGGGGGATGAGCGAGGCGACCTGCAGCTCAACGCCCCGCTCACCCGCGCCCAGGCCGCCGCGATCTTCGTCCGGGCCATGGGTGCGAGCGAGCTCACGTCCATCGTCGTCGGTCCGCCGCCCTTCAGCGACGTGGCCGGCCACTGGGGCGTGCGCGAGATCACCCTGGCGTCGCGCCTCGGCCTGATGCAGGGCCACGACGGCCAGTTCCGGCCCGACGACCTGATCACCCACGCCGAGGTGCTCACCGTGCTGCTCCGCATGCTGGAGCAGCCGCTGCCCGTGCCCTGGACCCCCGAGTCGGTCTTCCAGCGGGCGCAGCAGATGGGCATCGCCCCGGCGGGCGCCGTCCCGACCGCTCCGGCCCTGCGGCGCCACGCCTTCTGGTCCCTGGCGGCCGCCCTCACCACGGTGCCCGTGGGCGAGCACCCCAACCTGGCCGCCAAGTACCTGGACGTGCTGCCCCCCAGCCTCGTCATCGACCCCATGAACTCCGTCACCTATGACGAAAAGGTGCGGATCAGCGGCCGGGCCCCCGGCGCCATCCGCGTGCTGGTCGCGGGCGCGGAGGCGGAGTTCGATCCGGTCACCGACATCTTCAGCCACGAAGCGGAACTGAACGTCGGCCTCAACCAGATCACGGTGGAGGCTGTGGACGCCGCGGGCAACAAGACCACCCAGGTGCTCACCCTGGAGCGCCGCGGCGCCATCTCCCGCATCTCCATCAGCGGCCCCAATACCCTGGCCACCGAGACCGCCGTCAAGCTGGACGTGACCGCCACCGACCGCAGCGGCAACGTGCTGCCGCTGTACGACGTGGAGGCGGAGGTCACCGGGGTCGACGCCACCTTCGACCCCTCCACGGCCACGCTGGTCACGGGCAGCCAGACCGGCAAGGGCACGCTCACCCTGCGGGCCGGCAGCGCCCGGGCCAGTTACTCCTTCACCGTCGTCACCCCTTCGGCCAAGGCCCACGCGCTGAAGATCGACAGCATCAACAAGAACCTGCCGCTGGCCACGGGTGAGGCCTACACGGTGACCGTGCGCGTCGTGGACAAGGACGGCAAGAACGTCACCGACGACTACGGCCGCGTGGTCTCGCTGGTGAGCACGGGCACGGCCCGCGTCACCCTCACCCCGGACAGCCCGGTCACGGACCGGGGCGTGGCCACCTTCACCGTGGTGGGCGACGCCACGGGCTACGCCACCCTGACGGCCACCGCCGCCGGCCTGGAGCCGGGGACCCTCGACATCGACGTGCTGACCGGCACCCGGGTCGTGCTGGTGCCCTCGGTCAAGTCCCTGGCGCCCGACGGCACCTCCACCGTGACCATCAAGGCGCAGCTGCAGGATGAGCGCGGCCGCCGCATCACCAACAACACCCCGTCGGACATCCGGGTGCGGCTGAGCGCCTCCGGCCCCCACGGCGGGCTGACCGACACCCTGCTGGTCATCGCCCGGGGCAAGAGCGACACCGGCAGCGAGGGCGCCACCCTGAAGGCCGGCATCACGCCCGGCACCGTGATCATCACCGGCGAGTTCGTGAGCGACCACGACTACGCCGTGCAGGCGCTCCGCATTCCGATCGACTCCCCGCTGGCCGGCTCCCGGTTCCGCATTGAACCCTCCTCCGCCGCCGTGAAGCCGGGGAGCGAAGTCACCCTCACGCTGGAGGTCGTCGACGGCAGCGGCCGGGTTGTCAAGGAGGGGGCGTACGCCTTCCAGCTCCGGGTCCGCTCCAGCAACCACGAGGCCACCTACCGGGGGCTCCCCCAGGGCGTCTCGCTCACGTTCGAGGACTCGCCCTTCTACCCCGTGGATGACGGCTACGCCCCGGGCGACCCCGAGAAGGATCCCTACTCGGTCATCGGCCGCACGTATGAGGGCCGGGCGACCTTCACCCTCCGGTACCACCGCAGCGGCGTGATCACGGTGGAGGTCATCCCGCTGCCGGCCACCGACGAGGCGTACCATCCCGTGTCCGGCGCGGGGCCCGCGGCCTCTTCCACCTTCCTCTGGGCACAGCCTCAGGACATCACGTTCCGGGGCAGCGCGGCCGGGGTGGTGCTGACGGTCGACTCGTCCCTGGGCCAGGACCGGGAGGCGGGGGCCATCGGCGGATCCGGCACGCTGACGCTCACCGCCAAGGTCGTGGACGAGGACGGCGTGCCGCTGCCCGACTTCAACGGAACCGTCCGGCTCCGCCGGCTCCCCGGCGGCGACGGGGTGACCACGATCCAGGGCCTCTTCGAGCGGAAGGCTTCCGCGGGCCGGGTCACCTTCACCCTCGCGGCCCAGAACCGCGCCGGCTTTGACCAGTACGAGGCCGAGGTGCCGGAGCTGGGGCTGAACCCCAGCAAGCCGGTGACGGTCTCCGTGCGCCGGGAGCCGGCGCCGACGCCGGTCATCGTGGCCATCCGGGGAACCAGCGACGATGACCCGGTGCCGACCCCGGGCTACGTGGGGCCGGAGGCCGACTACATGGAGATCCAGCTGGCCTCCGTGCCGGCCCCGCAGGGCGAGCCCTCCTACTGGGTCCTGGCCGAGGTCTACCAGGCCAACAAGAGCAGCCCCATCTACAGCCAGGTCATCGACCTGAGCCAGGAGATCCCGGTCATCCGGGTGCCCCGGTCCCACCTGAGCCCGGGCACGGCCCGGTACCAGGTGACCATCCACAACGGCTACGCCCGCAGCGCCAAGTCGGCCACGCTGGATCCGGTCACCGAGGTGCTGGTGGCCGGGTACGGCAGCAAGTTCCAGCTGCGGGGGGCGAGCTACGACGCGGCGACCGGACGGCTGCTGCTCACCACCTCGGGCCTCGCCAGCACCGGGACCCTCGATCCCGCCCGCCTGACCCTGGTGGGCCCGCGCCGGATCTCGCTGGCGGACGCGGAGGTCGTCTCCATCACGTCCAGCCGGGTCATCCTCGACCTGGGCGAGCTGGCGGACGAACTCACGCCGGACCAGTGGCACGGCCGGGTCGAGCTGGAAGCCGAGAGCGGCTGGTTCGTGGACAAGAGCGGCTCGGGCGTGGCCGACCGGGTGACGGGCATTGCCGTGACGCCGATGGCGACCATCAGCTCGGCCATGCTGGACGTGGTCGGGAAGCGGCTCTATATCGACGGCGTGGGCCTGAAGCAGGGCACCGTCTCCTGGACCCAGGTGAAGATCAACAGCGGCGACAAGTCCGTGGCGCTGCGGAGCGCCGACCGGGTGCACACCCACACCGACACCCAGGCCATCCTCAACCTGTCTGACGCCACGCTGAAGGCCCTGCTGGAGCTCTCCGGCCCCGAGGTCTACCTCACGGCCGAGGAGGGCTGGATCCGCACCGGCAGCGGCAGCAGCCTGGCCCGGGGCGCCGCCCTCACGGGCACGGAGCGGCCGGTGCGGCTGCGGATCCTCGCCACCGCGGCGGTCTACGATCCGGCCACCGGTGAACTGACCCTCCGGGGCGCCGGGTTCAAGGGCATGACGCTCCACCCGGACCGGCTCCTGCTGCAGTCCGGCCCCGGCGCCATGCCGCCGGAGATCGGGGCCACGCCGCCGGTGACCGCGGGCGAGGACCAGGACGACCACATCGTCATCCGGCTCCATCCGGACGACGCGGACCTCCTCAGGCCGTATGCCGGCAACAACGTCTACATCAACACCGAACCCGGCTGGCTCACCGACGCGAACGGCTGGGAGGCGGCGCCGCTGCCCGCCTGGAGCCTGCTGGTCCACATCCCCGCAAGTCCCGCCCCATAAGCCAAAGCACCGGGGGAGCCCGCCGGGCTCCCCCGAACTGCACGAAAAGGGCGTCACAGCAAGTCCAAACGGAAACCAAATGACTTGGCGCCCACGTCCTATTTGTATGGGAGAGAAAGGAGGAATCATGCGATGCAGCGCGGCTTTCGAATACTCGTCTCGCTGCTGCTGAGCCTGGCCCTCGCGGCCGGGTTGCTGCCGCCCAGTCCGGCCGCGGCAGCGGAGGAGACGTTGTCACAAGACGAAGCCGTAGAACTCCTCCGGGAGTTCGGCGTGGTCATCGGCGACCCGGACGGCAACCTGCGGCTCGGCGACCGGCTGACCCGGGCCGAGGCCGCCACCATCTTCGTGCGGGCGCTGAACTACGCCCAGATCGCCCAGTCCCTGCCCGATGACCCGCCGTTCACCGACGTGCGCGGCCACTGGGGCTCCCGGTTCATCACGGCCGCGGAACGGCTGCAGCTCATGCGGGGCGACGGCGACGGCCGGTTCCGGCCCAACGACCACATCACCTACGCCGAGATCTACACGGTGCTGCTGCGGATGGTGGACCAGTACCCCGGCGGCCCGTGGAACCCGGCCGGCGTGGTGAGCCACGCCCAGGGCCTGGGGATCGTGCCCCGGAACGTGGTGGCCACGGCCCCTGCCGTGCGGGGCGACATCTTCTGGTCGCTGGCCCTCACGATGACGCAGGTGCAGTTGGAGGACGGCAGCAACCTGCTGGGCCGCCACCTGGACAAGACGCCGCCCGTGCTCCTGGTCGACAAGGTGGAGTCGCCCACCTCGGCCGACCGGATCACCATCCGGGGCCGGGCCGCGGGGGCGCACCGGGTGACCGTGAACGGCCAGACGGCCACCTTCAACCGGCGGACCGGCGAGTTCTCCATCTCGGTCAGCCTGAAGGAAGGCGTCAACAACCTGGTGGTGCAGGCCGTGGACCTCGCCCGCAACGCGACCTCGGAGACCGTGCGGGTGGAGCGGGTGGCCGCCATCGCCAAGCTGGTGGTGGAGGGACCGAACCGGATCCTGGCCAAGAGCACCGAGACGCTGAAGATCAAGGCCCTGGATTCCAAGGGCAACGAGGTCAAGCTGGAGGGGCTCACCGCCAAGCTCTCCAACGACCTGGCCACCTTCGACGTGAAGACCCACCGGCTGACCGCCGGCGAGAAGCTGGGGCGCACGACCCTCACGCTGGAGGCCGGCTCGGCGAAGACCACCTTCACCTTCGACATCCAGGCGCCCGACCCTGACGCCCACGCGCTGGAGATCCCGGTGATCAACAGCGGCCGGGCGCCGGCGGTGGGCGACGAGGTCACGGTCACGGTGCGGGTCCTGGATGAGGACGGCAAGCTGCTCACCGGCGACAACCTGCGCTCGGTCCGGCTCACGGCCAGCGGCCTGAGCGGCGTGACCATCACCCCCGCCACCGCCCAGACCGAGAAGGGCGTGGCCACGTTCAAGGTGAAGGGCACGCGGGAGGGCACGGTGACCCTCACGGCCACCAGCAGCGGCCTGACCGACGCCAGCCGGGACCTGCAGTTCCTGAGCGAGACCCGGGTGGTGCTCACGGCGTCGCCCTCGTCGCTCAAGCCCGACGGCACCTCGACGGCGACCATCAAGGCGACGCTCACCGACAAGCAGGGCCGCTCGGTGACCAACCGGACCGGAAAGGACATCGAGATCGAGCTGACCGAGTCGGGCACCGACGGCTACCTGGTCACCGACTGGATCATCATCCCCAACAACCGCTCCTCCTCCACCGAGAACGCGGTGTTCCAGGCCGGCATCAACCCGGGGGTGGCCCGCATCACCGGCGAGGTGGTGAGCGACCACAGCTACTCCGTGCAGGCCCTGGACCTGCCGGTGAACGCCGACCTGGCCGGCGCGAAGTTCGACGTGACGTTCAGCCCGAGCAGCCCGAAGCCGGGCGAGGACGTCATCGCCACCGTGCGGGTGCTGGACTCCCGCAACCGGCTGGTGACCTCGGGCTCCTACGCCTTCCAGATCAAGCTCGCCACCAGCAACAACGACCCGATCGTCGGCGGCATCCCGGAGGGCGTGAGCGTCTCCTTCCGGTACTCGAACTACTACCCGGTGGATGACGGCTACAAGGACAGCGACAGCCGGAACGACCCGTACTCGGTGGTCGGCCGCACGGAAGGCGGCACGGCGCAGATCAGGCTCTCCTACGCCAGGAGCGGCGAGGTCAAGGTGACGGTCGTGCCCGTGGCCGGCACCTACGACGCCTACAACGACGAGGGCGAGCGGGGCGCGGCCTCGGGTTCCGCCGGAATGACCTCGGTGACCAAGGCGGTCATGTTCGCCGGCGCGCCGGCGGGCCTGAAGATCACCGCCGATTCCCGCCTGGGCAACGACCAGCCCGGCGCCAGCACCAACCGGGCCGAGTCGCTCACCCTGCGGGTGCGGGTGGTGGATAAGGACGGCGCGAAGATCCCCGGCTACAAGGGGACGGTGACGCTCACCCGGACCAGCGAGGGCGACGGCATCAGCGACATCTACGGCTCCAACCGGAAGAGCACCAGCGATGGCGAGGTCACCTTCACGGTGCGCACCACGGGCACCGAGGGCTTCGACGTCTACAAGGCCACCCTCGACAAGTGGGAGGCCACCATCACCGTCGCGGTGTGGAAGCAGAGGCTGGATCCGCCCTACGTGGTGGCGATCCGGGGCGTGAAGGGCGACGAGTACTTCGCCAACTACGTGGGTCCGGACTTCGACTATATGGACATCCAGCTTGCGCCGCAGCCGCCGCTGGATCCCGCGCAGCCCCACAACTGGGTGATCGCCCGGGTCTACCGCAAGGGCGAGAGCAGCCCGTTCTTCACCAGTGAGGCCATCGACCTGCGCAACGGCATCCCGATCATCCGCATCCCGCGCGACAAGCTGAAGGCGGGCGAGCACTACTACCAGGTC
>JAMNXV010000041.1 GCA_023623185.1 Bacillota bacterium
GTAGTTGCTCCAGTAGTTGCCGTTGCCGTCCGGGGTCCAGTCGTTCTGGCCGAGGCGGCCGCCCCCGGTCAGGCTGACCTGCGTGAAGTTGTCGATCAGGTCGTTTTCACCGATGAAGTTGCCGTTGGTCACGGGTGTGAAGAGCATGCCGGTCTCGTTGTTCAGGATCACGTTGCGGCGGATGTAGTTGGGCACCTCGCGGTACATGGGGGAGTTGTCGAAGTAGATGCCCACGCGGTTGCGGGCGATCCAGTTCTCCTCCAGCACCACGTCGTTCATCTCCTTGAGGCCGATGCCGTAGCCGGAGGGGCCCCCGTTGTCAACGGAGATGTTGTGGCGTGCAATCGCTCCGGTGCCGAACATCAGGTAGATCCCCACGGAGTTCTCGTAGGTGTAGTTGCTCTCCACGACCACGTCCCAGGTGCGCATCACGTGGAGGCCGATGAGGCCGTGGTGCACCACGTTGTTGCGGATGACCGCTTCCTTCGTGAAGTCGATCAGGCAGTCCCGAAAGTAGCCGACTTCGTTGTTCAGCACCTGGGCGCCGTCGCTGAACCAGACCCGGATGCCGTCGCCGACCTCCCCTTCCGGAAGGTCGCGCTTGGCCTCGATCCGGTTGCCGGTGATGACAACGTCCCGCGCATGCTTGGCCACGATGCCGAACAGCACGTCCGAGACGTCGTTGTGGGCCACCGTAATGCCTTCGCCCTCTACCCAGATGCCGGCATCCTCGGTGTTCATGCTCCGGCCGCTGTTCGTCACCTTGAAGCCGGCGATGCTGGCGCCCGGCGCGAGGATGCGCACCACCGTGCCGGACCCGTTGCCCGTGATCTCGGGCCAGCCGCGGCCGACCAGGTTGACGGATTTCTCCACCACCACCGGGCCCTGGTAGAGGCCCCCCTCGACGAAGATGGTATCTCCGTCCCTGGCGGCCGCCAGGGCCGCCTCCAGCGAGGCGTACTCCCCTTCCGGCCCGACGGTGAGCGTGCGGGTGCCCGCCTCTGCCGGTGCCTGGCCGCCCGTCAGCACACACGCCGCGGTCACCAGGGCCACCACCCACCGCAGAAACCTCATGCCGTCCTTCCCTTCCGGCGCAGCGGGATCAGGGTGAGGAGGGTCAGCACCGCCGCGGCCAGAGCCAGCCAGAAGCCCGCCTGCAGCCACCCGTAGGTGTGGAACTGCGCGACCTTGCCCCAGCCGAGCGCGGTGGGCGTGAACGCGCTGATGGTGCTGCTCAGGGCGGCTGAGGGGTCCAGGTTATTTCCGGCGTACCAGAGCCAGAACTTCAGGTCGGCCAGGAAGAACACCGGGAAGATCACGGCGGGCAGGCGCAGGACCCACCTCAGCCAGTTCCGCGGCCAGATGGAGATGACCAGCGCCGCCGCCATCGCGATCACCATGGGAATCGAGATGGAACGCTCAAACTGCGCCGCCTCGTTGAGGGGCATCATGCCGATGTAGTGGTTCAGTTCGTCGATCTCGGGTACGTCCTCGCCGACGATGGCCGTCAGCGTCGCCGTGGCGGTGAGACCCTGGGGGTACTGCGGCGCCCACATGGTGATGCTCCACCAGGGCAGCCGCATCGACGCGATCAGGAGTGCGGCCGAGGCCACGAGCAGAACGACGATCAGAGGCGAAACCCGACGCGTAGTAGCCTGCTGGACCGTTTCAGAAGCAGAGGGAGCGTTGGCTGTCTCAGTCATATTATCGAACTCCTTTGATAGCCGAAGGAATGGCCGGGAAAGGCGGTGGAGCGCCCTTTCGGGCACTCCACCCGCCCTCCACAAGGGGCCGCGGTAACTACGGCTCCACGTGCAGGTAGCCCATCATCTCGAGGTGCAGCGCCGAGCAGAACTCGGTGCAGTAGAACGGGAAGACGCCTTCCTTGTCTGCGACGAAGGTGAAGTCGGCGTGCTCGCCCGGCTCCAGGGAGAGGGCCACGTTGTAGGCTGCCAGTCCGAAGCCGTGGACGGCGTCCTTGGCCCGGTCGATATTGGTGATGTGCCAGTGGACCTTGTCGCCCTTCTTCACGACGATGTTCTCAGGCGTGAAGTGGCTGCGGATGGCGGTCATGTAGATGTGGACCTCGTTGCCGTTCCGCTCGATGCGCTCCTCGCCCGCGGCAACGGCGTACGGGCTCACGCTGTGGGTCATGGGATCCCAGCCGTTCTCCGGGTAGACGCTCCAGCTCTGCAGGCGGTCGGCCTTGATGATCTGGGCGTAGTGCGGCTCACCGATGCCCATCGGCATGTCGTAGATGACCTGCATGGTGTCGCCGGAGATGTCGATCAGCTGCAGGTTCTGCGGCAGCAGCGGGCCGGTGCCCGGGAACTCGCCCTTCTCGGCGTCGCCGGAGAACCGGTCGAGCGACCACTTGTTCAGCGCCACGAGGTACTTGCCGCCGGGCTTCACCGTGTCGCCCTCCAGGGCAGCCAGGTGGCCGACGTTGTACTGCACCGGGACCTTCTCGATCAGCTTCCAGCCGTCCTCGGGCCGCTCGCTGCCGATGCTCCACTTGGCCACGGCGCTGTCGATGAACAGCGAGGTGTAAGCGTAGCCCCGGTCGTCAAACACGGTGTGCAGCGGTCCGATGCCCAGCTCGATCTGCGCCTCCAGGGCGACGTCGAACGGGATGATCGGCACGCCGTAGGGGTCGGTGCCCTCGAAGTTGCCGCTGGCAATGGCTTCCTCGATCTTCTTGATGCTGTAGATCGACACGTGCGGGTCGAGCTTGCCGCCGACGACGATGTGCTCGCCCTTCGGGGTCACGTCGACGCCGTGCGGGCTCTTGGGCTCAGGCGTGAAGAACAGGATGCCTTCCTTCACGGCCGTTTCGATCGGGATCACGGGGAAGTCGTTGATCCGCACGAAGTTGCCCGCCTTGAAGACCTCCTCGGCCTTCCTCCAGTTGACGATGTGGAGGTAGTCCTTGTCCCGGGCCGCCGTGCTGGTCTCGAAGTACGGATCGTCCTCGGTCAGCTTACCGGTGGCCATCTCGGTGTTGATCGAGTTACAGAACACCCACCCGTCCGACGGGCCCTTGCCGGCGTCGCACAGGTCCTGCCAGTACGGGGGCAGCTCGATCGCAAAGGACTGTTCCACATCGATGCGGCCCTTGGCGCGGTCGAACTTCCATGCCGTCAGCGAACCGCGGAACTTCTCCTGGTACTCGTCCATCCAGGCGTACTCGCCGGTCCACGGCATGGCGTACTGGGAAGCCTCAAAGATGTAGTTGGTGTTCGGATCGATGAAGGTCGCACCGTGGTTGCTCAGGGTCAGCGGGTTCTTGACGATCTGCTTGGTCTCCCAGTCCTTCAGGTCGACGACCGCAATACGGGCGTTGGCCTTGTCGTTGATGAACAGGTACTCGCCGTCGTACTCACCGTTGGTCTCAGAGATGTTCGGGTGGTGCGTGTCGCCCCAGGTGAGCAGCTGCCCCTCCACGGAGCCCTCTTCCAGAACCGCCCGCGTTTCATCGCTGTAGCCCCAGCCCTGCCAGGACTCCGGCGTGAAGACGCCGATGTTCTTCAGGATCCGCATAGAGGGGATGCCGATGGCGATCACCTGGCCGCTGTGCCCGCCGGAGGCGAACATGACGGCCTCGTCCAGCTTGCCGCTGGGGACGTAGGTCTTCAGGGCAGCCGCGACATCCGCCGGGCTCAGGCCGCGCTCGGAGGCAATCGCGGCGGCGTCGGCGCTCAGTCCGGTGACCGTTCCGCTTGCCGGCGAAGGCGACTCGAAGCTCGGCGGTGAGGTGGGCTTGCTACAGGCCGACAGAACCAATGCCGCGGACAACAGGAAACACAGCAATCTGGGTCCTCTACGCATTCTCCGCACCTCCATGTGATCTATCTCGACGGGCGGATGGCAGGGCCACCGCCCGACGAGTGCGTAGATGAACGGCCGCCTATCGCCCCCGGCGGGCTGCTTCCAGGGGATCCATGCGCGCTGCCCGGATGGCCGGGCCTAGCGTGGCCAGGAGGGCCATCGCCACGGTGGCCACCAGAGACCCGACCCCGTACCGCAGCCACTCCCCCTGCGGCACGTGGGTCAAGGTGTCACCGGCGAGCAGCAGCATCAGAAACAGCCCTGCCACGACGCCCAGGAGGGCGCCGCCGATCGACAGGAGACCGGATTCAGCAAGTGTCAGACGAAGAAGGAACGACTGCGACGCGCCCATGGCCCGCATCATGCCGAGTACGGTCCGCCGCTCCGCCACCCGGACGGAGGTGATCAGGCCCGTCAGCAGCACCGTCGCCAGCATGGCCACGCCGGCGCCGATGAAGAGGTAACGCAGGATGGGCTCGAGCTGCCGTGCGACCTGGCGCACCGTCTGCTCGGCCACCACCACTTCGGCCTCGGGAATCAGCAGCTCGATCTCAGCCACCGCGAACGCGGGGGTAGCCCACTGCTCCAGGTGCACCAGCAGCACCGAGGCCCGCTCGGCCGCCGGGGCGCCCGCGCCGCCCTCGCTCAGGTCGAGCCCCTCCACCGCCACGACGCCGACCACCCCGCCCTCCCGCATGCGCCGCTCCCAGTCGGCGACGGGGATGGTGGGTTCCAGCGGCGGGGCCGACCCCGTGGTCAGGAGCTGCGCAGCAGCCGCAGCGCCGCCCCTCTGGGTGAGCAGCAGCTCCGCCCGCAGCTTGCTGAGGCTGGCGTCGAGGGCGGTCTGCATCCCCGAGAAGAGCATGAGGGCGCTGAAGAGCGTTCCGGCAGCGATCAGCGAAACCAGGGCGCCTGCGGCGCTCCGCCACCTGGACCGGCGGATCCCTGCCCGGAGCAGGGTCGCCATGGTCAGCCTTCCGCGCTCACGGGGCACTTTGCACCCGCCCCCCCGAGAGAATGAGGTGCCGACTGCCCAGACTGGCAAGCTCCGCGGAGTGCGTGACCATCACGATGGTCATCCCGTCCCGGTTGAGGGACTGGAACAGCGCCATGAGCTCCTGCTCGGTCTGCTCGTCCAGGTCTGCGGTCGGCTCGTCGGCCAGCAGGATCCGCGGCCGGTTGAGCAGCGCCCTGGCCACCGCCACGCGCTTCTGCTGACCGCCCGAAAGCTGCCACGGCATGCGGTCGCCATATCCCGCCAGCCCCACCTGCTCCAGGAGTTCCAGGGCCCGCTGCTTCGGCGGCGCTTCGCCCGCCGGCAGGAAGGCCGTCGGCAGCATGACGTTCTCAGCGACGGTCAGGGTGGGAATCAGGCTGGCAAACTGGAAGACGAAGCCCGTGGTGCGGCAGCGCATCAGGGAGCGTTCGGCGTCGGAAAGCTGCCAGATGTCCTGGCCATCGATGAGCACCCTTCCGGAATCGGGCCGAATCAGCCCGCCGATGAGCGAGAGGAAGGTGGACTTTCCGGCTCCGGAGCGCCCGGTCACCACCACAAACTCACCATCTTCCACCGTGCCGGTGTACTCGGCGAGCGCTTCGACGACCTGGCCCCCGGCCTGGTAACGTTTGGCGACCCCTTCCAGTTGAATCATGTGTTGCCTCCGTGAATGCTGTAGTGTGGCTCCAGCCTGGCCAGGCGCCATGCCGGCCACGCGGCCGCCAGGGCGCCGAGAGCGCCGGCCCCCAGCACCACCAGGACGGCGAAGAGGGCCTGTTGTACCAGGGATGGCCAGAGGAACGGCAGGGTGAAACTGTAGAGGATGAGGTCCTGGAACAGGCCGTATACGCCCACGCCGATCGCCACGCCCAGCAGGGCGCCGATCAGACACAGCAGGATCGCCTCGCCCGCCAGGGTCAGCACCGTCTGACGGGCAGTGGCGCCCATCGCCCGGAGGATGCCGATCTCCCTCGCCCGCTCCATCGTGGCGGCGGAGAAGAGCACCAAGAGGAGGATCAGCGAGACGAGGAAGACGCCAACCGAGATGGGGATCAGGCCCGCCATCAGGCTGCTCACGTTGCGGGTGACGCCCTGGGTCACCTGACCGGCGGTGAGCACGGAGACCCCGGGAATGGTCTCCTCGATCGCACGGGCCACCTCCTCGACTTTGTCGGGCCCTGCCGTGCGCACCATCACCGTCGAGACGCTGCCCGGGGGGATCTCCAGGGGCTTCTCGGCCAGGGTGCGCGACCGCTCCACCATGTCGGGCACCGACGTCAGGGGGATGAAGACCGTCTCGTCCATCCCCATGCCCGTCGGGTCCAGCCGGCCGACGACGGTGTACTCCGACCCGTAGAGCCGGAGGGGCTCAGACGGGGTCATGAGCACGTGGTTGCCCGCCACCACCTCGTTGGGCCCCAGATCACGGTTCAGGGCCTCGTAGAGCCACGGCCGCACCGTGAAATCGGTCTCGGGATCGAAGCCGACCACCAGCAGCCGGCCGGTGCAGCAGGCCGCCGAGGCGAGCGTCTCCACAAATACCTGCGGGGAAGCGGCCTCTACGCCGGGGATGGCGCGCACCCGATCGACGACGCTGCCGTCCATGTAGAACGCAATCGGCTCGCCCATCACCAGGGCCGTATGCGTTCCGTCCACCGCGCCCCGGGGCACGACCATCAGGTCGGCGCCCAGGCGGGCCATGCCCACGCCCACCGCGTGGTTCACGCCCATTGTGATCAGGCCGCCGGCGAAGGTGATGCCCGCAGCCAACAACACGGAGAGGATGGCCACAGCGCTTCGGCCCGGATTGCGCATCAGGTTGAAGATCGAAAGTCGCAGCAGTGCGCCTGCAGCCCTCCCCGTCCTCATACCGATTGCTCCACCCGCTTCCACTGGATCATGCCCAGGACCCCGGCGATTACGACCAGGGCGCCCAGCAGAATCGCCCCGGGCTTGAAGCTCAGGTTGCAGATCATGGAAGGCATCATACAGGTTGGCAGCAGCCAGAGGGGCTGGAGAATCATGAGCAGCCCCGCGAGGGCGGCCACCGCGCTCAGGGCCCGCTGCGCTTCAGCTCTTGCGAGCAGCATGACCACGCCGATCCCGGCCACCAGCCCGCCTGCGCCCTTCAGGGCCTGCTCAGACCAGTGGCACCGCATGGGCACCATCGTTCCCTTGGTGGTCTCCAGCATGTGGCCCGCGTCGGTGCACACCTGCAGGAGGAACTGCGCAGCCAAGATCGTGACGAGGCCCAGGATCAGCACGAGGAGGCCACGCCAGTTCCGCGAGAGAAATGTCACTTGGCACCCTCCTTCACCATGCCACGCTCGCAAGTATGCGTCCTATGTTAGGGGTATTCAGTCCGCTCTCGAATGTATATAGACATATCGTACAAGTCCTTTGGTCCTTGTAGTCTAAGGAACCATTCCTGTAACTTATTTCCAGCCGAATTGCTCTGGCAACAAAGAGCAGGATCCTCGCCCTAGCACAGGGAGAGGATCCTGCTCGTTTCAAAGACCAGTACTTTCTGTCCATCACGCAGAACGCCTTCGCCGAGCACGCCCCTTTCACCGTGCGAGCGCCAGCAGCCCCGCGACGATCACGAGCCCCATGCCCACCGCCGAACAGACCTGAAATGAAAGGAGAAATGCGTCGGAAAGGTAACGGTTGCGGCGCACCACCGCCACCGACAGCGGCGCCATGACCAGAATGCCCAGAGCCAGGTCGACCATGCCCAGTCCCAGAACCGAACCCACCGTATCCGCCCCCATTTGTCCTACTTTTTCGTCTTATTTGTTATTTATCTGTCGCCCTGCGATTCCCCTGCCGATCTGCCCCAACCGCCATAGCCCAAAGTGCCCACGCGCGGCAAAAGCGACCCCTCCAAATGGGACCAGCGCCGGGGCGCGGCAAGGCCGGGGGCCTGGCCCCCGGCCTTGCCTCC
>JAMNXV010000037.1 GCA_023623185.1 Bacillota bacterium
GTCGATGCAGATGACCGGATAGTCAGGCGGAAGGAACGTGGCGAGGCTGTGCCCGAGCACGCTGCCGATGTTCTCTTCCAGGACGACGATGATGGGCAGGCGGCGCTCCACCAGTGGCTGGAGCCCCTGCACCAGCCCCTCCGCCAGGTTGCGCACCTGGTGGAAGCGGGGGTGGTGCAGCCCCGGGAACGTTATGGCCATCGGCTGATCGAGGTCCTCTTCGCCGTTGGCGAACCAGGAGAGCCCCTCGCGCACGGATGCGGCGATGTCGGCAGCCGGGGCCAGCGGATCAAAATTCGGTGGTTTGACCATGGGCACGTTCTGGAGCGGGAGCAGTTTGTCGGCGTGCAGGAAGATGGTGGAGCCGCTGAGCTCCAGCACCTCCATGCCGGCGCCGATGACGGTGGCACCGTCTCCGGCGGCTCACGCAGCGTGAAGGTCTGGCACGTGGGTCCGACCCTGAGGGCGTCGGCCAGCATGGGGCCGAAGTCCCCGTACTGGATCACCTCAGTCAGCGACCGGCGCTCGGTGGACTTGTACAGTTCCCGGCCGGTTCCGCCCGAGAAGGTCACCACATCGGCCCGGATGGGGGCCGATGGCGGCGCCCCGATGAGCAGGGCCTGTGCCATGTCGGATTCCGCCCGACCCTGGATCAGCTCGTGCAGTCCCTGCGCCATGCCGGAGCAGAGCGTCCAGAGCGTCTCGGGGTTGGCGGGCTGGCCCTCCTCGATCTGCAGCCCCAGGATCTCGGCCGCCCGCCGGGCGGGAGGCGAGATGCCGACGATGCGGGCGGTGGCGGGATCGATTCGGACCAGGCGGCCGCCGACGTGGGCGCAGACGGTGGCCTCGACCTCACCGGCGACGAAGAGCGTGCCGTTGGTCGTACCGCCGCCCACGTCCAGGTTGAGAACCCGCAGGTTCTGCTCCTTGGAGAGCGCAGCTGCGCCGCTGCCCCGGCCGGCCAGGATGGCCTCGAGCTGGGGTCCGGCCGTCGCCACCACGAAGCGGCCGGCATCCTCAGAAAGCTGCTCGATCACCGCCCGGGCGTTCCGGCGCTGCGCCGATTCGCCGGTGATGATCACGGCACCCGAGTCGACGCTGCCCCAGGTGATGTTGGCCTGCCGGAGCTGCTCCCTGACCCAGGTGAAGATGGCGTCGCTGTCCAGCGTGCTGTGGTCGATGAGCGGCGTGAAGATGACCGGGCTGCGGTAGAGCACCTCGCGGTCGATGATCTCCACCGACGCCATCGCGTGGACGCCTCCCAGCTGAGCCGTGGTCAGCCGGCTGACGATCAGGCAGGTAGATGTGGTGCCGATGTCGATACCGATGCTCGTGATGGTATCACGCACGGTTCCGTCGACATGCGTCTTGGGCATCCTCTGGATTTCCCCCCGTTTCGCAAAAAAGCAAAAGACCCACTACCCTCACCAGGACGTGAGGGTGGTGGGCCTCTTTGCCCGGGTGCGGACGCCTTTGTCCGCCAGTATTTCGGTTGAGCGATCAGGAGCGGAGCGACCGATCCAACAGCACCATCTCGGCCACCTCGCCGAGCGACTTGCGGCTGTTCATGCTCAGCCTGCGCAGGTGCCGGTAGGCTTCGGCCTCGCTGATCTGAAGCTCTTCCATGAGAGCGGCCTTCGCCCTGTCCACCAGCTTGCGGTCCGCCAGCCGCCGTTCGGCGGTTTCGGCCCGCTTCCGCAGCGCCTGAATCTCCGCGCGCTGGCGGGCGGCGAAGAGGGCGGTTAACACGATCTGTTCCGGCTGGACGGGTCTCAGGAGACAGGCGGATGCTTCGACCCGGGCAATCTCGCAAAGCACAGACAGACCCTTGGGTTCCGAGAGCAGGACGAGGGAGATGTCGGACGTCGACCGAACTTTGTCGACCACCCGTTCGCCCTTCGCGACCCTGAGCTGGGCGTCCAGAATCAACAGGTCAGGGGTCAGATGACGGCTGAGTTCGTACGCAACCTGGCCGTCTCCGGTGTCAGCGACCGGCGGGATGTTGGCTGCCCGCAGCGCTGCCACGGTCTGCTCGCGTTCGCGCCGGTCTTCGAGAGCGACGAGTACACGGACCGACTGCATGCAGTGCCTCCAGTATGAGCCGAAGTTAAGAGCGTGTGATGCTGGCTGGAGTAAACCTCAGTACCTCTCCCAGTGTCTCGTTGACTGCCCGCAATCCGGCTTCCACACTGGCCACGTCGCCGTAGATGACCACTGCGCCGCTGAAGCGATCCAGAAAGGCAATATGGACCGCTGCGGCCTTCGTGGCCACATCCCCGGCGATGATCGCCCCCTCACCGGGGGTGATGGTCAGGATGCCGATGGCGCCGGCCTGTTCAATGCCGAGCCGCTCACACAGTTCGCCGGTCGGATGCGCGATGAGGTGTGAAAGGGTGACCTGTTTGCCGGGAACGAACTCCTGAATGATCCGCTGTTTCTCTTGTCTCTCTCCCAGGGTTCAGAACACCTCCCTGGCGGGGCGCCTGGCCTGGCCGGCATCGGCCGCAGTCGTCCTCTTTATGCTTCGATCAACGGAGAATGCAATCCTGCTGATACGAATCTAATCAGCGTAGTATTTTCTGGGGTAACCATCTTCGTGTCTGAGATAAGACTTAATTCCCTACAACACGCAGCGTAATGTTACCACAGTAACACAGTCGATGCATGAGGCGAAGAGACTAGTTCCAATGCACTGGGGACCATAGGCAGCCCGGAATCCGCAACAAACATATTTATTAGTCAAAGATGGAAGGCTAAAGGGAATATTGGGGGACGGTGGGTTCTGGGATGCGCGCGGCGCGGTCGAGCGGTTCACGGACCTGTACGTGTGGACCGAGGAGGAGTGCTACACGGTGGGACTACGCCCACCTGCTGGTTGAGCAGGACATCCGCTGCCGCTGCGACTCGGCTCACAAGAAGTGGATATGTAGTTTAAGGTCCGCTTCGTGGCGCCCCTGCCGCGGCAGGGACGGCATCCTCCGGAAGCGAATAGGGGACCAATGAACACGGGCTCCCCGCCGCTGAGGGGGAGCCCCTGAGGAGGAACACGGAGTGGCCATGCTTTCCGCTGCCCAGCGCCGGCAGGCGAAGGAGCTGTTTGCCGAGCACCTCCCGGCGCCGGTGCAGGTTCTTTTTTTCTACGCCGATGCCTACGCGCCGTCCACCGCTGCCGCAAGAGCACTGTTCGATGAGCTGGTGCCCCTTTCGGACGGGAAGATCCGGGTCAAGGCCATGACCGGGCCGGAGGGGCGGGCGGAGGCGGCCCGCTACCGGGTGGAGCAGGCCCCGGCGCTCGTGCTGCTGGACGAGGGCGGCCGCGATGCCCGCATTCGTTTCTACGGCGCGCCGCTGGGCTACGAACTCATGGTCCTGCTGGAGGACCTGATCGACGTCTCGCGCGGGGCGACCCGCCTCTCTGCGCCGGCCCGCGCCTTGATCCGGGCGATCGACGCGGACGTGGTCATCCGCGTCTTCTCCAGCCCCACGTGACCCTGGTGCCCCCAGGCGGTTCGCCTGGCGCACATGGCGGCCATGGAGAATCCCCGCATTCTGGCGTACGCTGTGGACGCGGCCGAGTTCCCCGGGCTGGCCGGCCGGCACGGCGTCCGTTCCGTGCCTCACACCGTCATCGACGGACGGAGGCAGGTCGCCTTCGCAGGCCGCTACCCCGAGGCGCAGTTTCTGGCCGAACTGCAGCGGGCTACGAGCCCCCCTGCCCGGTAGTCTGGCCCGCCGCGGCCTGAACCGCATCGATGACGTCCAGGAAGGATCGGAGACGGAGAAGTTCGCCGTTGACCAGGTAGGAGGGCGTGCCCGTGATGCCGGGGGTGCCGTAGGCCTCGGTGTTGTCGGCCAGCACCTTGTCGCGGTGGGTCTTCCTGTCCATGCACTCGTTGAAGGCCTGGGTGTCAAGCCCCAGCTCCCGGGCGTACTGCTTCATCGCGTCGCGGGTCCACTTCTGCCCGTGGCCGGTCTGGTTGGCGAAGAGCAGGTCGTGGAACGCCCAGTAGTACCCCTGGTCCGCCGCGCACTCGACGGCCTCCGCGGCGTTGAGGGACGTGTCGTCAGGATCGATGACCAGCATGTGCTTGCGGACGTAGCGCACGGTGCCGTCGCTCACCAGCTGCTCGATGTGGTCTCCCAGCGCCAGGTTGGCCTGCATGCAGGCGGGGCAGCGGAAGTCGCTGAACTCCACCAGCTCGACCGGCGCGTCTGCGCTGCCCAGGACGTTGCGTTCGCCCCCCCGCTCCTGATCGGTGAGGATGACCTCCGGCAGGGTGATCTCGCCGAGCCTGCGGGCCGTCGCGTTGCTCGCAACGATGAGCGCTGCGGTCACCACGACGGCGATGCCGGCGATCCACCAGAGGCTTCTGTCCTTCTTGCGGCCGGGGCTCTTGCCTCCCTTGGACTTGGACATCGGGACGTCGCTCCTTTGGGATAGTTTGTCCCATTGTAATAGAACATTGGCATGATACACAACCGGAAACTAACAGAATGTACCCCCGATGGTTTGGGCCGATCGGGGGTTTTTGCGTCGGCGCGGCCCCTGCCCTATTTTGCTGCAGGTTCTGCTTCCTAGTGCTTTCGTCGTGGCGGGGCGCGGCAGCAAATCCGCGCCGGACCTGGCGTTGGCCGGGCAGTGATGAACATCACAAAGGCGCATCGGGTGCTCGCTTGAAAATACAATGCGCCCTTGTTTGTCCATGCGGTCACTGTGAGGTAAACGCACCTGGCTCTACAATTTTAAGCAAGACAGTTTCTCGACGGTGCAAAGGGGGATTCACATATGACAGGCGGAATGAACCGACGCGCGTTCCTGAAGCTCTCGGTTGCCGCCACGGCGGCTGCGGGGGCGGCCGGCGCCGTCATAGCCGGCGAACCCGGCAGTTACGTCAGTGGGGGAGCCGCCCCGGCGCACGTGGAACCCGACACGTGGACGTACTCCACCTGCGGTTTCTGCGGGACCGGCTGCGGCATCGAGATCGGCACGAAGGACGGCCGTCCCGTGGCGATCCGCGGGACGAAGGGGTATCCGGTAAACGACGGGCTGCTCTGTGCTAAGGGCATCTACCAGTGGAAGACGATCACGGCTCCCGACCGGGGCAAGCACCCGCTGATCCGCAAGGATGGGAAGCTGGTGCGGGCATCCTGGGACGAGGCGCTTACCGCGATGACCGATAAGCTGAAGCAGCTCCTGGCCGACCACGGCCCGGAGTCGATCGCCTGCTACAACACCGGCCAGCTCTGCATGGAGGAGTTCTACACCCTTGGAAAGCTGATGCGGGCCGGGTTCCGCACGCCGAACCTGGATGGCAACACCCGCACCTGCATGGCCTCGGCCGTGGTGGGCCACACGCGCTCCTTCGGCACCGACGGCGCCATCGGGGCGTACGCAGACATCGAGGCGGCCGAGGTCATCCTCATCTCGGGCTCCAACATGGCCGAGTGCCACCCGATTCTCTTCGGCCGGGTGGTGAAGGCGGTGGAGAAGGGGGCGAAGCTGATCTGCGTCGACCCCCGCCTCACCCAGGTGAGCCGGCTGGCGACCATCAACCTGGCCATCCGGCCGGGCACGGACGTGGTGCTGCTCAACGCGATGGCCCACGTCATCATCCGGGAAGGGCTGATCGACCGGGCCTACATCGACGCCCACACCACCGGCTACGAAGCGCTGGAGCAGCACCTGCGGAAGTACACGCCCGAGTACGCCGCCGGGATCTGCGGCGTGCCCGCCGGGGACATCGAGGCCGCCGCCCTGCTCTACGGCCGGGCGGAGCGCTCCCTCTCCATGTGGGTGATGGGCATCAACCAGTCGGTGAACGGCACCATCGCCAACAACTGCTTCCACAATCTCAACCTGATCCAGGGCAAGATCGGCAAGCCTGGCTGCGCCTCCTTCTCCATCACGGGCCAGCCGGCCGCAATGGCCTCCCGGGAGGTGGGCGGCTCCTCCACGTACCCCGGCTACCGGGCCATCGGAAACCCGGAACACCGGGCCGAGATCGCCGCGCTCTGGGGGGTGGACCCGGCCACGCTGCCGGATAAGTCTCCGGCCATCACCGAGATCATCGACGCGATCCTGGAGGGCAAGATCAAGGCCCTGTGGGTGATCTGCACCAACCCCATCATGTCGCTGCCCGACCAGAACCGGGTGCGCGAGGCCCTGCAGAAGCTGGAGCTCCTCGTGGTGCAGGACGCCTACGAGACGGTGGACACCGCCGAGTACGCGCACATCTTCCTGCCGGCCTCGCTCTGGGCGGAGAAGAGCGGTATTATGGTCAACTCCGAGCGGCGGCTCAACCTGCTGAAGCCGGCGGTCGCACCGCCCGGAGAGGCCCGCACGGACTTCGAGATCTTCCTGGATGTCGCGGACCGCATGGGCTTCGGCCACCTGTTCCCGTACCGCACGACCGAGGAATGCTTCGAGGAGATCAAGCGGGTGACCAGGGGCCGGCCCAACGATTACTCCGGCGCCACCTACGCCCGCATCGAGGCGAACAAGGGGCTGCAGTGGCCCATCCCCGACGAAAACTCCACCGGCACCCCCCGGCTCTACGCCGACGGGCGGTTCAACACGCCGGACGGCCGGGCCGTGCTCTGGGCGGTGGACCCGATTGAGCTGCCCGAGCTTCCCGACGAGGAGTATCCGTTCAACCTCAACAGCGGCCGGGTGCAGGAGCACTACCACACCGGCACCAAGACCCGCAAGGTTCCGGAGCTGAACCACCTGGTGCCCACGGCCTACGTGGAGCTGAACCCCCGGGACGCCGAGGCCCTGGGCGTACAGTACGGCGACCGGGTGCGTATCGAGAGCCGGCGGGGTGAGATCGAGGCGAAGGTGGTCGTCACCTCGCAGGTGGCGCCGGGCTCGTGCTTCGTCCCGATGCACTTCAACGAGGGCCCGGTGAACCGGCTGACCGTCTGGGCGGTCGACCCGTTCTCCAAGGAGCCCAACTACAAGCAGCAGGCCGTGCGCCTGCGCAGGGCGTAAGGGGGGATCCGCAGATGAGCACACAGCTTGGTTTTCACGTGGACATGGAGAAGTGCATCGGCTGCAAGGCGTGCGAGGCGGCCTGCAAGGACTTCTACCGGCTGCCGCCGGAGATCCGCTGGCGCCGGGTCCGCTCCTTCGAGATGGGCGAGTTTCCCACCGCGCTGCGGGTCCACCTGACGCTGGCCTGCAACCACTGCGAGGACCCGGCCTGCATGAAGGGCTGTCCGGTGGAGGCGTACACCAAGCGGGCGGATGGCCTGGTGATCCACGATCCCGCCGCCTGCATCGGCTGCCAGTACTGCACCTGGACCTGCCCCTATGGTGTGCCGCAGTTCGACCCCGAGCACGGCGTGGTCTCCAAGTGCAACGGGTGCTATCAGCTGGTGGACCAGGGGCAGCTGCCCCGCTGCGTGCAGTCCTGCCTCACGGGGGCGCTCAGCTTCGGTGAGAGGGCGGCGCACGAGGCGGACAAGCGGCAGGCGGTGAAGGAGGCGCCGGGCTTCCCCGATCCCTCCGTCACCCGGCCCGCCACCCGGTTTGCCTGGCCCAGAAAGGGGCCGCAGCCTGAGCGGCAGGTGCGCGTGGCGCCGCCGCCCGCCGGGGCGGAGCGGGCAGCCGATGCGGGGGAGGTGAGGTAGCATGGCGGAGTGGCTGCACGAAGCGCAGTACAGTCTGGTCGTCTTTACGGTCCTAATTCAGGTGACCGTCGGGGCGCTCTGGGTGCTGGCGGCCGCCGATCTGCAGCTGGCGCAGGCGCCGGACGCCGTCCGGGCGCGGTTCACCCGGCTGGGCAGCGCCCTCCTGGTGCCCGTGGCGGCGGTCGGCCTGCTGTTCTCCACCACCCACCTGGGCCGGCCGCTGCTGGCCATCCGGGCCCTGCGTCACTGGGAGAGCTCGTGGATGTCGCGGGAGATCTGGGCGACAGGTCTCTTCTTCGGGCTCATCGCCCTGTACACGGTGCTCTGGTGGTGGCGGCCTGAGGCCGGGAAGGCCCGCCGGAGCATCGGCGCCCTCGGCGCGGTCGTCGGCGCCGCGACCATCGTCACGCAGGCGATGATCTATCTCATCCCCGGTCGTCCCATGTGGAACCACTGGTCCACCGTGGTCCTCTTCTTCGGCACCGCCCTGACCCTGGGGCCGCTGGCGGTGGCCGCGCTGCACGGCGCCGTGTGGAGCGGCCTCCGGAGTCGCACGCGGGCGGGAGATGCCGGCCCGGCCGAGGCGGGCGCGGTGCTCCGCACCTCGTACCGGCACGTGGGGCCGGCGCTGCTGGCCGGCTCTGTGGTTTACGGCATCGGGCTGCTGGCGCGGCTGAGCCACCTCTTTGGCGGGGCCGCGGCCGCTCTGGCCACGCCGGGGGCCGCGGGCAAGGCGGCGGTGGGCGGCGAGACGGTGAAGACCGCCCTGCTGTTGGGCCAGCAGGTGGTGGCGATGAACAGCCCGCTGCTGTGGCTGGAGATCTCCCTGGCGGTCGGGGTGCCCGCGCTGCTGGGCGTGGCGCTCTGGACGCTGAGCGGCCAGGGCGGGAGCCTGAGGAGTTGCGGCCAGCTGGTGGCCGCCGGTCTCGGCCTTGCGCTGCTGGGCAACTTGGCGGGCCGTGCGCTCTTCTACCTGAGCGGCCAGCCCTGGTTCTAGAGGGGAGGGGGAGCGATGAACTCGACCCGGCGGAAGGCGATCCTGACGCTCTTCACCGGCGCCCTGGCTGCTTTGGCCGCGGCGGCGGCCCGGAAGGGGCTGCCCAGGGCCGGCGCGGCGGCGCGCCGGCTGGCGAAGCCGGCGATGCAGCAGGCGAAGGTGGAGATGTATGGGTATACGGAAGTGAACCTGAGTTAGTCCCCGAGTTCAGCGGACCGGGCTCCCCGGGCTGCCGCTCTGTCGCTTCTGATTGGGCCGCGGGACTTCTGGGAGCCCTTCACCGCCTGCTTATGGCGTTCCGATGACACAGAGGGATGCGGCCAGAATCTGGCCATATCCCCGCAACAGTGTGATCAAGACGTCACCCACCCGCCGCCGGGGAGAGGAGGTAGAGCACGTCGCCCGCCTTCAGGGGGGTGCGCAGGCCCGCCCGCTCGCCGTTCACAAAGACCGCCGCCTGCAGGAGCGGGCCCGCGCCGGGCAGCCCCAGGGCGGCGGCGGTTTTTTCCAGGGCCTCGGCCACCGTCGCCGCGTCCACCTCCACCTGGCGCCGGCCGGCGTCCAGCCGCAAGGTGCCGAAGAGGCGCACCGTCACCATGCGCCCACCTCCCGCTGGATCCTGAGCCGGCGCAGCAGGGCAGGCGTCGGCACGCCGTCGGGCGTCCAGCCCCGCAGCCGGTAGTACTGCCGCTTCATCGGCGCCAGCGGCACCCTGGTGCGGGGGTCGCCCGGCACCTGCTCGACGGACTTCAGCCGCTCGGGCAGGTCGTCGTCCGCCGCCGTCACGCCAAGGCGCGTGTTCACCAGCCGCTCCAGGTTGTAGCCCCGCTCGCCGATGAGCTTCAGGCGGCCGAGGTCCATCTTCATTCCCGTTACCGCCTCCAGCGCGTGGGTGAGCGGCAGGCCCGGCAGGTGGATGGGCATCCAGCGCAGCCAGAGGATGAGGGCCACGGGGCCGCCGACCCACGGCAGGAGCCGGTTGACGGCCCGGGCGAGCAGGCCGTTGGGCCGGTTCAGCAGGGCGGCGGGGAAGACGTCGTACGAGCTGAATAGGCAGTTGCCCGCGGCGGAGATGGCCTCCATCAGGTCCTGCATCAGCATGGTGAGGGCCGCCTTGGCCCGCGGCGTCTGTGGGTCCATCTCGAGCCCCAGCCCCTCCAGCACGGCCAGGTAGCCCGCGTTCAGGTGGCAGCCTCCCCGGTTGGAGACGGCGTAGCCCAGCCCCTGCCCCACGGCAGCCCGGGGTTCGTAGGCGGGCAGCTCGAGCCCCTTCACCTGCATGGCGAAGCCCATCCCGCCGAACCGCTCGGCCAGCCGGCGGCTGCCCTCGGCCAGCAGGTCGCCGATGCCCCGCCGGTGGGCGATGTCCTCGAAGAGCCGGGGCAGGTCCTGCACCTCGCCGAAGCGCAGGCCGTTCTCCCAGAGCCCCTTCTCGTTCAGCTCCATGGCGAAGGCGATGGTGCCGCCTGTGGAGATGGAATCCATGCCCAGCTCGTCCAGTAGGTGGTTCCAGCGGATGATCGCCGGGAGGTCGGCGTTCTCCAGGTTGGGCCCCAGCAGCACAATGGTCTCCAGTTCGGGCCCCTTCACCCGGCGGCCCTTCGGGCCGGCCTTCTGGCCGCTGCCAGTGGCCCGGGGGGCGCCTGCGCCCGCGCACTCCGCCTCGGCGGCGCCTGCGCCCGCGCCCTCCTCGGGCAGGCTGACCTCGCGCCCGCAGTGGACGGGGCAGCCGGTGCAGCCGCCGTTGCGGATCAGGTGCGCCTCGGCCAGCGTCTCGCCGGAGACGGCGTCGAACCGCTCAAACTGCCCCCGGCTGAAGTTGCGGGTGGCCAGCATCCGGCGGGCGTGCATCCCGGCGAGCAGCCCGGCCGTGCCCAGCCGTGGCAGCTGGTTGCCGGTGATGGGATGCGCCCGCAGCTCCTGCGCCCAGCCCTTGATCCGGCTCCGCACCTGTTCCTGTCGGGCGACGGGCACCACCTTGCGGCCGTGGGCCACCAGGGCCTTCAGGTTCTTGGCGCCGAAGACCGCGCCGATGCCGGCCCTGGCCGCCATGCGGTCGTCGCTGACCAGGCCGGCATAGCGGACCCGGTTCTCCCCCGCCGGCCCGATGACCAGCTTGCCGGTGCGGGGCGGGAGGGCCGCCTGGGTCTCGCCGGTGGTCATGCCCCACAGGTCGGAGGCGTCGTGGAAGCGGACCCCGTCCTCCGCGATCTCCACCCAGACCGGGGCGTCGGCCCGGCCGGTGATGACCAGCCCGTCGCAGCCGGCCTTCTTCAGGTGCAGCCCGAAGGAGCCGCCGCAGTTGGAGGAGGCGAGCAGCCCGGTGAGGGGGGAGATGCTGGAGACGTTGAACCGGCTCGCCATGGGGGCGCCGGTGCCGGTGAGCGGCCCGGTGGTGACGACGATGACGTTCTCGGGCCCGAAGGGGTCCAGCGGACCCGTGATCAGGTCCGCCAGGATGCGTGCTGCCAGCACCTTGCCGCCCAGGTAAAGCTCGCGCTGCTCGTCGGAGATCGGGTACTCACTCACCTCACGGGTGGTGAGGTCGATCTTCAGCATCCGGCCCATGTAGCCGCCAAACCGCGTGGTCATCCGCCTCACCTTCCTTTCTGCCGCCGAACCCGCGCTTACGGGAAGAACCAGATTATGAACTGGTGGAATACAACATGAGACGAACTGGGCACGTAGATCACGCCGTCGAAGAGGAACTCCTCCGGGTGGGCCCGCGCGTAATCCAGGATCACCGTATCGAGGTCGGTCTGCGCCTCCAGCTCCCAGAACCGCTGGGTAATCTCCCCGAAGTCCGGTTTCAGCTGATCCAGCAGCGCCTCACGCTCGCGCCTGTCCAGGGGCGGGTCGCCGCCCAGCAGGTCTGCGGACGCCCGGAGGTTGTCGGCGAACTCTTCCAGCCCCAGCAGTTCGAACCCGGCCAGGACATCGCGCCAGACGATGCCGGTGGAGTTGCCGTAGAACTGGCCGTGCCCGCCGTTGTCCACCTCAGCCCGGTACCACTGGATGGCGTTGACCAGCCGCTGGGCCCGGGTGAAGGGGGCGAGGCTCTCCTCGTAGGCGGCGGGGCCGTCGTAGATGGTGACGGTCCACCACACGGGCTCGATGAGATCCATGACGTCGTCGATGGCGGCGATGCGGGCCTCGTCGATGCGGATGTGCTTCGGCCGAGTCTCGGGTTCTCTGCGCACGTGGGCGATGCTCCGGCCGGTGACGAAGACCACCGCCAGGGCGGCGGCCAGCGCCACGGCAAAGCGGATGAATCTACGCACACACGCACCTCCCGTAAGCCGCTCGGCGTGAGTGGAGCCGGCGGAAGGTGAAACCTGCCTCCCCGGCAACACCGTCTACTTCACGGAAACTTATGGCTTGTCTTCGCTATCGCGCCTCGAAGGAGGATAGGTCGTGCGAAAAGGCCTGATCGCGCTGCTGCTGGGGATCGCGCTGCTGGGGGCGCCCGTTCTGTCGGGGAAGGCGCGGGCCCTGTCCTGCGAGCAGCGGCTGGACGACTACGCCCTGGTGGTGCTGGGCCGGATCCAGAGCGCCCGGCCGATTCCAGGGGAGAAGCCGATGGTGGTGCAGCTCCCGTCGGCAGACGGCAGGCTCCTGATCCGCCTCTTGGAGCCATATGTGGCCAGTACCGAGGTGACCATGGAGGTCGACCGCTACCTGAAGGGCGAGGGGCCGCCCACGTTGACCTTCGTCTACACCTACAGCGGGTATCGCCGTGTGACCGCCAGCGGACTGCAGGTCTACATCGGCCTGGACTACAGCCCGGAAGACCAGCGGTACACGGCTTCGGACTGTTCGCTGCTGATCAGCGCCACGACCAGGGACGAGGGGGAACAGTGGACGCTCAGGCGCCTGCACGACATGTACGGCCGGGGGCGGCGGCCCGTGCAACCGCTGCGGGGCCAGGGGCTGCTGTGGGGAAGCATGGGCGCGCTGGCGGCGATGGTGGGCGCTGCCCACACCCGGCGGGGGCGGCTCAGAGGGCCTGCCGCAGGATCTGCAGCACGTCGTCGAGCCCGGCCTCCTTCGGGTTGAGCAGCAGGGCGCCGTCGTTGATGGCCGTGCGGGCGATGGCCGGAAGCACATCGTCGGTCACGCCCACGTCGCGGAGCCTGAGGGGCAGACCGCAGGCCTCGTGGAGCCGCTGGCTGAAGGCCCGCACCACGGCGATGGCCTGCTGCCCGCGCTCCGGGGCCGGCGTCGCCGCGTAGAGCTCGGGCCCGGCCAGGGCCAGCAGCAATCGGCCATAGCGCTCGTGCACCAGGTCCAGGTTGTACTCCATGACGTGGGGAAGCAGGATGGCCATGGCGTCGCCGTGCGCCACCCTGCAGATGGCCCCCACGGCGTGGCCGATGGCATGGACCAGCCCCACCATCGCGTTGGAGAAGGCCGCTCCGGCCATGAGGGCGGCGTTGGCCATGGCCAGGCGCGCCTCGGTGTCGTGGCCATTGGCCACCGCCCTGGGCAGATGGTCGCGGATCAGTTCGATGGCCGCCCAGGCGTAAGCGTCGCTCAGCGGGTTGCGCTGAACCGACGTGTAGCTCTCGATCGCGTGAACCAGGGCGTCCATGCCCGTGGAGGCGGTGATGCGGGGCGGCAGCGAGCGGGTCAGGCGCGGGTCGAGCACGGCCAGGTCCGGGAGCAGGTGGTGCGAGACGAACTCCATCTTCACCTGCCGCTCCGGGTGGGCGATGACCGCCACCAGGGTGGCCTCGGAGCCGGTGCCGGCCGTGGTCGGGATGACGGCGAAGGGCACGCGCCGCGCCGGCTTCACGATGTCGGCGCCCATGTACTGCATGATGTCGTCTGTCTCCTGGCCGATCAGCACCCGCAGCCCCTTGGCGGTGTCGATGACGGAGCCGCCCCCCAGGGCGATGATGCTGTCACAGCCGGCCTCACGGAAGACTCGGCCGGCAGCGTTCACCACATGCACCGAAGAGTCCGGCGGGATCTCGGTGAACTGGGCGGCGATGACGAGCTCGGAGCCCCGCAGCGCGGATTCGAGGATGCGGGTGAGCCCCACCTCCACCAGCTGCTGGTTGGTGAGCAGGATGGGACGGCTGGCGCTGAGGTGCGCCATCTCGTACGGCAGGTTCTCCAGCGCGTGATCACCCGACAGCACCTTGACCGGATTGTAGAACTCATAATACCGCGGGAGCACGTGGGGCACCTCCTCAAGCTGTCAGCAGCGTGCTCAGGTAGACGCGGGCCGCCGACACCTCGCGCTCGGGGACCCGCTGCATGATGCGCCGGGTGATCAGTCCCGGGAAAAGGTAGGCCTCGGTGATGAGCATAACGCGCACCACCGACATGGCAAAGGTGAGGTCGCCCTTCATGGTCATACGGCGCTGGGCGTAGGCCTGGGCGATGGACTGCCTGCCCAGAAAGACCGGCAGGGCCCCTTCCGGGTGCTTGAACTGAATCACCAAATCGGCAGCGGGTTCCGCCCTCAGACCCAGGAACCGCAGCCGCCCGTCCGATTTCGTGAGGGCCATGGCCGGGCCCGTCGGCGCGATCTGCAGGCAGAGCCCCTGCCCTTCCGCCCAGCCGGCAACCTCGGCCGCTGCGCGGCTGTCGAGCCTGGCGCATGCGCAGATGCCCCGGCCCAGGAACCAGAGGAGAATGCGAAGGAGGAGGGCCTTCAGCCACCTCACCGGCGACTCTCCTTTCCGACCATCATCGCATGATATGTATGCCAATTCGCTGACTCCCCGCCAGAATCCTGTACGTCTGGCGATGCTCCGCGCCGTCCGCGGGGGCGGCAGGACAGGGCTCGGGCGGACAATGTAGTCCTTTTGGCTGAGAGGCCGGCCAGCAGCGCCGGCCTTATGCAATGCCGCAAAACCGCACCGGGAATGGCTTTGACGCCCCGCGCAAGACATAACCCGGAATTATGACGGATATCAACATTACGTCTTTGTGTCTAGAAAGATTCTAGTTTATCGTGAGATTACAAACGGCGTACGCCGTGGAACCACGCAGAGGAGGATGCAGGCATGTTTCGACGGAAGCGCTGGATTGCGCTGGTCGGAGCCCTCGTCATGGTCATGGTCGCAGGCTGTAGCTCGAGTTCCACCAAGTCGCAGGGTTCGTCGGGTGAACTCACCGAAGTCCGCCAGGGCAGCTTCGCCACCATCGTGGCAGCGCCTGACAACCCGGACAACCCGTCCACCCCTGAGAAGGTGGAGCTCGGCAAGATGCTCTTCTTCGATCCACGGCTCAGCAGCAGCGGCGTGATCTCCTGTGCGACCTGTCATAACCTGGGCCTGGGCGGCACCGACCGTCTCCCGGTGTCGTTCGGTCACGGCTTCGCGCAGACCCCCCGCAACGCCCCGACGGTGCTGAACGCGGCGTTCTTCCAGAACCAGTTCTGGGACGGCCGTGCCCAGGGGCTGGAGGAGCAGGCCAAGGGCCCGATCCAGGCCGAAGCCGAGATGAACATGCCCGCCGACATGGCCGTGGAGCGGATCAAGTCGATCAAGGGCTACCACGAGTACTTTGAGAAGGCCTTCCCGGGCGAGGAGGATCCCATCACCTTCGACAACATCGTCAAGGCCATCGCCGCCTTCGAGCGCACGCTGATCACCCCCAACGACGCGCTGGACCGCTACCTGCGGGGCGACAAGAATGCGCTCTCGCCCCAGGCCATCCGCGGCATGGAGACCTTTGAGGCGATCGGCTGCACGTCCTGCCACGCCGGCCCGGCCCTCTCCAGCGGCGCCATGATGAAGTTCGACTGGGGCAACGACGCCGGCAAGGCGAGCTGGACGGGCGATCCGAACGACGAGAAGTTCTTCCGGGTGCAGACCCTGCGCAACATCTCGCTGACCGGCCCGTACTTCCACGACGGCTCGGTGGAGACCCTGGAGGAAGCGGTGACGATTATGGCCAAGGTGCAGCTCGGCCATGACCTGACCGACCAGGAGCGGGATGACATCGTCGCCTTCCTGAACTCGCTGGTGGGCGAGATGCCGCAGGTCGAGGTGCCCGTGCTGCCGGCCAACTAGCCAACACACAAACGCAGCCCCCTGGCCCGAATGGCCGGGGGGCTGTCTCTTACGGATAGAGCCACTCCACCAGTTCTGCCAGGCCGTCCACGATGCCGGTGCTGGCCGAGTAGAACGAGCGGGCGGGCACCAGGCGCACGTTTCCGTTCTGCACGGCCTTGACGGTGGCCATCCCCGGGTTTTCCATCAGCTCCCTGAAGGAGTCCTCGCCCCTGCCGAGCACGTCCACGAGCAGCAGGTAGTCCGGGTCGGCCTGAACGATCTGTTCCACGTCCGCCGGCATCGACCGCGTGAGCCCCAGGCTGTCCACCGCCGGGACCGCTCCGGCCCGCATGATCAGCTCGTAGCTGAGGCTGTCCGGGCCCGCCATGAGCGGCCGTGTGGCCTGGTTGGAGATCATCAGGACGCTGGGGGGGTTCTCCTGCTCGGGAACCCGGCTCTCGATTTCGGCCAGGCGCCGGTTCATGTCGTCCACGATCTCCCTCGCCCTGGCCGCCGACTCGGGCCCCAGCGCCTCGCCGATGGTCAGCATGTTCTGCTGGAAGGCCGCGATGGAAGACCAGTCCGAAAAGGAGAGGAGGGGCACGCCGGCCGCCTCAAACACGGCGATGGCGTCCTTTTCCGCCCCCAGCCGGCCGGTGAGCAGAATGAGATCTGGCTCATGGGCCAGCACCTGCTCGGGGTCCAGGCTGGCCCCGTCGATGATGGTGTTGGGGACCTGCCGGGCCAGGTCGGCATGGTTGCTGAGGGCCGGGTTCAGGGCGTTCCGGCCGATGAGGACGATGCGCTCCGGACCGGCCAGCTGCAGCGCGATCTCGGCGACGTTGGTCGAGAGGGCGGCGATGCGCTGCGGCGCCTGTGCAGTCTGTTCCGCGCCGGGCTCGGCGCGATCGGGCTCCGCCTCCCCGGGCTCGCCCGAAGACGGGCCGCCCCCGCAGGCGGCGAGGAGCAGGAGGCCGATCAGCAGGACGGCCAGGTGCCGGAACCGGCGGGATGCGCGGCCTTGGCTGGATATGGTCGACTTCATGACTCGCATATCCTCCCCTTCTCAGGAAGCCAGGATGTGCTCGAGGTTCGCGGGCTTCTGGGGCAGCAGGTCGGTGAGGAGCAGGGCCTGGGTCTGGGGTCTGGGCCCCAGCGGGAGCACCTGCCTGCCCTTCAGAAGCCGCTCCAGGGCGGCGTTGGCGGGGCCGAGGGGCACCGGAGCCGCAAGGATCAGATCGGCCCGGTTGAGCCACTCGCCGGCCTCCTGCAGAATGCCGTCCGGCAGGTGATGAAACGGCGGGTAGGTCAGCACCGGCAGGCCCAGCGCGCGGGCCAGCTGCGCGTCGGGATCCCGCTCCTCCACCGGCCCCACCGTGACGCTGGCCCCCCGCCGGACGAGCTGGGCCAGGGTGGGACCGGCGGTGCCTCCGCCGGCCAGCACGTGGAAGCGGCGGTCGTCCCGTGACTCCGACGGATCGTCGAAAGCGACGACGTGCGGGCAGCCGGTAAGCGGGTCCGTCCGCACCATGGCCGTCACCCCGTAGGCTTCCTTCAGGTTGGCCGGGGTCAGCACCGCGCGCGGGCTGCCCATGGCCAGCACCCGGCCCCTGGCCAGCAGCACCAGCTCATCGCAGTAGCGGGCCGCGAGGTTCAGATCGTGCAGCACGGCGATGGCGGCCATCCCCTCCCTGCACAGGGAGCGGATCAGGTTCAGGGCCCGGAGCTGATGGTTGAGGTCCAGTGCGGAGATGGGCTCGTCCAGGAGCAGGACGTTGGGCTCCTGCGCCAGGGTCTTGGCGAGGAAGGTCATCTGCCGCTCGCCGCCGGAGAGAGTCGTGACCGGCTGCTCAGCCAGGTGCAGGGTGCCGGTGAGCTCCATCGCACGCCGGACGGCCTCCTCGTCGCGCCGGCCCTCCACGCTGAAACGGCCCAGGTGCGGGTGGCGGCCCATCATGACCACTTCCCAGGCCGGGAAGGCGAAGTCGATCTGGGTTTCCTGCGGCAGGTAAGCCAGCTCCCGGGCGAGCGCGCGGGCGCCCAGACGGGAAACGGGGCTGCCGTTCAGGAGGGCCTCGCCGCGGGTGGGGCTCAGCAGCCCGGCCATGATCCGCAGGAGGGTGGACTTGCCGACCCCGTTGGGGCCGATGATGCCGGTGAAGCGGCCGGGGCCGCTTTCCATGCTCACGGCGTCCAGGATCAGGCGGCCGGCAATCTCCAGGCTGACCGCCTGTGCGGCAATCCGGTTCATCGAGTCGCTCCTTTCCTGTCGCCACGAAGCACCAGGTAAAGGAAAAACGGCGCTCCGATGAGCGACGTGACCACACCCACCTGGATGGTGATGGGGTTCCAGGCCAGGCGGGAGACGGTATCGGCGATGATCAGGAAGGCAGCGCCGCCCAGGGCGCTGGCCGGCAGGAGGAGGCGGTGGTCCGGTCCGGCGACCAGCCGGATGCTGTGGGGGATGACGAGGCCCACGAAGCCGATGATCCCGCTCACCGCCACCGCTGCTCCCGTGACGACCGAGGCGATCGCGAGCAGGGCGCCGCGGGTGCGGGCCACGTCGATGCCGGAGGTGCGGGCGTGGTCGTCTCCCAGCAGGAGCATGTTCAGATCCCGGGCGAAGGCCATGAGCAGCAGGCACCCCAGCAGGATGGGCCCCGCGACCAGGTGCACGTGTTCCCAGGTGCGGGCCTCGAGACCGCCCTGCAGCCAGTAGATGATGCCCCGCAGTTCGTGTTCGTTGGGGGCGTTGGCGACCATCAGGCTGATGACGGCGCTCAGGAACGAGTTGATGCCAATGCCCACCAGCAGCAGCGTCCCTGCACCGGAGCGCCGGCTGCGGGTCCAGACCAGGAAGACGATGATGACGGCGAACATCGCGCCCACGAACGCGGCGGCCGGCATGAACCAGCGGCTCACGCCAGCCAGGCCGAAGTAGATGGCGCCCACCGCGCCCAGGGCTGCACCGCTGGAGACGCCCACGACCCCCGGCTCTGCCAGGGGGTTGCGGAACAGGGCCTGCATCACGACGCCGGAAACGCCCAGCGCGGCCCCGACCAGTCCGCCCACGAGGATTCGGGGCAGCCGGATCTGGTCGACCATCAGGAGCTCACGTTCGGTGATCGGGATGCTGGTGGCGATGCCGACACGTTTCAGGAGAATGGCCGCAGTGTGATCCCAGGGGATGCTGACCGGCCCGAGCGCTGCCGAGACGACGATTGCGCCGATGAGAACGAAGAAAAGGAGGAGCAGCGCGGCGAAGAGGCGGCGTGTGAGCGGTGTGGGGCGGGTGGGCAAGCCATACACCTCCTCTGAACCATATACCTATTCTTCTTGTAACTTGAACAAAGGTCAATGGGTACATCGGTCAGGTATGTCTCCTAATTGGTCCGTTTGTGCCCCGCCATATGACCCTAAAAATGAGGAGGCGTGACCGCATCTAACTACTGTGCGGGCCCCGCCCCGATGGTCTTCGGAATGTATTGCAAAAATACAGACCGGGCCCGATGTCGTAGCACCGGATACCCATAGACGCTGCGGGCCGGTAGGTTTAAGCTATATACATGTGCTGCGAGTTGTGGGAGGTGTGACTTTCCCGTGTTTCGGGAACTGCCCAAGGTGGATTTCAATGAGCGTCCGCTCATCGTGATCTGGGAAGTGACCCGAGCCTGTGCGCTGGCCTGCCGGCACTGCCGCGCCGAGGCCATCCCCCGGCGGGATCCGCAGGAGCTCACCTTCGAAGAGGGTTGCCGGCTCATCGATCAGGTGAAGGAGCTCGACCCCCCGCTCTTCGTGCTCACCGGGGGCGACCCGTTCATGCGGAAGGACCTGCCCGACCTGATCCGGTACGCGACCTCCATCGGGCTGCGGGTGTCCAGCAGCCCAAGCGGCACCCGCCTCGCGAATCTGGCGAACATGAAGCGCTGCGCCGAAGCGGGCCTGCACCGGGTGGCCTTCAGCCTCGACCACGCTGACGAGGAGGCGCACGACGCCTTCCGCGGGGTGAAGGGCTCGTACCGCTGGACGATGGAGGGCATTGCCGCCGCGCGGGAGGCCGGCCTGGTGCCCCAGATCGGCACGACCGTCTCCCGCCACAACTGGAGGGAGCTGGACCGGATCGCGGAGAAGGTGGAGGAGATCGGGGTGGCGCTCTGGTCCGTGTTCTTCCACATCCCCACCGGGCGCGGACAGATGGAGGACATGCTCACCGCCGAGGAGACCGAGGAGGTCCTGGAGTGGCTGGCGGAGTACAGCCGCACCGCCCCGTTCCCCATCAAGACCACCGAGGCCCCGCACTGGCGGCGCGTGCTGCTTCAGAAGGGGATGAAGATCCCCGGGCAGGGCGTCAACGACGGGAAGGGCTTTATCTTCATCTCCCATACCGGCGAGGTCAACCCCTCCGGCTTCCTGCCCTGGAATGCGGGCAACGTGCGGGAGGAGTCCCTGGCCAGGATCTACCGGGAGTCGGAGGTCTTCCGGCTGCTGCGCGACCCGAGCAAGCTGAAGGGCCGCTGCGGCGCCTGCGAGTACCGCGAGGTCTGCGGCGGATCCCGTGCCCGGGCCTTCACGGTGCTCGGCGACTGGCTGGAGGAGGACCCCGCCTGCAGCTACGTGCCGGCCGGATACAGCGTGGTGGTGTAGGACGGCTGGGCACTGGTAGGCGCGCTGGCGCGGAACACAGGAAAAAGGGCGCTGTCCCCGTGGTCATCGGGCATGACCGGGGGATAGCGCCTTTTGTTTTGGACGGGCTTTGGCACGGGCGCCTCGCCCTGCGATCTCGCCGGCCTTACCGGCTCAGCCGCGGGCGGCGCGCGACACGTGCACCGCTTCCGCGACGGCCAGGGGCAGTACGCCCAGGAACGCGATGAAAACGGCGAACGTCCGGCCGCCCCACCTGAAGAGCAATGCAGCAAGGGCGAGGTGCGCCAGGCTGCTGAACATCCGCTGCCTGCGGCTGTCTGCCATGGTGGTGAGGCACTGGCCGATCACCGTGGCCGCTGCGAAGAGGTAGAACACGACGCGCAACCAGGCAAAGCCTGCCTCTCGATCCGCCATGTGGGCGAAAAAGGATATCCAGAAGAGCATTACGACCGCCGGGTGCTTCATCGGACGTTCCTCCCGCTCCGCTGGTGGCTTGCCGCTGGACCTTCCGGGGCTGATGGGTTGACGCCCACCAACGCCATGCGCTGCGATGCGCCTGTTCGGGCCCAGGGGAGATATCCGCGCAAGATTCGAATTTGACGGAGTATTATTCTACCCCGCCTGTCGCTGGTCCTGCTTTGGCGGGGCTGGCCACCGGTCGGCCCGCCGCGCCCCGGGCCAAGACAAAAAGGGCCGGGGCTGTCCCGGCAGCTTGATGCGCTGCAGGACAGCCCCGGTTCACGCGCAAACCGGGTCAGCTGTGCTTCCTGATGAACTCCAGCGTCTTTTCGAGGATGAGCTCCTTGTCGTTATCCAGCGTGGCGACGTGGTAGGAGTTCTCCAGCCAGAACAGCTCCTTCTCCTCGCTGGAGATGGCGTTCAGGATCAGTTCGCCGTTGCGGGGCGGTACCACGTGGTCCTCCCGGGACGTGATGATCAGCGCGGGGCACTTGACCCGGGGGAGCATCATGTGCGTGACGGCGCCCAGCGCGATCAGGTGCTTGATGGCCGGCACCGGGGTGACCGGGTAGGCCAGCTCCTTCACGCCCTCGGCCTTGATGTCGCTGCCGATGCCCGGCAGTTCAGCCGGCGCGTCCGGCGCGAAGGCCAGCGCGGCCATGTCCGGGGAGTCTATTGATACGGCGGCGTTGATGGGGACGATGCCCGCGAACCGGTCCGGGAACTGGGCAGCGGCCCAGAGGGTCAGCGTGCCGCCCATGGAGAGGCCGGTCATGAAGAGGGTGTCGCAGCGCTCCTCGAGCCAGCGCATCGCCGCCACGATGTCCGCCGTCCAGTCAGAGGCGGTCGCCTGGGCCATGTCGGCCGGCGTGGTGCCGTGCCCCTTCAGACGGGGCATGGCCACCGTGTAGCCCGCCCTGGCGATGCCCTCGGCCAGGAAGCGCATCGACTGCGGTGTGCCCGTGAACCCATGCGAGACCAGGACGCCGGTGCGGTTGCCGACGCTGTACAGCGGTTCTGCGCCAGGAAGAACGGGAAGATTCGTCATTCCGGAACCACTCCTCTCTTGGGCATATCGCTGTGCTTCTTCGCTTCTCGAAGGGTTCCGGCAATTCCTGCTGCGCACGCGGCAGGGACGTGGAGGTTTCACAAGTCACTGTGCTTCAGGATGAACTCCAGCGTCTTCTCCAGCATGAGCGCCTTATCATTTCATCCCCCGGTTTCGTCCACTTGCACCCCGCGAGCCAGCTCCACCCCACGCTCCAGTTCCGGGCCCGCAACGTCGATCCGCAGCCCGGTCGTTCACCGAATCCCCCCCCCCCATTTCGTCTGTTCACTGAACATACACATCACAGGCCGGAATGGTTCAGTGGTACAGGAGGGAGGAAGTGCGACGGATTGCCACTTGCCTGGCGGACGAAGTCGAAATTTGCCCCGGTTGCGTTGCGACGCCCCTTGTGTCACTAAGGCTGAGACCAACCATAAGCAGGCGGTGAAGGGCGCAGTCGAACCTCCGAGGGCGGCCAGTCAGGTAGTTGATGTATGACGGGTGGCCGATTGAGCCAGACCGCAAAATCAGGTGGCTCATTTGTTCACCGTTCACGTCGCCTGAGGACATCAACGCTAGCATGAGGCACTACGGCCGCGCTGAGCAGGTGGTCCAGCGGAGACGAACAGTTGCCTGGCGCCCGGGAGACGGAGGGGGAAGGCAGCCCTTGCCGAAGTGATCAGGTGAAACCGCCCCCGGTCGGCGGGGGAACGGGAGGGACCGGCATTGCTGAAGCACGAAGCGACCATCGCGAACATGAGCCTGGAAGAGAAGATCGCTTTCTGCTCAGGCGCCTCTTTCTGGACCACGAAAGCCTTTCCCCACCACGGCATTCCGGCGTTGTTCATGTGCGACGGCCCCCACGGCCTGCGCAAGCAGACCGGGGCGGGCGACCACCTGGGCCTCGACGCGAGCGTGGCCTCCACCTGCTTCCCCACCGCCAGCGCCGTGGCCTGCACCTGGGACGTGGACCTGGTGCGGGAGATGGGCGAGGCCCTGGGCGCAGAGGCGGCGATGGAAGAGGTCAACATCATCCTCGGCCCGGGTGTCAACATGAAGCGCAACCCCCTCTGCGGCCGGAACTTCGAGTACTTCAGCGAGGACCCGTACCTGGCCGGCAAGCTGGCCGCCGCCTGGATCGCCGGGGTGCAGAGCCGGGGTGTGGGGGTGGCCTTGAAGCACTTCGCCCTGAACAACCAGGAGACCAAGCGCATGGCGACCGACGTGCGGGTGGACGAGCGGGCGCTGCGGGAGTACTACCTGGTGCCGTTCGAGATCGCGGTGAAGGAGGCTCGTCCCACCGCGGTGATGTGCGCCTACAACCAGGTGGAGGGAGTGTACTGCAGCGACCATCGGCGCCTCTTGACGGACATTCTGCGGGACGAGTGGGGCTTCGACGGCGCCGTGATCAGCGACTGGGGCGCCACCCACGACCGGGTGGCTGCCTTCCGGGCCGGTATGGATCTGGAGATGCCCGGGAGCCGGGGCCGCTTCGACCGGGAGGTCCGGGAGGCGGTGGCGGAGGGCCGCCTGGACGAACGGTTCATCGACCTGAGCGTCGACCGTCTGCTGACCCTGATCGACCGTACGACCCGGAGCGACAGGGGCGCCCTGCCCGCAGACCTTCACGACAGGCGCCATCTGCATGACCGGCACCACCGGCTGGCCCGGCGTATCGCCGCCGCCGGCGCCGTGCTCCTGAAGAACGACGGCCCGGCGCTGCCGCTGGCCGCTGGGGCGCAGGTGGCCGTCATCGGCGAGCTGGCCCGGACCCCGCGGTACCAGGGCACGGGCTCCTCCCAGGTCACGCCCACCCGGCTGGAGAGCCTGCTGGACGGGCTCGCGCAGTACACCGACCAGGTGCGCTTCGCCCCGGGGTACACGCTGCGGGATGCGCCGGACCCGGCGCTGGTGGATGAGGCGGTGGCCCTGGCTCGTGAGGCCGGGACTGCCATCCTCTGTTTGGGCCTCACCGACCTCTACGAAAGCGAGGCCTTTGACCGGCCGCACATGCGCCTTCCCGCCAACCAGAACGCCCTGGCGGAGGCCGTGGCGGCGGCGTGCGACCGGGTGATCGTGGTGCTGTTCGGCGGATCGGCGGTGGAACTGCCCTGGGCGGACCGGGTGAAGGCGATCCTCCACATGCACCTCCCTGGACAGGCGGGCGGGACGGCTGCGGCAGACCTGCTGTTCGGCGCGGAGAACCCCAGCGGCAAGCTGGCCGAGACCTACCCCTTCCGGTACGAGGACGTGGTGAGCAGCAGCTACTACCTGCAGAATCCCTGGCAGACCCCGTACCGGGAGAGCATGTACTGCGGCTACCGGTACTTCGCCAGCGCGGGGGTGCCCGTGCGCTACCCCTTCGGCCACGGCCTCTCCTACACCCGCTTCGCCTACTCCGACCTGCAGGTGCGGCAGACCGGCCCACACGCCTTCGAGGTCACCGCGGTCGTCACCAACGTGGGCGACCGGGATGGCGCCGAGGTGGCACAGCTGTACGTGGCGCCGCGGACGGGCGGGGCCTACCGGCCGGCGAAGGAGCTGAAGGGCTTTGCGAAAGTGCCCCTGAGGCCGGGGGAGGCCCGCACGGTCACCTTCCACCTGGACAGGCGTGCCTTTGCCATCTACGACCCGGACCGGAAGGACTGGGTGGTGGAGGCGGGGGAGTACCTCCTGGAGGTCGGGGCCAGCTCAGCGGATATCCGGCTGACGGCCCGGGTGGAGGTGGAGGGGGTGGCCCCGGTGAGGACCCCGTGCAGCGACTGGTATTACGCCCTGCAGGGCGTGCCCAGCCAGCAGGATTTCCTCACCATCCACGCCGCCTACCCCGAATACAGGCCGCCGACCCGGGGCCGCTTCGACTTGAACAGCTCGATCAACGAAATGAAAGAGAGCAGCCTGCTGTTCAAGCTGCTCTACAAGGTGCTGGAGCGGGTGGTGGCCCGGGGGGCCGGAGGTAAGGTGGACTACGAGAACCCGAGTTTCCGGATGATGATGCACACCGCTGCGGAGAACCCCATCCGCGCGCTGGTCCTGTTCAGCCCGGACCAGATGCCGCCGCATGTGGCAGAGGGGCTGGTTGAGTGGGCCAACGGCCGCCGGCTGCGCGGGTTGGGGCGCATGATCGGGGGCGACCGAGGGCGCACGCGCCGCCTGGCGAGTCCGCCGGGCAGCCGGTAGCGGTTGAGCTGTCAGTGTGGGGTTGATGAGTCACGGCCACTTGTCAACACACGTTGGACAAGGGCCCGGTTCGTCGGCACAGGCGATCTGAATGGCCTGGCGGGTGATCGCGGTGACCCTGCCGGTCACGCTGCTGTGGACGACGGCGCCCAGGGCGCCCTCCGGCGGCCTGGCGATGAGTTGGCCGGCTGTCACGGTGTCGCCCTCGCGCACCAGCGGCTCGGCCGGGCTGCCGATGTGCTGGTCCAGGCGGATGCTCACGGCCGGGCAGGCGACCGCGGCCTCCACCAGCGGCGCCTTCCGGTCGTACTGGCTCACCCCGATCCGCTCCTCCACCCGGTGGGATGGCACCCGGCGTTCCGCGATGAAGGGGTGGGGCTCCCGCTCGGGGGTCGCCCCCGGCCGGTACCGGATCCCCTGCCGCGACAGCTCCTGCTTGATGTGGATCACCGCCTGCCGCGGCATCAGCAGCTCGGGGCAGGCGAAAGCCTCGCACAGGCCGCAGTCGCAGCAGAGGTAGGCGCCCAGCCGGGCTGCCTCGTCGTCGGGGCTGTAGTTGACCTGGAGCATGGCCTTGTTCGGGAACATGTGGTGGCCCAGGAGGTAGCGGGGGCAGAGTTCGGTGCAGAAGTTGCACTGGATGCACACCGTGGTCTGCTTTTTGTCGATCTCCCACGGCTGGGCGAGCCGCTGCACCCACCGGAGCTGGCGGGGGAGCACCACCACACCGCCGGTCCGTTTGGTCACCGGCTCCTCCGGCCCGGCGAGGCGGCCCATGAGCACCCCGCCCTCCATGAGCACGTAGTCCGCCACGGTGGGTCCGCCCGCCAGCTCCACCAGGGCGCCCAGGGGGACCCCGATCGGCGCCTCGACGGTGACGGGGCTGCGCACGGCGCCGGCGACCGTCAGGAACTTGGTGATCACGGGCCGCTCCTCATCCACCGCGCGGGCGATGTTCGCCAGGGTCTCCACATTCTGCACCACCGCACCCACGTGGAGGGGGATGCCCCCGGAGGGGATCGTACGGCCCGTCACCTGGTGGACGATGATGTGCTCGTCGCCCGCGGGGTAGAAGTCGTCCATGGGGAAAAGCTCGATCCCGGCCTCGGCGGCGGGGCCGGCCAGGGCCTCACGTGCGGCGCGGTACTTCGCCTTCAGCGCGATCACCGTCCGCCTGGCCCCGGTGGCCTTCCGGGCCAGCACCAGGCCGCGGACGATGGCCGCCGCCCGGTGCTCCATCAGCGCCTGGTCGGCGTAGAGGAGGGGTTCGCACTCGGCTCCGTTGGCGATGAGCCACTCCACCTGGCTGCTGAGCTTCACGTGGGTCGGAAAGCCCGCCCCGCCCGCGCCGACGACGCCGGCTGCCGCCACCCGCTCCCGAATGAAGGCCGCATTCATGGTTTCGTGCCTCCTCCGCGCGCCGTGGTCCCTTTCCATGCTCACGACCGTCTCCGCCCGCTCAGCGGCCCCGCAACTCTGCCAGCACTGCCCGGGCGATCCGCTCGATGTCCGCGGACGTGGCGCCGGACTCCTGCGAAGGGTCGGGCTCCCGCAGGCCGTAGGCCACCCGCTTGATGTTGATGAGGTGGAGCGGGCCGACGTTGTCGGAGGTGGCGCTGCCGCCCATGGCGCCGGGCCCCAGGGTCATGGACGGGGCGAGCCCGGTGGTGGCCCCCACGGCGCCGTGCGTGGCCGGGGTGTTGACCAGGATGCGGAAGACAGGCTTCTCCAGCGCGAAGGCCATGATCACCTGTTCATCCCGGGAGTGGATGGCCATGGAGTGGCCGATGCCGCCGAACTCCAGGAGCTCGATGCACCGGTGGCAGGCCTCCCGCCAGTCGGCGGCGGTGTAAAAGGCCAGCACCGGGCAGAGCTTCTCCCGGGAGAGGGGGTACTCGGGACCCACCCCGTCCAGCGGGGCGATCAGCACCCGGGTGCCCGCCGGGACCCGGATGCCGGCCATCTCGGCGATCCTGGCTGCCGGCTGGCCCACCGCCGCAGGGTTCACGCCGCTGCCCCGGATCACGGCGGCAGAGACCCGCTCCGTCTCCCCGGGGGAGAGGAAGTAGCCGCCCCTGCGCCGGAACTCGGCCACCACCTGGTCGGCGACGGGGGCGTCCGCGATGACCGCCTGCTCCGAGGCGCAGACCGTTCCGTTGTCAAAGGTCTTGCCGGCGATGATGTGGGAGACCGCCCTGGGCACGTCAGCCGTGCGCTCGATGAAGGCGGGCACGTTGCCGGGGCCGACTCCCAGGGCCGGGGTGCCCGAGCGGTAGGCGGCCTTCACCATCGCCGACCCGCCCGTCGCCAGGATCAGGGAGACTTCCGGGTGCGTCATCAGGGCCTGGGTGGCCTCCAGGTGCGGGTTTTCCAGGCACTGAATGAGCCCCTCCGGCGCGCCGGCCTCCACCGCGGCCTCCGCCACGATGCGTGCGGCCCGGCACGTGCAGGCGGCGGCCCGGGGGTGGGGGCTGATTACGATGCCGTTGCGGGACTTGGCGGCGATGATCGCCTTGTACATGGCGGTGGAGGTGGGGTTGGTGGTGGGCGTGAGGGCGGCGATCACCCCGACGGGCTCCGCAATCTCGATGACCTTGCGCTCGGCGTCGTGCCGGATGATGCCCGCGGTCTTCATGTCGCGGATGTGCCGGTGGAGATCGCGTGTGGCGAGCAGGTTCTTGACGGTCTTGTCCGCCACCACGCCCATGCCCGTCTCCTCCACGGCCTCCCGGGCCAGGCTCTCCGCCGCCGCCTCGCCGGCTTTCGCCATGGCGGCCACGATGGCATCCACCCGTTCCTGCGAGAAATGCCTCATCCTCTGCTGCGCCTCGTAGGCCCGGCTGACCGCCTCCCGCATTTGCTGGACGGCCATCAGGTCCCTGTCCAGCCTCATGCCTGGTCACCTCCCTGAAGAGTTCTCTGCGGCTGTGCGGTTTCAGGTGGATCTCAACGAGTGGTTCAGGAGCAGCATGTGGGCCACGTCGCCCATGCTGCGGCGGCTCTTCATGCTCATGTGGCGCAGCCGAACGTAGGCTTCCTCCTCGCTGATGCGCTCCTGGGCCATGAGCAGGGCCTTGGCCCGTTCGACGTACTGCCGGTCGGCGAGTCGACGCTCGGCCGTCTGCGCCCGCTTCAGCAGGGCAAGCCGCTCCGCCCGGGCCCGAGCGGCGGCGGCAACCGCCAGGTCCAGCTGCTGGGGCGAGCAGGGTCTGATCAGGCAGCAGGCGGCGCCGGTTTCGGCGAGGCTGCGCGCGGCAGCCAGGTGGTGGTGGTGGACCAGCATGACCACCGCGACGCTCTGGTCCTGGAGGAGCTGGCGGGCGGCGTTCAAGCCGTCCAGGCCCTCCAGGTCGCTGTCCAGCACGATCACATCCGGTTTCAGCTGGCTGACGAGGAGGAGGGCCGTCTGCCCGTTGCCGGTTTCGCCGAGCACGCGCATGTCGGGTCCGGTCAGCGCGCTGCTCAGGTAGGCTCGTTCCTCCGGCTGCTGCACGGCCACCACTAACCGCACCTGCTGCGCCAATCCATCAACCCCCTTGGTCCGTGGTAGCTAGGAGCGAGTGAGGGGCAGCGAGGAGTGAAGCCGAGGGTGGATCTGGAATGACTTCCGCACAAGTGTGCACCTCTGCTGGTGCCCACAACTCTTCGACACAGGACTCATTTTTCCCCCCAGAAAAAATGAAGAATTCTGTATAATATTGACAGTCAATGCGTATTGTCGCCACAACGCGAAACCGGCACGGGGCGCACCCGTGCCGGTGAGTCGTGATTCGGTTACAGCAGCCCCATCTGCCGGGCCTTCTTGAGCCGCTCGCTCATCCGGTCCGGCGTCCAGGGCGGATCCCAGACCATCCGCACATCCACCTGGTTCACGCCGGGGATGGACTTCAGGGCCGCCTCGGCCTGCATCTGGATCAGGGGCCCGACCGGGCAGGCCTGCGACGTCAGCGTCATGTCGATGCCGACGTTGTTGTCCTCGGTGATCTCCACGTCGTAGACGAGGCCGAGGTCCACGATGTTGATGCGCAGCTCGGGGTCGTTCACCCGCTCGAGCACCTTGAGTACCTGTTCCTTGGTGATCTGTGCCACCGGTCCTCACACCTCCACCAGAATATCGTTCCCCTGAACAACCACCTGGTAGGTCTCCACCGGGGTGACCGCCGGGAGGGTGAGGGCTTTCCCGGTCCGGATGTCGAACCGGGCCCCGTGCAGGGGGCAGGCCACCTGGTCGCCCATCAGCTGGCCCTCGCAGAGCGAGGCCTCCGCGTGGGTGCAGGTGTCGTCGATGGCGTAGAATCCGTCGTCCAGGTGGAAGATGGCGATGGGATGACGCTTCACCAGCACCCGCTTGCATCCGCCCGGGGGAATCTCGCCGAGCTCTGCGACCTTGACCAGGGCCATGCCGAAGCAACCTCCTTAGCCGACCGAGCCCTCCATCTCCATCTCGATGAGGCGGTTCAGCTCGACCGCGTACTCCATCGGCAGCTCCTTCGCGAAGGGCTCGATGAAGCCCATCACGATCATCGTCAGGGCCTGCTCCTCGGAGAGGCCGCGGCTCATCAGGTAGAACAGCTGCTCCTCGGAGACCTTGGAGACGGTGGCCTCGTGCTCGATGGCGACGTTCTGGTTCTTGATGTCCATATACGGGATGGTGTGCGACTCGGAGTAGTCGTCGAAGATCAGCGCGTCGCACTCCACCTTCACCTTCGCCCGCTCGGCCTGCGGCTCCACGAGGATGTGGCCCCGGTAGGTGGTGTTGCCGCTGTCCCGGGAGATGGACTTGGAGGTGATGCGGGAGGAAGTGTCGGGAGCGAAGTGGTAGATCTTCGCGCCGGCGTCCTGGATCATGCCCTTCGAGGCGACGGCGATGGAGATGACATCGCCCCGGGCCCCGGGGCCCATCAGGTAGATGGCCGGGTACTTCATCGTCACCTTGGAGCCGATGTTGCCGTCGACCCACTCCATGACCGCGTCGTCGTACGCCACGGCCCGCTTGGTCACCAGGTTGTAGACGTTGGTGGACCAGTTCTGGATGGTGGTGTAGCGGCAGCGGCCGCCCTTCTTCACGATGATCTCCACCACCGCCGCGTGCAGCGAGTCGGTGGAGTAGATGGGGGCGGTGCAGCCCTCCACGTAGTGGACGTTGGCCCCCTCGTCCACGATGATCAGCGTCCGCTCGAACTGGCCCATGTTCTCCGTGTTGATGCGGAAGTAGGCCTGCAGCGGGATCTCCACGGTGACCCCGGGGGGCACGTAGATGAAGGAGCCGCCCGACCAGACGGCGGTGTTGAGCGCCGCAAACTTGTTGTCGGTCATCGGCACGACGGTGCCGAAGTACTCCTTCACGATGTCGGGGTACTCCCGCACGGCGGTGTCCATGTCGCAGAAGAGGACGCCCTGCGCCTCAAGGTCCTTCCGGATGTTGTGGTAGACGACCTCCGACTCGTACTGCGCCGACACGCCGGCCAGGAACTTCCGCTCCGCCTCGGGAATGCCCAGGCGGTCGAAGGTCCGCTTGATTTCCTCGGGCACCTCGTCCCAGGAGCGGCCCTGGCGGTCGGTCGCCCGCACGAAGTAGTGGATGTTCTGGAAGTCGATCGCGGAGAGGTCGACGCCCCACGTCGGCATCGGCTTGGCGTGGAAGACCTCGAAGGCCTTCAGCCGGATCTCCCGCATCCACTCGGGCTCGTTCTTGAACCGGGAGATCGACTCCACGATCTCGCGGGTCAGTCCCTTGTCAGACTTGAAGACATAGTTCTCCGGGTCACGGAACCCGTATTTATACTCACCGACGATGTCGCGCGGCTGGCTAACCATTCGCGTCCCCTCCTTCGTACTCCTTCATCCCCTCTTCCAGGCAGTGCCAGGCGAGGGTCGCGCACTTGATGCGCACGGGGAACTTGCTGACGCCCGAGAGCGCCTGAATCTCGCCCAGGGCCTTGTAATTGCCTTCCTCGCCCTGAATCATGCGGTAGAAGCTCTGCATCAGCTCCTGCGCCTCCGCCAGCGTCTTGCCCTTCAGGGCGACGGACATCATCGAGGCGCTGGCCATCGAGATGGAGCAGCCCCGCCCGTTCCACTTGACGTCGTCGATTCTGCCGTCTTCCCCCAGGCTGACCTGGACCTCCACGTCATCGCCGCAGGTGGGGTTGTGCAGGTGCTTCTTCAGCACCGCGCGCTCCACCGCCCCCTTGTTGCGCGGCTTCTTGTAGTGGTCCAGGATGACCTGCTGGTACAGAGCGCTCAGGTTCACCGGATGCCGAGCCTCAGACGTCATAGCCGAAGAACTCCTTTGCGTGGAGGAGGGATTCGACCAACCGGTCGATCTCCGCCTGCGTATTGTAGATATAAAAGCTCGCCCGGTTGGTGGCCGGCACGTCGAGGATCTCCATCAGCGGCTGGGCGCAGTGGTGGCCCACCCGGATGGCGACGCCGTCGGCGTTGAGCACGGCCGACAGATCGTGGGGATGAATGCCCTCCACGTCGAAGCTGATCAGCCCCGCCCGGGGCTGCCGGGGACCGAAGAGCCGGATGCCGCCGATTTCGGACAGGCGCTCCCAGGCGTACTCGGTGAGCGCCTTCTCGTGGGCGTACACGTTCTCCATGCCCAGCGAGGAGAGGTAGTCGACGGCCGCCCCGAAGGCGATGAAGTCCGCGATGTTCGGGGTGCCGGCCTCGAACTTCGCCGGGCACTCGGCCCACTTCGCGCCGGAGAGGTGGGCCTCGGAGATCATCGAGCCGCCGAAGTAAGTGGGCTCCATCTCCTCCAGGAGCTCCATCTTGCCCCAGAGGAACCCGGTGCCGGTGGGCGCCAGCATCTTGTGGCCGGCGGCGGCGATCCAGTCCGCATCCCAGTCTACCACGTTCACGGGCATGTGGGGAACCACCTGCACGGCGTCCACCGCCACCTTCGCCCCCACCTGGTGCGCCTTGGCGACCATCTCCTTGATCGGGTTGAGGGTGCCCAGCACGTTGGAGGCGCCGGAGAAGGCCACGAAGCGCACGTTCCCCTCCGCCAGCAGCCGGTCGTAGTGCTCCTGGTTCAGGGTGCCGTCGGGCAGCAGCTCGATATACTTGATCTGCGCCCCGGCCGCCTGGGCTGCCTGCTGCCAGGGAATGAGGTTGGAGTGGTGCTCCATGCCCGAGGTGACGATGACGTCCCCCGGCCGCAGCCGCTGGCGCAGCCAGCCGTAGGCGATCATGTTCAGGGCCTCGGTGCCGTTGCGGGTGAAGACCACCTGGTTGGGCGAGGGGGAGCCGATGAACCGGGCGATCTTTGCCCGGGCCCCTTCGTAGGCGTCCGTGGCCCGTTCGGCCAGGGTGTGGATGCCGCGGTGGACGTTGGCGTTGTAGCCCTCATAGTATTCAACAAGGGCCTGGATCACCTGGCGCGGCTTCTGCGTGGTCGCTGCATTGTCGAGGTAGACCAGGGGATGGCCGTTCATCTCCTGGTGGAGAATCGGGAAGTCCTGCCGGATACGGGCCACATCCAGGGCCAATTAGCTCACCTTCTCTCCCATGAGGCGGATCATCTCGTCGCGCAGTTCCTGGACGGGGATCTGCTCCAGCACCGGCGCGAGGAAGGCCATGACCAGCAGCCGCACGGCCTCCTGCCGGGTGAGGCCGCGGG
>JAMNXV010000208.1 GCA_023623185.1 Bacillota bacterium
TCCGCCAGGTTCAGCCGCTCGTACACGTACCCCGGCAGGCTCACCTGCAAGTCAACCCCCGGCGGGTCTGAACGGAAAAACAGCACCACGTCGCCACCGTAGTCGATCTCGTCCACGATCTCGCCCGACAGCAGGTTCTCCGCCGGCTCCCGGAGCGGCCGGTCCTTCCGCACGAACATGATGTGCTCCGGGCGGATGGCGCAGACGACCTGCTGCCCCGGGCGCAGATCGCCTGCGGGGGCCAGCAGCACGTGGCCGCCGACGCGGACCTGGGTGCCGGCCGGATCGGCCGCAGTCACCACGCCGCTGAGCCGGTTGTGAAAGCCCATCTGGGCCGCCGCGCCCAGGGTGGCGGGGTGCTGGAAGACCTCGGACCGGGGCCCCACCTGCACGACCCTGCCCGCCTCATACACCGCGATGCTCCGGCTGAGCGCGTAGGCCTCCTGCAGCTGGTGCGTGACCAGGAGCGTCGGAATCTGCAGCTCCCCCAACAGAGAGAGCAGCTGACTGTGGAGCGACCGGCGCGTCACGTCATCCAGCGCGGCAAAGGGCTCGTCCAACAGCAGCACCTCCGGTCGGGTGACCAGGGTACGGGCCAGGGCGACCCGCTGCTGCTGCCCTCCCGAGAGTTCGGCCGGCCGCCGCCCTTCGAAGCCCGCCAGACCGACGCTGGCCAGGGCGGCGGCGGCCCGCTCCAGCCGTTCATTCCCGGGCAGCCGGTGCAGCCCGTAGGCGACGTTTTGTAGCACGGTCATGTGCGGGAAGAGGGCGTAGTGCTGCTGTACGTAGCCGACCCGGCGGGACTGTGGGGGCAGGTTGACGCCGGCGGCGGCGTCGAACAAGGTCCGCTCGTTCAGCCGGATGACGCCCCGGTCAGGCCGCACCAGCCCGGCGATCGCCTGCAGCGTCAGGCTCTTCCCGGAGCCGGAGGGGCCGAAGAGGGCGGTGATGTGGCGTCCCACGGTCAGGTCCACCTGCAGGTGGAACGGCCCGAATCGCTTCTCAATCTGACAGGTCAGCACCTCACCGCCCCCTCCCATCGCCAATGCGCGCCAGCAAGGCCAGCACACCCACGCTCACCATGCTGATCAGCAGCACCAGGTTGTTGGCCAGGGAGTACTGTCCAGCCTGCACCGCGTCGTAAATGGCCACGGAGAGCGTCTGGGTCCGGCCGGGGATGTTGCCCGCGACCATCAGCGTCGCGCCGAACTCGCCCATGGCGCGGGCAAAGGCGAGCACCGCCCCGGCCAGGATGCCCCGCCAGGCCAGCGGCACCGTCACCGTGAAGAAGATGGCCGCCTCCGACCGGCCCAGGGTCCGCGCGGCCGCCTCCAGAGCCGGGTCCACCGACTCGAAGGCCGCCTGCGCCGAACGCACCACCAGCGGGAACGAGACCACCGTGGCCGCCAGCACCGCCGCCTGCCAGGTGAAGACCAGGCTGATGCCCCACCCCTCCAGCAGCCTGCCCAGCGGGCTCTGCCGGCCGATGAGCAGCAGTAGGTAGTAGCCCAGCACCGTGGGCGGCAGGACCAGAGGCAGGGTCGTCAGCGCCGAGAGGAGCCCCGGCGCCGGAAGGCGCCGCCGGGCCAGGCCGTAGGCCAGCGGCACGCCCAGGAGCGCGGCGAACAGGGTGGCCAGGAAGGCCACCCGCAGCGAGAGGAGCACCGGGAACCAGTCGATCGCACGGAAGTCCGCCACGGCCATCACTCCGGTGGCAGGCCGAAACCGTACCGCTCCAGCACCGCCCGCCCCTCAGGCCCCGTGACCAGTTCGGCGAAGCGGCGGGCGTCGGCCTCGTTCGGGCTGCCGGCCACCACCGCCAGGGCCTGCTCCAGCGGCGTGTAGAGCGACGGATCCACGGCCACGTAGGTGATATCGGCTACATCGGCCAGCGAGAGCGGCACCAGTCCCGCCTCGGCGTTGCCGGTTTCGATGAACTGCAGGGCCTGCCGCACGTTCTCGCCCAGCACGAGCTTCGGTTGCAGGGCCTCCCACAGCCCGGCGCTCTCCAGCGCCTCCCGGGCGGCGCGGCCGTACGGGGCGTGGCCCGGGTTCGCGATGGCGACGTGCACGATCGCCGGGTCGAGCAGGTCGGTCAGCTCGTCCGCCTCCGCGCCGGCCCGGATGCTCGATGCCAGCACCAGGTGCCCCAGGGCGTAGACCCGCCGGGTCTCGGGGAGGAGCGCCCCGGCCTCGATCAGCCGGTCGACGTAGCTCGTGTCGGCGGCGGCAAACAGGTCGACGGGGGCACCGTTCTCGATCTGGCCGGCCAGGTTGCCGCTGGCCCCGAAGGTGAACGTCACCTTCACCCCCGTCTGCTCCTCAAACAGCGCTCCGATCTCTGCGAAGGCGAAGTGCAGGTCTGAGGCCGCCGCGACGGTCAGCGTGCGGGCCGCGCCGCCACCGCCGCCGGGGAACGCGCCACCCCCGCTGCGGGGGTCCGCGCCGGGGCCGCTGTCCGCAGGACCGGGTCCCGCCGGTCCCCGCTGGCCGCAGCCCGCAGCCACCAGCAGCACGGCCAGGAGGACAACCAGACGACGTTTCATGCCGCGTATCTTCCTTTCGCCGCGAAGTATTCAGTGTCACCTTACCACACCTGCTTCCCCGCGGCACGGCACCAGCGTATCAATATCCGGTTAGGGCACATGATCGACCCGCGGGGGCGCCACCCCCCTTCCCCGCATAGGCTGGGCCCGAGGTGGTCCGCGTGCGCATCACGCCCGTGTACCGCGACGTCCTGCGCAGCCTGGAGGCGGCGGCGCGGGGGTCACCCCTGTGGCCGGCCTTCCACCACTTGGCCTACCGCCCGCACCGGGAATACTTCGACGGCTTCGCTGAGACCTACGGACCTGCTCTGCTGGGGCGGGAGGGGCTGCCCGCACTCGTCACCCGCCTGGCGCCTGCCCTGCACCTCGCCCTCAGCCCGGCCCCGGGCTACCGCATGGAGGAGCGGGTCCGGTCCATCATGGCCAGGCTGCGGCCCCTGCTCCCCGGGCGGTTGCCGGATGTCTACCTGGCGACGCTCTTCTTCGTCGCGCCCGCCGCGACGATCTCGGTCGGCGGGCGGCCCGCCATCGCCCTGGGCCTGGAGCGCTTCTCGCCCGCGCCGCCCCCGGGCCCCCGGTACTGGTACCGCCCGGATGAGGTGGAGGAGATGCTGCCCCACGAGGCGGCGCACGCCGTGCGGATGGAAGCCCTGGGCCTGCCCCCCTCCCCTCAGGGCCTGAGCCTGCTGGACATGGTGATGCTGGAGGGAACCGCCCTGCTCTTCACCGACCTGCTGCTGGGCAGGGAGACCCTGGCGACGTTCATGGACCCGGCCCGGCTGTCCTGGCACCGGGCGCACGATGCCGCGGTTCTCGCCGCCGCCGCCCGGGAGTTCGGTACGGGCGGTATGGCCGCCTTCACCCGCTACTTCGCCGTGGACGCGCCCATCAGCGGATATTGGGTGGGTTACTCGCTCTGCCGCCGCTTCCTGGAGCGGTACGGCACATCTGCGATGCGCGAGTTGCTCTGCATGCCGTCAGCCGAGATCCTGCGCCGCCTGGGCTGACTCCCGCTCGTGCGCTGCCGGAGGCAGAGTCCGGTTCATGCGCAGCCCGGGCTGACTCCGGCTCATGCGCCGCCGGGGCAGAGCCCGGTTCGTGCGCCGCCTGGGCTGACTCCGGCTCATGCGCCGCCGGGGCAGAGCCCGGTTCGTGCGCAGCCCGGGCTGACTCCTCATGCTCTGCCCGAGCCGACTGCGGCTCCTGCAACGCTTCAGCTGACTCCGGCCTGCGCAACTCGAGTTGAGATGGGTCCGGCAGGCCATTATACTGAGGGGGAAAGGGGGTCCTGCGCTGTGGCCGGCGATCGTTGGAAGGGCGTCACGACCGAGCGGGGAAAACCGCGGGTTTACATCCAGCAGTACCTGGACCTGAAGCTCTCTGAGCAGCAGTACAAGAAGATCTGCCAGGAGATGGGGCTGGAGAAGCCGTTCACCGAGGAAGCGGCGACGACGGTCATGGAGGCGTTTCTGGAAGATCTGGCCGACGGATCCCAGTGCGACACGGCGCACCTGCAGCGCAGCGGTGGAGACGTGATCCTGATGACCGTTGTCTCGTACCCATACAGCCAGGCGACCTTCGACCGCATGATGGCCGCGTATCTGGCCAAGAAGTCCCTGGGGCAGGCCGAGTAGCCCCCGAGCGACGAGGAGCCGAACGCTCCTCGTTCTTCATTTTTCTCGGGACAGGAACCGTGCCATGTATTATGATTAGCCTGTAAGAGGCCCGACCATCAGACCGGTGGCACTCGTAAACTCCCACGTGAAAGGAAGGCGAGACCATGCTCAGGCCGGAAATCCTCTCCGCGCTTCAGGCGGCAGTCGGCGAAGAGTGGTGCCTGACCAGCAAGGCAGACCTTGTGGCCTACTCCTACGATGCCACACCGCTCTACCAGCGGCTCCCCGACGCTGTGGTTCTGCCCAGGACCACCGAGGAGGTCGCCGCGGTCATGCGGGTTGCCCATGAGCACCGCATTCCCGTGCACACCCGGGGCGCCGGCACCAACCTGGCCGCGGGCACAGTGCCTGCGGAAGGCGGCATCGTCCTCTCCCTGAACCGTATGAACAAGATCCTGGAGATCGACCAGGAGAACCTCACGGCCACCGCGGAGGCCGGGGTCATCACCGCCGACCTCCACAAGGCCGTGGAGGCGGTCGGCCTCTTCTACCCGCCCGACCCGGGTTCGATGACCTCCTCCACCCTGGGCGGCAACGTGATGGAGTCTGCCGGCGGGCTGCGGGGTCTGAAATACGGCGTGACCAAGGACTACGTAATGGGGCTCACGGCGGTGACGGCCGACGGCCGCATCTTCCGCGCCGGCGGCAAGAACGTGAAGGACGTGGCCGGCTACGACCTGGTGAAGCTGATCTGCGGCTCTGAGGGTACGCTCTGCATCGTCACCGAGGTCACCCTGAAGCTGCTGCCGATTCCCGAGACCAAGCGGACTGCCCTGGCCGCCTTCCCCGACATGGAGGCCGCCGCCCGGGCAGTCAGCAAGATCATCGCCGCGCGCATCATCCCCTGCACCCTGGAGTTCATGGACAACGGCACCATCCGCGCCGTTGAGGAATACGTCGGCCTCGGCCTGCCCACTGACGCCGCCGCGCTGCTGCTGATCCAGCAGGACGGCCCGGCGTCGGTGTGCGACGCCGACATCGCCCGCATCGCCGAGATCTGCCGGCAGGAGGGCGCCACCAACGTCGAGCACGCAAGCGACCCGGCCGAGCAGGACCGGCTGATGCAGGCCCGCCGGTGGGCGCTCTCGGCCCTGGCCCGGCGCAAGCCCACCACCATCCTTGAAGACGCTACCGTGCCCCGCAGCCAGATCGCGCCCATGGTGGCCCAAATCCAGCGCATCGCCGAGAAGTACCGGCTGGATATCTGCACCTTCGGCCACGCCGGCGACGGCAACCTCCACCCCACCTGCATGACCGACGAGCGGAATAAGGAAGAGCTGGAGCGCGTCGAGCAGGCGTTTGCGGAGATCTTCGCCGCCGCGCTGGAACTGGGCGGCACCATCACCGGCGAGCACGGCGTGGGCGAGGCGAAGTCGCCTTACCTGGAGTGGAAGGTCGGGCCTGTGGGCATCGAACTCATGAAGAACATCAAGAAGGCCTTCGATCCGCACCACATTCTGAACCCGGGCAAGCTCTTCGCGGGCGAGACCCGGAAGCGGGTGGTGGTGCGCCAGTGAAGGTGCAGATTTCAGAGGACTTGGTCCTCAACTGCATGCGCTGCGGGTTCTGCCTGCCCGCCTGCCCCACCTACCGGGAGAAGCAGGTGGAGTCGGCCAGCCCGCGCGGCCGCATCGCCCTCATGCGCGCGGTCATGGAGGACAAGCTGGACATCCTGGACATCGCCGATCCGCTGGATGCCTGCCTCGGCTGCCGCGCCTGCGAGCCCGCCTGCCCGGCGGGCGTCACCTACGGCGCCATCCTGGAGCAGGGCCGGGCGCAGCTGGCCGAAGTCAGGCCCCTGCCCGGCGTCGTGCGCTGGGCGTACCGCTGGCTCCTGGGAACGCCCGGCGGCATCAAGTTCTCCGCCTGGGCCCTGTGGCTCTACCAGAAGCTGCACCTGAGCAGCCTGGTCCGCCGCCTGAACCTGGTGGAGAAGATCGGCGGCAAGGGGCTGGCCGACATGGAGAAGGTCATCCCGCCGGTGGCCTCGCCGGCGCAGCGGGCCGCCCGCAAGCCAGCCTACCCCGCCGTCGGCGCCCGCAGGTACCGGGTCGCCTTCTTCCTGGGCTGCCTCTCGGACATTGTCTTCTTCGAGACCAACCAGAACGCGATCGACGTGCTCACCCGGCTGGGTTGCGATGTCGAGCTGCCCGCGGGCCAGGGCTGCTGCGGCGCCGTGCACAGCCACGCCGGCGAGCACGCGATGGCCGTCGAGCAGGCCAAGCGGAACATCGCTGCGTTCGAGGCGGGCGGCTACGACTTCATCGTGAGCACGGCCGGCGGCTGCGGCGCCGCGCTGCGGGAGTACGACAAGCTGCTGGCCGACGACCCGGACTGGGCGGACCGCGCCCGCGCCTTCTCCGCCCGCTGCCGCGACTTCTCCGAACTGGTCGAGCAGCTGGGCCCGGTCCCGATGGGCGAGATGCCGGGCACCTACACGTACCAGGACTCCTGCCACCTGCGCAACGTGCAGAAGGTGGCCGCCCCGCCCCGCAACCTGCTGAAGGCCCTGCCCGGCGCCCGGTTCGTCGAGCTGCCTGAGGCCGACCGCTGCTGCGGCGCTGCGGGTACCTACATGATCACGCAGGCGCTGATGTCGGACCGGATCCTGGACGACAAGAGCGAGAAGGTCCGCGAGACCGGCGCCTCGACCCTGGTGGTGGCCAACACCCCGTGCCACCTGGAGATGCTGGAGGGCATCCAGCGGGCTGGCCTGGCCGATCAGGTGCAGGTGCGGCACATCGCCGACGTCGTCGCCGAGGCGGTGCGCAAGGCCGCGCCCGCCGGCGAAGAGGCGTGACGGCCGGGTCATGGGAGACTCCGAAAAAGGCGGTCCCGCCGGGCAAGGCGGGACCGCCGTCTATTCCTCCGGATCCTCCGGCGATTCCTCCACATATTCCGGGAGCGGCTTGCGCCCCATCATCCCCTCGTGCAGGCCGTGGTACCAGCGCACCTCGGGCTCGCCCGGCCGCCAGCAGAGCAGCACCTCCTGCCCGTCTATGATGGCCGGGAAGTCCACGAGGTAGCCCCCCTTCAACTCGCCACCCAGCTCCCGTATCCGGTCGCACTGACCGCGGGAGAGAATCCTGAGAAAGTCGAGTTCAGCCTCCTCCTTCAGGAAGGTGTAGGTGTCAATCTTGTCGTCCCGCCGCCGGGCTTCCACCTTCCGCTGCCTCAGGCGCCAGTCCTTCTCCTGAATCTCGGCATCCAGGCGCCGGAGGTACGCGATGATGCGCTCCAGCTCGGGAATGAGACGGTTCACTTCTGCTGGCGTATAGTAGCGGTTGCCCATCACTCATCCCCACCTTCCCTCGGCGCTCGCGCCGCCCGTTTACGCGCATTATACGGAGTGAGACGGGAAGAAGTCAAACACTTGGTGCCTCCGGGCCCTCCTGGAGGCGAACCATTCATGTAGGCAGTACCACTCAACACAGAGCGTCCGTCCAAAGATGAGGTGGACCCCTGCAGTCCGCCCTCAACGCGCCCCGGC
>JAMNXV010000137.1 GCA_023623185.1 Bacillota bacterium
GCTGGCCCATCACCGTGACCTCACGGGTGGTGATGTAGCCGTCCTTGCTGACCCGCAGCATGTACGGCGCCGTGACGGCCCCGCCGTCCTCGCTGGCCTCCACATGCGGGAAGGTGAAGCGCCCTTCCGCATCGGTGGTCGTCGACTTCTCCACCCGGCTCCGGCGGATCAGCTCCACCGTCGCCCCCTCCACCGGCTGCCCGGTGGGGCTCAGCACGGTGCCGGTCACCGAGGACTGGCGCAGCGCCTGCTCGGCGAAGGACTGCGCCACGACCGACCGCTCCACCTTGCCGCCGGGGTTGACCGTGAACCAGTCCGTCGTGGCCAGGTCCACGTGGTCGACCGTCAGGTTGTCGATGGCGTCGTGCGCCACCAGCATGTACCGGTGGCCGGCCCCCGCCGGGACCTGCTCAAAGCGGAAGCGGCCCTGCTGGTCCACCTTCGCGCTGGCCACCTCGCCGAAGCCCTCCCGCATCAGCACCATCTCCGCCCAGGGGATGGGCCGACCCGACGCCGTCATCAGGGCGCCCTCGATGGTCGCTGTGGCCGGGTAGAGCGTGATCCGGTTCAGGCCGGAGTAGTCCAGGTACCCGCCCGAGAGGACCTGTTCGGCCTCGGTCTCGACCGGCGTGTACCCCGGCATGCTGACCCGCACCCGGTACGTGTCAGACGGCAGGTCGGTCCGGATGGAGAAGCGCCCCGTCGTGTTGGTCTCGGCCGCGCCCACCACCACGTGCTCGCCGCGGATCAGCTCCACCTTCGCACCCGCCAGCGCCCGGCCGGTGCCGCCGTCGATCACCTGGCCGGTGGCGGTGATCGTCCCCTGCTGCAGCGAGATGGCCTCCACCGTCACCCGTCCGCGGCTCACCGTGACGTCCCGCTCCACCGGCGCCTTGCCGTCGGCGGAGACCAGCACGCTGTAAGCGCCTGGGGCCAGGTCGCGCCGGCCTGCGCCGTGCCCTGGGCCACGATGCGCCCGGCGCTGCTCAGGAGTGTCACGCTGGCGCCGGCGCGGCCGTCGGCGTCGCGGATGTAGATCTGCAGCTCGCCGCCCACCGGCTCCAGGGTGATCGTGCGCACACCGCCCTGGGCCGGGTCAAACCAGCCGGTCTCCTGCACCTCGTAGCCGGGGGCGGTGGCCCGGGCCTGCCAGAGCCGCGTCCGCCCCGGCGCGTACGGCACCCGCAGCAGGCCGTCCGCACCGGTTTCGTCCAGGGCCACGAGCCCGCGGCCCAGTTCGTATACCTCCACCGTGGCCGAGGGCACCGGCCGCCCGGCGGCGTCGGCCACCCGCAGCAGCACCTCAGTTACTGCCTCCTGGGCCGCCGCCGGCATGACCACCGCGGCCAGGAGAAGCAGACTGGTCAGCACGGCCACAGCCTTCCGCCGGATTGCCCCGGCGGTTCTCCTACCATAACCGTTCACGCGCTCATCCTCCTTATTCATAGCGCAGGGCCTCAATGGGGTCGAGCCGGGCCGCCTTCGAGGCCGGATAGACGCCGAAGATCACCCCGACCAGGGCGGAGAAGCCGAGTGCCAGAATCACAGTGGGAATATCGATCAGCATGGAGACGCCCATCAGCCGGCCGACCAGCCAGACGGGCACCGCAGCGAACGCCACGCCGATGGCCCCGCCCACCATGCAGATCACCACCGACTCAATCAAGAACTGGGTCATGATGTTGCCGTAGGTCGCCCCGATCGCCTTGCGCAGGCCAATCTCACGGGTGCGCTCGGTCACCGAGACCAGCATGATGTTCATGATGCCGACGCCGCCCACCAGCAGCGAGATCGCGGCGATGGAGGCGATCAGGCCCGTCAGGAGGCCGGTGACGGCGGTCAGGGCCGCCGTCATCATCTCCATGCTGAAGCCCATGTAACCCGCCCCGCTGTGGGTCTTCTCCAGCAGGGCGACGGCGTCGTTCATGACGGCCTGGACGTCGGCTCCGGGGCGCACCTTCGCCATGATCATCCAGCTATCGGTGCTGCCCGTCATGCGGTGCACCGCCTCCACCGGCAGGTAGACGGCGGGATCCTGCATCCCCAGGCTCTGCGACAGCGCGCCCGTCGTGTTGCCCACGACGCCGATCACCTGGTTGGTGAGCCCGTTGATCTTCACGCGTTCGCCGACCGGGTTGTAGCTGCGGTCGCCGAACAGCCGGGTTACCGCGTCCTCGGACAGGACGATCACGCGGGCGCCGCCCTCCATCTCCTCCTCGGTGAACCAGCGGCCTTCCAGGACCTTCACGTTCACCACCCGGTCAAAGCCGGGGGAGACGGCGTAGGCGTAGGTGGAGAGCGTCTCCTTCTGCCACTCCGCCCGGATGCCCACCGTGTCGCCGCTGACCACGACCTCGATGTCGGGCAGCATGGACTCCAGCATCCGCATGTCCCGCTCCCGGAACGGCTCGACGCGGCTCAGGACGTCGCTGGTCGAGGCCGAACCCGGCACGACGTAGAAGGTGCCTGCGCCGAGGCCCTGGAGTTCGCCCAGCACCGCCGCCTCGGTGCCGCGGCCGATCGCCACCACGGCGATGACCGACCCGACGCCGATGATGATGCCGATCATGGTGAGGATCGACCGCATCTTGTTGGCGAGCAGGGCCTCCCACGCGACCCGGAGGGTTTCGAGGATGTTCATTCCTCGGGCCCTCCCATCTGCGCGAGGCGGTCCACCGCCCTCACCGGGTTGGCGACGGGCTCGTCGCTGACGATCCTGCCGTCCCGCAGGCGGATGATGCGGTTCACGTGCTCGGCCACGTCGGGCTCGTGCGTGACGATGATCACGGTGGCCCCTTCAGCATGGAGCTCCTGAAACAGGGCCAGGATCTCCTCGCCCGTGCGGGAGTCCAGGTTTCCGGTCGGCTCGTCGGCCAGGATGATCGACGGCCGGGTAACCAGGGCCCGGGCGATGGCCACCCGCTGCCGCTGGCCGCCGGAGAGCTCGTTGGGGCGGTGGTGGATGCGTTCGCCCAGGCCCACCCGCTCCAGGGCCTCCCGCGCCCGCCGCCGGCGCTCCCGGGCGCCGACGCCGGCGTAGAGCAGCGGCTGCTCCACGTTGCGGAGCGCCGTCATGCGGGGCAGGAGGTTGAAGGTCTGAAAGACGAACCCGATCTGCCGGTTGCGCACGCGGGCGAGTTCCGACTCGTCCCGGGCGGCGATCTTCCGCCCGTCCAGCTCGTAGGTCCCGCTGGTGGCCCGGTCCAGGCAGCCGAGGATGTTCATCAACGTCGACTTGCCGGAACCGGAAGGGCCCATGATGGCCACCAGTTCGCCGGCGTTGATCTCGAGGCTCACCCCGCGCAGGGCATGAACCTCGCTGTCGCCCATCTTATAGACCTTCGTAATATCGACTAACTTGATCATCGGGCTTTCCCCCAAGTCTCGTCCACCTCCTCCACCCGAACCGCGTCTCCCTCCTTCAGGGAGTTAATCAGCGTGAAGGGGCTGACGATGACCTGCTCGCCCTCCGCGAGCCCCTCCAGGATCTCGACCTCAACATCGGTGCGCAGACCGGCCACAACCGGCCTCACCTTCACGGTGAAGTCCTCCACGACCAGTACGCTCAGCTGGCCGTTATCGCTGCGCACCGCCGCCGCCGGGACGACGATCGTGTCATGCCGCTCGGCCGTGGCGATGATCACCTCGGCGTTCAGACCCGCCCGGAGGAGCCGGTCGCGGTTGGCCACCTCGCCCTCCACCTGGAAGGACGGGGCTCCGCCGGTCATCGTCGCCTGCGCGGCCACGCGGGTCACCCGCCCCTCGAACCATTCGCCCGGTGCCGCGTTGGTCTCAACGGAGAGCGGCTGATCCGGCTGCACCTTGGTGATATCCAGTTCATCCACGTGGGCCGTCACCTTCAGGGCATCCAGGTCGCCGATGGTGAGGAGAAGCTGCGTCTCCTGCGCCGGCAGGCCGTCCTGAATGGCCACCGCCAGCACCGTGCCCGCGGCCGGGGCGGTCAGCTCTGCCTGCGCCAGCTTCTCCTGCATGGCGGCCAGGCTTTCGCGCGCCGCCTGCAGCTCGATCTCGGCCGCCCGCACCTGCTCGGCCACCGTGCCGCCGCTCGCGGCCTCCATCTCCGCGAGCTGCAGGGCGATGCGGGCCGCCTCCACCTGGCTGGCGGCCAGCTCAACGGCCACCGGGTTGTCGCCGCTCACCCGGGCGTATTCGGCCTCCGCGGCCGCCAGTTCGTCATACGCCGCCCGCAGCTGCGCAGCGGCCTGTGAAGCCGCCTCCTGGCTCTGCCGCAGGACCTCGTCGTAGGCCGCCCGGGCCCGTTCGTAAGCCGCGCGCAGGCTCGGATTGGCGGGATCGGCCTTGAAGGCCTCCTCCGCCTCCAGCAGAGCGGCCCGCGCTGCGGCGACCTGCTCCGCCCCCTCGGCGCTGCGATTCTGCAGCGTCGTCAGGTTCACGCGCGCCTGCTCCAGGCGGGTGCGCAGCAGGTCGTCCTGCCGCAGAACCGTCTCGAGGTTGTCCTCGGCCTGCAGGAGCTGCGCCCGCGCCTGGGCCAGCCGCTGATTCAGCTGCAGCGGCGCCTCCTGCTGCTGCAGCCTCAGGGCCGCCAGCGACGACTCCATCCGGGCCACCTGGGCCTCCTGCGCGGAGACCTGAAGGGCCAGATCCGTGGCGTCCAGGATTGCCACCACCTGACCAGCCGACACCTGGTCGCCAATGCCCACCTGCAGGGTCACCGACTTGGTGGCGAAGGGCGCCCGGATCTCATGCACATCCCTGGCTTCGAGAATCCCCGGTGCGACCACCTCCTGCTGGAGGCTGCCCTTCTGCACGGTCTGCACCCGCACAAGCGGGGCGCCGGCGGGCCCCTGCGAGCCGCGCCCTCCGCCCGCCGCAGGCAGGTTCTTCAGGTTGACAGCCACAAGCACGGCCACCGCCACGAGGAGCGCGGCCGCGATCAATCCTTTACGTCTCACGCCCGCTCCTCCTTAGTTCATCGTCATAAAGGCGCTGCCCAGTGCACCGGACGCCGCGCTGAAGAGCGTGGTCACCACGAACAGCGTGACCGGCAGGGCCCACCCCTTGCGGGGCTCGCGGTCGAAGAGGGCGGCGAAGCCGATGCCGAGCAGGATGTAGTACCAGATGTGCAGCGGGTTGATTGCGCCGAGCAGGCCGATCAGCCCCAGGCTGGCCGTGTCGGGGAGGAAGGCCGCGGCGCTCAGGTTGAGCTGCTGCCCCGTGATGCCCGAGAAGACCCCCGCCAGGAGATTGTGAATGGCCAGGGGCATGCGCGCGTAGCCGACCATCCCCATGTAGGACTTGAGCGACACGCCGCCCCCCTGGAACTGACCAAAGAACATCGCGACCAGAGAGACAAAGAAGCCGGCGAGCCAGGGACCGATCAGCGCGTTGAAACCCAGCGTCAGCGCCACGCTCCAGCGCGCCATGGTGCGCGCGAGTTCCAGGTCGATCTCCTCGCCCGCAGACATCGCGCTGATTGTCTGCATCTGCACCATCTCGGTCATCTCCAGCGTGGGACCGAAGGCGAGGATCATCAACACCACGCCCGCCAGCATGTGGACCAGGTAGGGAACCAGCACCGGCGGGTTTGCAGCCATGGCCCGGAAGGTCGCCGCCGGATCCGTCAACACGCGCACGACGGCCCGCCAGGGCGAAATGCGCGGTTCTCCACTCCTGTTCAGCATGGACTCGCTCACGCTCTCAACCTCCTATACGACGAAACAGAATAGGAACAGGTTTCCCCTGCCAATTCCTTTTGTGAGACCAGTTCATGGGCCTGAATGGTTCGCCAAAAGGTGAAACCGTTCACCTATGCTATGAAAGTACGACGTTGATGACAAAAGACCCCCTTCACGTTGGAAGGGGGATTTATGAGAAAAACCCGTCACGCCTTCCAGGGAATGCCCGCTACCACCAGCGCCAGCGATGCGGCGAAGGCCCAGAAGCCGGAGGCGGGCACGGCCCGCTTCTGCCGGGCGCGGCCGAAATGGGCCACCAGCAGGGCCAGCACCATCGTCGCAGGGTGGACGTAGGCGAAAAAGGCATTGAGCCTCCATCCGGTCTCCAGCACCCAGATCAGGAGCCCGATCAGCACCTGCACATCCAGGGCCACCGTATAGAACAGGCCGGCCCGGCCGCCCCACCCGTCCAGGCCCCGGTCGCCGGCCAGCCGGGCCCCGGCGAGCGCCGCCACCGCACCGATCAGGACGATCCAGCGCATCAGGCCGTGCGCCGCGATCAGGAAAAACAGCAACATCGAAGTGACCTCCCGAAACTTTCTTGTTTTCTTGTTCTCCCTCCTCACCTCTCGTTCCTTCCATAAATCCCCGCCGTTCTGCAGGAAATGTGCATAAGTATAGAGAAGACTGCCGGGTCAAAGGGGGGATCACGATGGGGGATGCGGCAAGGGTGCCGGACTGCCGTGAGGTGGCTGCGGCGCTCGACCGGCATCTGCGCACAGACACGTTCCCGCTGGGCATCCGGGTCTTCCGCGGGGCCGAGCCGCTGCCCGACCGGGTGCGGCGACCATGGCGCGATATGGGAATCAAGATCGCCATCTGCCAGGGCATCGGCATGGCCCGGCGCTACGGCTGGGCGATCGCCATGGGGCCCGAGGATCTGAGCTGCCCCATCGCACAGGTAGCCTTCGGTTTCCAGCCGGCGATTCCCTACTACACCGAGGGCAATCTCGCGGCGGGCATGTACGTGGAAACGTGCGGGCTGGGCGCCCTCACGGAGCAGGAGGTTCCCAAGTTCACGCCGGAAGAGGCGGGCACGGTGGTGGTGGCGCCGCTCGCCCGGTGCACGTTCGAACCCGAAACCCTGCTCATCTACGGCAACTCGGCCCAGGTGATGCGGGCGGTCACCGGCGCGCTGTGGAAAACCGGCGGTGCGCTCACCTCCACCACCACGGCCCGGGCCGACTGCGCCGACATCGTCATCCGCACCGCCCGGGAGGGGAAGCCCCAGTTCATCCTGCCCTGCCTGGGCGACCGGATCTTCGGCCAGACCCAGGACCACGAGATGGCGTTCACCATCCCCTGGTCGCAGGTGGGCGACCTGCTGGAGGGGCTGGAGGGCACGCACAAGGGGGGCGTGCGCTACCCGATTCCCGCCTTCCTGCGCTACACGCCCGAGTTCCCCGCGACCTACCAGGAGCTGCAGCGCCGCTGGGACGAAGGGGAGACGTCGTAGCATGAACCGGCACGGTCCCGTCCTGCCGGGCGGGACCGCCGGCGGTCGGGGGGATGCGCTTGCTCCATCTGAGCTGGTCCGATCCATTAGCCTCCGGCGTCTTCTGGCTTCTCATTGTCGTGATCGCGGGCGGCGTCTCGACCCTGTCACGCCTGGTCTGGCCGGCCGGCGTGATCGTCACGGTCATCGGCATGGTGGCGTTCGGCCCCTGGGCGCTGACCGAGATGCCCGTGATCCTGATGCTGCTCTACCCGCTCATCGGAACGGCGGCAGGCGCCGCCGGGGCGGCCATCGTGCAGCGCCGGCTCCGCGTCGGGCTGCTGGCGGGGACGTGGCTCTGTGCGGGCCTCACCGTCCACTACCTGCTGACGCTCACCCCCGGGGCGCACAGCACGGTCGAACTGCTCCCCGGCGCGGGGCTCCTGATCACGTTTCTCGTGCTCGGTCCGGTCACGGCGGCGCTGCTGCCGCCGGATCAGGGATCGCCCGGACGCGGCGGAGGCTGAGGAGCACAGCTCCCCAGCCTCCGCCCTTTTCTGCTTCCCTGGCTACTGCTTCAGATCAATGAACGCCAGCGTGCAGCGGGAGATGCAGACCAGCCGCCCCTCCTCGTCGGTGATGCGGACCTCCCAGACGCTGCTCCTGCGGCCGATGTGGACCGGCGTGGCCACCGCCCGCACCGTCCCCTCCCGCTTGGACCGGATGTGGTTCGCATTGATCTCCATCCCCACCACCGTGCGCCCCTCGCCGGCGTTCAGCGCCGCGCCGATGCTGGCCACGGTCTCGGCCAGGGCCACGGAGGCGCCGCCGTGCAGCAGGCCGAACGGCTGGCGCGTGCGGTCATCGACGGGCATGGTGGCGGTCACCCGTCCGGGCGACATCTCCTCCAGCACGATGCCCAGCGCGTCCATCAAGGTGCCACCGGTGTACGGCATCTGTTCCATGTGCATCTGCTCCCTCCGCTTTGCTGCGTCATGAGGTTCGCCGCGCCGCCCTGCACACCCTCTTTCCGACATTCGGCCCGCGTGTGCGCGGAAGGGCCCGGGAACGCGTCCCGGGCCCCTGGCGAATCAGCCCTCTTCCTGCGCGTCCGCATCGGGCGGCGGCAGTTCGCTCACGCCGCCCATGCGGTCCATTTCGTCCGGCGACTCCCAGCGCGGCACGGGCGGCTGCCATCCGGGGCCTGAACCGCCCACCTCGGCCCGCCGCACCGGCCAGCCCTGAACCGGGCCGGATTCCTGCCAGTCCACCCCACTGAGTACCGCCTGAGCGGGCTGCTCCATCTGCTGGTAGAAGCGGTCCAGGTGCGGGAGCGTCCGGCCCATGAGCTGAACGGCGCTCAGCTGCCGCACGTCCTCCTCCTCCAGGAACCGCTCCAGAGCCTGTTGGGCGCCCTCGTAGCTCTGCTGAATCAGCTGCACCTGGTCGATGATCCCGCCGACCACCTCCGGCGTTGCCCGGCCCGACAGGGCATAGCGGAGCAGGCCGCCGAGCGCCGTGGTGCCGTACAGCCCCATCATCATGTGCTGGCTCAGGTCCTGGAAGTGCGGGGCGCCCGCGGCCTGACGGGCGGCGAGCCAGTGGGCGGCGTAAGCAGACTGAATCTCGGGCTGGGCCGCCTGCAGCAGGCCCTGCATGCGGGACATGGAACCGGCCACCTGCGCGGGAAGCCGCATCGGGCCTCCCATGGGCATGGGCATGGTCACCTCGCTCGACACCTCCGGAAGGCTTTACGGAACTCCAGCCATCCCCATCTTATGTCGCCTGAAGTGCCCAATACCCTCATTCCACAATCTTCCTGAACCGCGCGTCAGTCAGCGATGCGCCACCGGCGCCCCTGCCGGTCCACCAGGAGCGCGCCGCCGTCCGGCGCGGGCAGCGCCTGCGCCCAGTCACCCGCCTCCGCGGGCGGCACCAGGCGCGCCGCGGCGCCGGTGGTGAGGTCGAACCGGATCACCATCCGCTCGGGCGCCGTGACCAGGATGAGCCGCGAATCTCCCCGGTCGGTCAGCAGGGCCGCCTGCACGGATTCGGCCTCGCCCTTCGGCCCGCCGCCCACGACCGCAACCTCCTGCACGACACGGCCGGCGCGGATGCGCACGGCCCCGACCCCCCGGCCCGGCTGTTCCCCGCGCAGGAGCAGCCACACGGAGCCGTCCGGCGCCGGCGCCACGTAGCGCACCCGGGAAAGCAGCTGCGCGGGCAGGGTGTGGCTCGCCACCCGGCCGCCGGCGATGCGGTAGAGGCGGCCTGCGTCCACGGCCCACAGCACGCCGTTCTCGTCGAGGGCGGCGTGGCTCACCTGCCCGGAGAGGGCGTGCCGCTCCAGGACGCGGCCGTCGCCCGCGGCCGCGACCAGGTCGGCGCCCCGGCTGAACCAGAGCCGGCCGTCGTCGCCCACGGCCAGGGCGACGATCGGCGCCGCGCCCGCCGCAACCTCATGGGCGCAGCCGGCCGCCAGCCGGTACAGCCGGTAGGTCCCGCCCTCGTCCACGGTGTTCACCCAGGCCGCCCCGCCGGGCGCCGGCAGGATCGTGTAGCCTTCGAACGCGCCGAGCGTGTAGCCCCTCTGCCCGTCGGAGAAGAGGGGCCGGTTCGGGGAAGTGCGGTCGACCGTCCAGGTGGGCTCGCCCGGAGCCGGCCAGCGCCGGGCCTCCGGTGCAGGCTCGTCCTGCGTCGGAGCCGCGTCCATCTGCAACTGGTCCCTGATGCGCTGCACCATCACCAGGGCCTCGGCGCGCGTGGCGGTGCGCTCCAGGCCCACCGATCCGTCCTCGTAGCCCTGCAGCACGCCGAGGTGGACGGCCTCCGCCGCCCAGGCCTGCAGCCAGGTCGGGTACGAGGCGGCGTCGGGGGCCGCGAGCGCGCGCTGCCCCACCAGGTCCGCGTGGCCGAGCGCCCGCACGGCGGCCAGCACGATCTCCCGGCGCGCGATGGGCCGGTCCGGCTCGAGCCAGCCGTTGTAATCACTGGTGGGATCGAGCAGGCCGGCGGCCACGGCGGCCTGCACGTGGCCCTGCCGCGCCGACCAGTGGCCCGCCGCATACGGCGCCGCGTCGCCGGGGCGCGGCCTCAGCCCCAGCGCGCCGGTGAGCATCGTGAAGAACTCGGCCCGGGTGATTGGCTGGTCCGGCCGGAAACTGCCGTCGGGAAAGCCGGTGAGGTATCCCGCAGACACGCCGGCGGCGATCTGGGCCCGCGCCCAGTGGCCGGCGGTGTCCCACAGTGCGGCGCCCTGCGTGGCGGGCGGCGTCACCAGGCCAAGAACGGCCAGCGCCGCGAGCGTCGCGGCGGTGCGCTTCAAATGTTTCATCGTCATGCAGACCTCCCGTCCACATGACGGAGTCCCCAGTCGGTTCGTTTGCGCAATGTGCGAAGTGGGAAAATGTGCTGCGCCGCGCTGCCAGGTCAGACCACGGCGCCGCCGTTGGGCGAGATCACCTGGCCGGTGATGAAGCCCGCGCGCGGGCCCGCGAGGAAGCGCACCAGCGCCGCCACCTCCTCCGGGGTGCCCAGCCTCCCCGCCGGCACCCGCCTGAGCCATTCCTCCAGGTCATCCCCCTGCAGAAAGCTGTTCATCTCGGTGTCGATGGCGCCCGGGGCCACCGCGTTCACGGTCACGCCAAAGGCGCCGACCTCCTGCGCGAGGGCCCGGGTGAAACCGTTCTGACCGGCCTTCACCGCCGAGTACGCGACCTCGCCCGCGGCCCCGGTGATGCCCCAGATGGACGAGATGGTGATGATGCGACCATACCGCCGCGCCACCATGTGCGGGAGCGCCGCCCGGGTGCAGGCGTACATCCCCGTCAGGTGCACCGCCACCAGGTCGGCCCACTCCGCCGGGGTGGTGTCCACCAGCAGTTTCTCCAGCGCCGTGCCGGCGTTGTTGACCAGCACGTCGATCCGGCCGAAGCGGTCGACCGTCGCCGCCACCGCGGCCTCGCAGGCGGCCGGGTCGCGCACGTCCAGCTGGAAGGGCGCCGCCTCACCGCCGGACGCGCGGATGGCCGCCGCCACGGCCTCCGCCTTCTCCCGCTGCCGGTGGTAGGCCACCATCACCGCGGCGCCCGCGGCGGCGATCTCCAGGGCGATGGCCCGGCCGATGCCCCGGGACGCGCCGGTCACCAGGGCCGCCTGGCCCGCCAGCTCCCGGGTCGCCGCGGCAGGCTTCTGGGTCGCCGCGGCAAGCTCACGGGTTTCCGCCGCCGTCATGCGCCGCTCCCTCCCTCTCCCAGCAGCACCAGGAGGCCGCGCAGGTCGCTGACGGCCACGACCTCGTGGCCGGTGGCGATGCCCGTGCGGTTGACCCAGACTGCTGCCATGCCGGCCGCCTGCGCGCAGGGCACGTCGTCCCGGAGCGAGGCGGCGCAGTACACGGCCTCGGCCGGGGCGCAGCCCGTCTCAGCCAGGGCGTCACGCAGGAAGGCCGGGTCCGGCCAGGACGCGCCTGCTGCCGCCGAGGGGCGGATCAACTGGAAGTAGCCTGCAATCTCGAACTCGGCCAGGAACCGGGCCAGCGACGGCGCCCACCGGCCCACCGCGCCCAGTGTGAAGCCCCGGCGGCGGAGTTCGGCCAGGACCGGCAGGGTCTCGGCGTGCAGGGACCACCACGCGGCGTACTCGTCCCGGGCCTCGCCCAGGCGGTTCACCAGGGCCGGGTCCGGACGGCCATGGCCCAGAAGGGGCAGCAGCGCCGACCACAGGGTGCGGTGCCAGGCCCGCTCCTGCTCCGGCGTGCGCACCGCCTGCCCCGCCTGCCGCACCTCGGCGGGCAGGCCGGCCAGGGCCTCCGCCACCTCCTCCCGGCTTGCGGCGATCCGCTCCCCCTGCAGGATGCCGGCCAGCAGGTCCGGTTCGTCGGGCCCGTAGGCCAGGGCCTGCGGGGCAAAGAACAGCGCCTTGATCACGTGCGCCAGACCTCCTCTCACGTACGCTTTCCACGCCGGGGCAGGGCCATCCTGCAGGAACCGGCAGCCGCCGGCACGAACCCGAATCGGGAAAGGAGAGTGAGCACGTGCGCTTCCGTCCGGACCAGCGCCCCTCCAAGTGGGGAGCCACGGCCGCCGTGGTCGAACAGCAGCGTGCAGAGGCCGTGGTGGAGTACCTCGCCGCCCTGGAAGGGACCCCGTTCGATGCCGTCATCCGGCTCTCTGACCTGACGGAGATCAAGGGATACCGCTACGTCCTGCTTCAGGTCAGTCTCGACTTCAGCCACCCCCATTTCCCCCGCATCGCCGGAACCCTCGACGAGATGGGCGGCAGCGAGTTTCAGCTGATCGTCGTGGAGACGCCTGAGGGCGCCGTCTACCTCATCGTCGACCGGCATAACCTGCCCGATGAGGAGATGCGCCCCGACCATCCCCTGCTGCGCCGGCTGGCTCACTGGCTGGGGGCCGCCATCTCGGCGCCCGCCTGACGGCCCGCCGCGAAAATCCGACCATTCGCCGGGAGTTATTACACTTACTCTGAAGTATCTGCCCAATGATGCGATGTCTGTGTTATACTCGCTTGTGGATAGGCACAAAGGTCCTGTTCCCGAACCACAAACAGGCATCAAGTGATTAGGCAGATAGGGGGATGACGGCAACCGTGTCCGGTACGAAAGAGCTTTACGACGTGACCCTGATCGGTGCAGGGCCGACGGGACTGTTCGGGGTGTTCTATGCAGGCATGCGCGGCATGAAGACCAAGATCATCGAGGCCCTGCCCGAGGTGGGCGGTCAGCTGGCTGCCCTCTACCCGGAAAAGGACATCTTCGACGTCGCAGGCTTCCCCAGGGTGAGCGCCAAGCATTTGGTGGAACGGTGCAAGGAACAGGCTGACCTGGCCAACCCGGACGCCACCTACGTGTTCAACCAGCGGGTCGACCGGCTGAACAAGCTGGAGGACGGCACTTTCGAACTGATCACCCACACCGGCGAAAAGCATTACAGCCGGGCTGTCGTCATCACTGCCGGCATCGGGGCCTTTGAGCCCAACCGCATTCCCAACGAGTCCGCCCGTCAGTACGAGGGCAAGGGCGTCTTCTACAGCGTGACGAACCTGCCCCAGTTCGAGGGCAAGCGGGTGCTGGTCATCGGCGGCGGCGACTCGGCCGTCGATTACGCCCTGATGGTCGAGCCGATCGCGGAGGAGGTCACCCTCATCCACCGGCGCGAGGGCTTCCGGGCCCACGAGGAGTCGCTGAAGAAGCTGGCCGCCTCGCGGGTGCACGTGAAGACGCACTACGAGCTGCGCAAGGTCGAGGGCGACGGGAACTGGGTGAAGAAGGCCACCATCTTCGACAACCGCACGGGCGAAGAGACGACCATCGACGTCGACTACGTCATCCTCGGCACCGGCTTCAAGGCCTCACTGGGCAGCATGCTGGAGTGGGGTCTCGAGATCGAGAACAAGCGGCAGATCGTCGTGAACTCCAAGGGCGAGACCAACATCCCCGGCGTCTACGCGGCCGGCGACATCTCCTGGTACCCGGGCAAGATCCGCCTGATCGCGACGGGCTTCGGCGAGGTGGCCACCGCGGTCAACAACGCCAAGGCCTTCATCGACCCGGGTTCGGCCGCCTTCCCCGGCCACAGCTCCGAACAGCGGAAGAAGTAAGCGGGGTGCGCCCCCGCAGCGAGGACGCAGGCTCCCTACGAGGCGGTGGGGAGCCTGCGTCTCTGCTAATGCAGGGCGCTTGCCCCCACGCCTCCGTCGCCGCGGCTGCCTGCCGCTCGCCGCCTGCCCGCCACTCGCCGCCTGCCCGCCACTCGCCGCCTGCCTGCCGCTCGCCGCCAAGCCACCCGTTGCCAGCACGGCCGGCGCGGGGTACCCTATTTTCGCGGAACAGCCAGGAAAGGAAGTACGAGACGTGCGCCTGAAGACGACGCCCGAGGACTTCGTGGTGCGGGAGGCCGTGAACCTGCACATCCGCCAGAAGCCGGCCCGCTACCGGGTCTATTTGCTGGAGAAGAAGGGCTGGAATACGGCCGACGCGGTGGCCGCCATCGCCCGGCAGCGGCGCCTTCCGCTCTCCCGCATCCGTTACGGGGGGAAGAAGGACCGTCACGGCCACACCTTCCAGTACGTCACCATCGACCACCAGGCCGACCACTCGCTGGAGACCCCGGGCTACCGGCTGAAAGCGATCGGCTACGCCACTGAGCCCATGGGGCCCGGGCGGGTGCTGGCCAACCACTTCGCCGTGACCGTGCGGGAGCTCAGGCCCGAGGCCGCCGCCCGCCTGGCTCGCGGGGCCCGGCGGGTCGCCGCCGAGGGCTTCCCCAATTACTTCGACGACCAGCGCTTCGGCAGCTACGACCGCGAGCGCGGGTTCATCGCCGAGCAGATGGCCCGGGGCCGCTGGGAGCAGGCGATCCAGATCGCCCTGACCCACATCTACCCCGGAGAGAAGAGCAAGGCGAAGGCGCGGAAGCGCCGGCTGCTGGAGGTCTGGGGCGACTGGGCCGCCTGCCTGAGCCTGGCGGAGACCGCCTTCGAGCGGCGCTGCTTTGCCATGCTGCAGGAGCGTCCCGGCGCCTTCCGCGAGGCCCTGGCCACCGCCCGCCGGGAGGAGCTGGAGATGTGGCTCTCGGCCTATCAGGCGTTCCTGTGGAATGAGGTGCTGCGCCGCCTGATCGCCCGCGCGGCCCCGGAGGGCGAGCCGCCCGCGGAAGCGGCCGGCGTCGCGGGGCCGTACCGCTTCGTCCGGCCGACGGCGGCGCTGCAGCAGCTGGTCATCCCCCTGCCGGGTCGGGGCATGCGCTTCCCCGCACCCGAGGCCGGCCTGGTCCTGGAGGAGGTGCTCTGGGAGCGCCGCCTGCGTCCCGGCCAGCTGGAGGCCGATCTGCTGCCGGGCCTCTTCCTGAAGAGCTCGCCCCGAGAGGCCTGGGTGGTGCCCAGCTCGGTCCAGGTGGAAGGGCCGCAGCCGGACGAGCGCTACCCCGGCTGCCAGAAGGTCTCGCTCCGCTTCACCCTGCCCAGGGGCGCGTACGCCACCATGTTCATCAAGGCGACGGCTCCCTGAGCTCGCGGTACGGGCGCCGACGAGCCCTGAGCCGCCGCCCGCGCAGGTAGTTCACCGGCGCGGCGAGCAGCTTGCGCACGAGGGGCATCACGCCGCCCCCCACCTCCCACGCGTGGAGACCCTCGATGAAGTGCTTGATCGTCATGGCGGGCAGGCCCACCAGCCCCTCCTGGCCGAGCATGCCCACGCCTTCGTGGGGCCCCAGCGAGGCAAACTGACCGCGCATGCGGAACACGAACGGCCGCTCCGGGCGGCCGGTGAGCCGGCGCAGGATGTTGTCGGCCGCCGCCCTTCCCATCTGCACGGCGGCCTGGCCCGTGGGCGGGATCTCGCGGCCGGAGGCGGCGTTGATGAAGGAGGCCGAATCGCCGATCACGTAGATGCGGTCGTCGCTCACGCTGCGCAGGAACTCGTCGACCCTGGCCCGTCCGCGCCCGCCCAGCTCCAGCCCCGCCTCGGCCAGCAGCGAGTGGCCGCGCACGCCGCCGGCCCAGACCAGCAGGTCGTAGGCGATCTCGCCGCCGTCTTTCAGAGCGACCTGGTACTGGTCGGCGGTGACGATCGGGCTGCCGGTGATGATGCGGATGCCCTTCCGCTCCAGGATCTGCCGGGCGACCTTCACCAGGTCGGGGTGGAAACCGCCCATGATCTCGGGGGCCGCCTCCAGGAGCGTCACCCGCAGCTTACGGGGGTACTCGTCGGCCAGCTCCGCCGCCAGTTCCACGCCGGTCAGGCCGCCGCCCACGATCAGAACATGCCCCGTGTAGTTGTCGCGGTCCGTCAGGGCCAGGACCCGCTCCCGCACCTCCCGTGCAGCATGCGGGCTGCCGATGGTGAGCGCGTGCTCGGGAATGCCGGGCAGCCCGAAGTACTCGGGCTCGCTGCCCAGGGCGAACACCAGCAGGTCATACTCCAAGCTGCCGGAAAGCTTCAGCTCGACCTGCCGCTGAGCGGGGTGCAGCCCAGACACGTGGTCGATGATCAGCCGGCCGGGCGGGGCGACCAGCCGCTTCAGGGGAATGCGGACCGCGTCGGCCTCGTGACCGGCCGCATAGGTGTGCAGTTCCGTGGTGAACCAGTGGAAGCGGTCGCGGCTGACCAGCACCAATTGGTGGCCCTGGGGCAGGCGGTCCTGCAGTTCCAGGAAACAGGTCAGCCCGGCGTAGCCCGCCCCCAGCACAACAACTCGCTTGCTCGCATCTGCCGTCGTTTCGGGCACGGTGCGCACCCCTTCGCCCAGATGATCTGTCCTTAGTCTTGCCCAGAAGCAAAAGCCGGGCGCCGGGTGAAAATTCCTCCAAGAGTCCCAGGCAACATACAGATTGCCTGCGGGTGCGGCGGCTCAAACTAAGACCGGTCCCGGTGAGACTCCACACATCGCATGTGAGGGGGAGTTTCAGGATGGCGAAGGGTGCGCAGCTCAGTGGGAACAACATCAAGGGCGTGAGCGGTGCGCAGCACGGCGCGCAGCGCAACGCTGCGGCCATGCAGCGGGCGGCCGGCAAGGCCGGTCAGGCCAATTACGAGTTCGGCGCCATGGGCGCCGGCCAGCAGTCTGGCGCCCAGCTCTCGGGGAACAACATTACCGGGGTCAGCGGCGCCCAGCATGCCCAGAAGCGCAACGCCGCCTCCATGCAGCGTGCGGCCCAGAAGTCAGGCCAGTAACGGGATCCGCGCAGGGCACCGGCTGCTCGCAGCCGGTGCCTTTGCGCGCTTGCGCGCGTCCCCGGCGGCGTGTTATAAATGAATGAGCGCTCACTTTTTTGTAAGTGAGGAGGGGGCTCCCGCCCCCTCCTCACCTCCACCCCGTGCCGGCGGGGACGTTTGTGGCACGGGTCGGGCCGGCGAAGCCGCCCATGACGTCACAGGACAGGCCGCAATCGGAGGAGTTGATCACCATGCCCAAGGTGAGTCCGGCGCACAAGGAGCGGCGGCGCGAGGCCATCCTCAACGCCGCCATGGAGGTGTTCATCACCAAGGGCTATCAGGTCGCCACCGTGGGCGACATCGCCCAGCAGGCCCAGCTCAGCGTCGGGGCCCTGTACCGGTACTTCCCCACGAAGGCCGACCTGATGCTCGCGCTCGTGCGCGAGCGGCTCGGCCGGGCGCCGGAGCTCTTCGCCCGGATGACCCGCAGCGTGGACGACCCCTGGGAACGGCTGGTGCGCTGCGTGGAGCTGTTCACCACCGCCCTGCGGGTGCGCCACCCGGGCACCGGCCGCCTGCTGCTGGTCACCATGGCCGAGGCGGTGCAGCACGGCGAGATCCGCCAGGGGCTGCACGACCGCTTCGCCGGGCTGGTGGAATACGTCGCGGGCATTATCGCTGAGGGCATCGCCCGTGGGCGCTTCCGGCAGGACGCCGACCCGCAGACCGTGGCCGCCCTGCTGCTGGCCATGGCGGACGGGGTGGCGGTCTACTGGGTGACCGGTACGCCGGACGTCGAGCTGAACGCCATGGGGCAGAGCCTGGTGGCGATGCTCCGGTCCTATTTGCTTCCTGAACCCTTATTGAAGGAGTGAACCGAATGGAGCGAAGGGTAGTGGTCACCGGCCTGGGGCTGGTCTCACCCCTGGGCAACAGCGTACAGGCCAACTGGGAGGCGGCGGTGGCCGGCCGCTCGGGCATCGGCCCGATCACGCGCTTTGACGCCTCGCGCCTGCAGACCCGGTTCGCGGGCGAGGTGCGCAACTTCGACCCCGCGACGGTGATGGATCCGAAGGAAGCCCGGCGGTACGATACCTTCATCCACTACGCCCTGGCCGCCGCGGTGGAGGCCGTGCAGGACGCGGGCCTCACCTTCGAGGGCGAGTTGGCCGAGCGCACGGGCGTCGTGTTCGGCAGCGGCATGGGCGGTCTGGAGAGCATCGAGGAGAACTCGCACATCCTGAAGGAGCGCGGCCCCCGGCGGATCTCGCCCTTCTTCGTGCCCCGCTGTATCATCAACAGCGCCGCCGGGCTGATCTCGATGAGGTTCGGCGTGCACGGGCCGAATTACGGCACGGTGTCGGCCTGCGCGTCGGCCGGGCACGCCATCGCCGACGCCATGCACATCATCCGCCGCGGGGATGCCGACGTCATGATCACCGGCGGCAGCGAGGCCACCATCATGGAGCTGGCCTTCGCCGGCTTCAACTCTGCCAAGGCGCTCTCCACCCGAAACGACGATCCCGAAGGCGCCTCCCGCCCGTTCGACGTGGACCGGGACGGCTTCGTCATGAGCGAGGGCGGCGGCTGCCTGGTGCTGGAAGAGCTGGAGCACGCGAAGCGGCGCGGCGCGCGCATCTACGCCGAGCTGGCCGGCGCCGGCATGTCGGGGGACGCCTACCACATCACCGCCCCGCATCCCGAGGGCCTGGGGGCCGTCCTGGCGATGAAGAGCGCCCTGCGCAGCGCCCGCCTGAACCCGGAGGACGTGGGCTACATCAACGCGCACGCCACCTCCACCGACCTGGGCGACGTGCAGGAGAGCCTGGCCATTGAGCGGGTCTTCGGCAACCACGCCCGGCAGCTGGCCGTCTCGGGCACCAAGTCCATGCACGGCCATCTTCTGGGGGCGGCCGGGGCCATCGAGGCGATTCTGACCGTCCTCTCCCTCTACCATCAGGTGCTGCTGCCGACCATCAACCTGCAGCAGCCCGATCCCGAGTGCCGCCTGGACTACGTTCCCAACGCCGCCCGGGAGGTCCGCGGCGTGGAGGCGGCACTCTGCAACAACTTCGGCTTCGGCGGCACCAACGTGTCGCTCGCCTTCCGCCGCTTCGCCTAGCGCCCCTCGGCCGCCCGGATGCGGCGTATGATCGACGGGTGGGAGTGGCTGAGCACCTCCACCAGAGGCGGCGGTGCAACATCGCCGGGGTTGGCCCTGGCCAGCTTCTGGAAACTCTGCACCAGCGCCCTGGGGTTCTGCGTGAGCTCCAGGGCGTACTTGTCTGCCCTGACCTCCGCCCGGCGGGAGAGCGCCGCCTGCGCCGGCGTGCCGGCGATGTCGCAGAGACTGAGGAAGAGCATCAGCAGGGCCAGGCCCCGGGGCGCGTGGGCCGCCGGCAGCCCCAGCGGCGAGACGCCCCGCATCGCGCGGAGCATCCAGGCGGCCAGCCACATGGCCGCGGCGTTCAGCGCCGCCTGCAGGGCCCAGCCCCGGAACAGGTCGGCGTGCACTGCGTGGGAGAGCTCGTGCGCCAGCACCGCCTCCACCTCCGCCGGCGACAGCTCGCGGAGCAGGGTGTCGTAGAGCAGCACCTGCTTGGTGGGCCCCAGCCCGGCGACCATGGCGTTGAGCCGGCTGGACTCGTCCCCCACCCGCAGCTCGGCCACCTTCTCCACCCGCACGCCGGCACGCTCCGCCAGGCTGTGAATCATCGCCAGCACCTGCGGATCATCCACCGGGCGCACCTGGTGGAATAGGGGCAGCAGGAGCACGGGGTAGAGCGCCGCCAGGAGCAGGCTGTACCCGGCCATGACCAGGCTGGCGCCCGCCCACCACCGCCGCGGGCTCCGCCGGATCAGGGCGTAGAGCGCCAGCCAGAGCAGCGCAGAGAAGACCAGCCCCACGGCCGCCCCCAGGAGGTGGTCGCCCAACCAGGCCCAGGCCGATTGGCGGGTGAGGCCGTACGCCCGCTCGTGGGCGTGGCCGAGGTAGTAGGCGAAAGGCAGCTCCACCACGGCGGCCATGGCCCCCACCCCCACCGCCACCCACGCGACCTGCCGCGGCCAGCGGCCCCGGCCGCGGGCCTCCAGCCAGGTGAGCAGGCGGGCGCCGGCGGGATGGAAGCACAGCACGGCCAGGGCGCCCAGGGAGGCGAGGGCCTTCAGGGTGGCGGCCAGCCGGGCCTCCCTGGCGAAGCGGCGTCCCTGCTCCAGCATGGCGGCGGGGAAGTAGTTCAGGGCTTCTCCATCCAGCGGGCGGGGCTCCAGGGTGGCGAAGAGCAGCAGCAGAATCAGTCCCAGACCAAGGGCGAACAGCAGGGTCCAGAGGCACTTCAGCGGCAGTGCGGGCTCACGCACGGCCAGCCACCTCCCGGGCAGTCCGACTCTACCCCTCTCTATGCGGCTCGTCCCCTGCCATAGACGCGGCGGTCCCCTCCCACGGCGGGAGGGGACCGCTTCACAGTGAGGCTGAGTCGGCCGCAGGCTGCGGCGGCAATCGCGCCGCGCAACCGCCCGGGACCCTCGCCAGCGATCGCGGAACCGGCGTTATTTCACTTTGCCCTCTGCGCCGAAGTGAAAAACCGCCTGCTCCCACAGCCGCGGTCCTGCGGGATGATCGCTGGTCAACCGTAATGCCACGTTATGTCAAGCAACGACGCGCGCAGCAGCGCGAACAGCGGCGAGTTTCCACCTGGCAGACGGGCGAAGTGGAAACTCGCCGCAGTTAGCCGACTACGCCGCCGTGCTCCCGGCAATCGACAGAAGAAAACCGGGCGCAGGGCGCTAGCAGCGAGGCGGTGGCCCGCGGGCCAACCCAGTGCTGGCGCTGAAACGTGGCTCCCGGTTCATCCGGGGGCCCGGGTTAGCGGAATCGGGCCAGGGCCGCCGTTGCTGCGATCCGCATTTCTTCCTTTACCTTAAGCTATAACTATTCTTACAATAGAGGCGATACTGCAGCGAGCAGAGGAGGGGCACGATGCCGGTTGAGCTGGGCGAGCGGGTGAGAGCGACGTTCGACCGCATGAAGACAATGGAAACCCTCGGGGCCGAACTCCTGCGGGTCGAGCCCGGAGTGGTGGAGATCGAGTTTCCCTTCCGCGCCGAGTTCACGCAGCAGCACGGCTTCATGCATGCGGGCATTGTCACCACCGTGGTCGACACGGCGTGCGGGTACGCCGCCTACACCCTGATGCCGCCGGACGCGTCGGTGCTGACGGTGGAGTTCAAGGTGAACTTCCTGGCGCCGGCGAGGGGCCGGCGTTTCCGGGCGCGGGGAACGGTCGTCAAGGCGGGCAAGACCCTCTCCGTGTGCCACGGCGAGGTCTTCGCCCTGAGCGAGGACGGCGAGAAGCTGATCGTCAACATGTCGGCAACGATGATGACGGTCCGCAACGGGCCGGACGTCACGCCGGGGTAGCGCCATGCCGGTGAACCCCCGCATTCACATGCTGCAGCGCCGGTTTCCCAGCGCGAATATGGCGCTGGTCACAGGCCCGCGGCCGATCCTGGTGGACACGGGCTTCGGCAGCGACCTGCCCGAGACCGAGCGGCTGCTCACCGACCTCGGCGTGCCGCCATGGAAGCTGCGCCTCATCGTCAACACCCATGCCCACGTGGACCACGCGGGCGGCAACCACGGCCTGCAGCAGGCCTACGGCATCCCGGTCGCCGCCGGCGCGGAGGACGCCGCCCGGGTGAACGGCCGGCATTTCAACGCCTGCGACGCCTGGTTCCTGGACCACCCGGTAGGCCACTACCAGGTCAGCCAGGTGCTTCAGGAGGGCGACGAGCTGGACACGGGCGCCGTGGTGCTCACGGTCCTGGCCACGCCGGGCCACACACCGGGGCACCTCTCCTTCTACGCGCCGGAGGAGCGCGTGCTCCTGCTGGGCGACGTCTTTCACCGGGACGACGTGGCCTGGCTCAACCTCATGGCTGACGGACCCGATCCCCTGGGCCGGATGCTGGCCACTCTGGACCGGCTGGCCGCCCTGCGGGTGGACTGGGCGTGCTCCGGCCACGACCCCCGCATCACGGACTTCCCCGCAGCCCTGGATGCCGCCCGCCGCCCCTACGAGAAGTGGCAGCGGGAGCCGCAGAAGATCGGCTGGCACGCGTGCAAGCGCATCTTCGGCTACGCCCTGATGCTGGAGGAGGGCATGAATGCGGAGCGGATCAGGGAGTACCTGCTGAACGCCCCCTGGTTCGTGCAGGCCAGCCGCCGGGTCTTCGAGCGGGAGCCCGAGGAGTTCGTGGAACCCCTGGTGGCGGAGATGCTTCGGGCCGGGGCGGCCAGGTGGCGGGACGGCCGGCTGATGGCGCTTACCCCCTACACACCGTTGCCCGCGGGATGGCTGCGGACGGACATGCGGCCCGACCGCTGGCCCCCTGTCGGGAGGTAGGGCGGGCGGTTGCTCAACCCGGCGACGCCGAGGGCGGGAGCGCCTTGGCCGACCGGCAGGCCCCGGCTCAGCCGGGCGGGGCCGGGGGCCGGGTCTCCTGCTGCGGCTCCTGCACCTCCGGTGCGCCCGGCGCGTCCGGCCTGTCGGGCACCGCCCGCACCACGTCGATGCGGTGGCCGTCCATGCGCTCCACCCGCAGGCGCCAGCCGCCGACGGCCAGTTCGTCGCCCTCGGCGGGGATGGCGCCCAGGTGGTGCAGGATGTACCCGGCCAGGGTCTCGTAGTTGGGGCTCCTGGGGATGGGGATGCGCAGCCGCTCGGCCACCTCGTCCACGGGTTCGCCGGCGTCCAGCTCGATCTCGCCCTGCTCCGCCCCCGGCTGCAGCGGCTCCTCCGCGATCTCGCCGATGATCTCCTCCAGCAGATCCTCCATCGTGACCAGCCCCGACACGCCGCCGTACTCGTCCACGACGACGGCGAGTTGCTCGTCTGCGGCCTGCATCTCCTTCAGGAGGCTCAGGGCCTGCTTCGACTCCGGCACGAACCACGCGGGGCGCATGACCTCCGCGACCCGGGGGCCGTCGCGCTGCCGGTCCACGTGGCGCAGCAGGTCCTTTACCGTGACCATGCCGACGATGTCGTCGTAGTCCTCCCGGTAGACCGGATAGCGCCAAAAGCCGTGGCGGCGCACCGCCGCGAGGGCGTCCGGCAGCGGCGCGTCCTGATGCAGGCAGGCCATCTCGGTGCGGGGCACCATCACCTGGCGCACCGTGCGGTCCCCGAAGGAGAAGACGCCGGCGATCATGCGCTTCTCCGCCTCCTGGAGCCCCGTGTTCTCGGCGACGTAGAGCCGCAGCTCCTCCTCCGAGATCCCCTGCTCGGCCTGCTCGACCCGGCCGCCGAGCAGGCGCACCACCAGATTGGTGGACGCCGTGAGCAGCGCGACGAACGGCCGGGTGAGGCGCGCGATAAACACCACCGGGCGGGCCACCAGCAGGGCGACCCGCTCCGGGGACTGCAGCGCGATTCGCTTCGGCACCAGCTCGCCCAGCACCAGGGTGAGGTACGAAAGCAGCAGGGTCACCGCCACCACGGCCGCGCTGCCGGCCACCGCCGGGCTGAGCCCCAGCCGCTGAAGCGCCGCCCCCAGGTCGGCGGAAAGCCCCACCGCCGCGGAGGCGCTGGCCAGGAAGCCCGCCAGCGTGATGCCCACCTGGATGGTCGCCAGAAAGCGGCTCTGGTCCTTCATGAGCTGAAGCACCGCCCAGGCCGCCTGGTTCCCCTGTTCGGCCAGCTGCCGGAGGCGCACAGGCCGGGAGGAGACCACGGCGATCTCGCCGGCCGCGAAGAACGCGTTGATCAGGATCAGCCCGAAGATGAGGCCGAACGCCCGCCACTGCGCCACAGTGTCTCTTACGCTCCGGTGGCCTCCTGGCGCACGCGCTTCAGCGCGGCGCTCCAGGCGACGAGCTGATCCAGCATGGTGTTCAGGGCGGGCAGGTGCACCTCTTCGTTGGGCCTGAACACGCTGAAGTTCTCAAAGTCGGTGAAGAGCGAGAGCGAGACCTGCTGCCGCACGTGGGCCACCTGCAGCTCGGCCATGATGGCGCGCAGGTTCTCGATGGCCCGCGCGCCGCCCAGGCTGCCGTAACCCACGAAGCCGGCGGCCTTGTTGTTCCACTCCAGGTAGAGGTAATCGATGGCGTTCTTCAGGGCCCCCGATGTGGCGTGGTTGTACTCCGGCGTGACGAAGACGAACCCGTCGAACGAGTCGATCTTCTCCGACCAGCGCCTGGTGTGCTCGTGCTGGTAGTTCTTCCCGAACGACGGCGGCATCGGCTCGTCGTACACAGGCAGGTTGAAGTCCTTCAGGTCCACCAGCTCGAACTGGGCGTCGGTCCGCTTGCTGGCGTGCTCGTACACCCAGCGGGCCACCGCCTCGCCGTTGCGCCCCGGCCGCGTGCTGCCGATGATGATCGCGATTCTGACCACTCTCGCGCCTCCTACATCCCGTTCATGGCAGGGTCTGGTCCGCGCGGAACCCGAGACCAGTTTCACCCATGCGGGCTGCCGGTATGCGCAGGAAGCCGGGCGGCTCACGACTCACCGTCGGGGCGGAACAGTTCGGCCAGCATCCGCTCCCGGCGCTCCAGGAAGTGCCGGGTGATCTGGTAATGGGGCGTCTCCTCGTACGCCATCTCCGCCGGCGGCGCCGCATCGAACGAGATGATCTGCGCACCCGGATATCCCAGCAGGATGGGCGAGTGCGTGGCGATCACCCACTGGGCGGTCGGCCCCAGGTCGTGGATCAGCCGCAGGAAGGCCAGCTGCCGGGCAGGGGAGAGCGCGGCTTCGGGCTCGTCCAGCAGGTAGAGCCCCTTCCGGCCGAAGCGGTGGGTGAAGAGCGCCAGGAACGCCTCGCCGTGGGAGCGCTCGTGCAGCGATCTCCCGCCGTAGCGGTCGTAGACGCGCCTGCCCCCGCTCAGGGGATCCCGGGCACGCTCATCCAGGTAGGAGGCGAAGTGGTAGAAGGTCTCTGCCCGCAGGAAGAAACCCTCGCTGATCTTCGGCAGCCAGGAGAGGCGGATCGTGCCGCTCAGGGCGCTCTCGGCCGATTCCACCCGCAGCAGGTCAGACCGTCCTCCCCCCGCGGGGCTGAAGCCGCACTGGCCGGCGATGGCTTCCAGGAGCGTCGACTTGCCTGACCCGTTCTCCCCCACGAAAAAGACCACGTTGGTGCGGAACCGCAGTCGGTCCAGATGCCGGATGGCCGGAATGTCGTACGGGTACACGTTCCAGTCGCGGACCAGATCCCGCCGCAGGGACACCTCCCGCAGGTACGTGTCCATCACCCCCATGTTGCGCACGAGGCGAGGCCGAACCCGGCCCCGCCTTAGCGTTTATCCAGTTTCGCGCGCACTAGCCCTGGTTGGCCGGGCAGTGCTTCCCGAACCAGCGCAGGATCCGGTGGAACCGGTCGACCCGCAGGACGGGCGGGCCCTGCCGGGTGAGGTCGTGGTTGGACCGGGGATGGCGCACCAGTTCCGTCGGCGCCTGCCCATAGAACTTGATCGCCATGTAGAACTGCTCCGCCTGCTCGATGGGGCAGCGGAAGTCGAACTCGGAGTGCATGATGGAGATCGGCGTCTTCACGTTCTTCACGTAGGCCAGCGGCGAGATGCGCCAGAGCTCCTGCACCCCTTCCGGCGACCAGGGGTCGTCCACCTTGTGCTGGATCTGGTTGAAGAACGGCCCGAAGTCCGGGGTGCCGCTGAAGGAGACCCAGTTGGAGATGGACCGGTGGGTGATGGCGGCAGCGAAGCGGTCGGTCTGGGTGACGATCCAGTTGGTCATGAAGCCCCCGTAAGAGCCGCCGGTCACGGCCAGCCGCTTCTCGTCCACCCAGCCGAAGGTCAGCGCGTGATCCACCGCGTCCATCAGGTCATTGTAGTCGCGGTTGCCGTAGTCGCCGCGGACGGCGTCCACGAAGACCTGCCCGTAGCTGGTGGAGCCCCGGGGGTTGATGAACAGCACGCCGTACCCCGCCGCGGCCAGGATCTGCATCTCCTGGTAGAAGGCGTGGCCGAAGCAGGTGTGCGGCCCGCCGTGGATCTCGAGCACCAGCGGGTACTTCCGGCCCTCCTCAAAGCCCACCGGCTTCATGAGCCAGCCGTGCAGGTCCCAGCCGTCCCGGGCCTTGAAGTTCAGCTCCTCCACCTCGGGCCACTCAATCTCGGCGAACAGCTTCTCGTTCACGGCGGTGAGCCGCCGCTCCTCACCGCTGGCCAGTTCCCGCACGTACACGTCGCCGATCTCGAACATGGAACCGGCCGCAAACGCCAGCCGCTCGCCGCTCCGGTCGAAGGTGCCGGCGTAGATCTCCCGCTCGCCCCCGACCACCTGCTCCGGCTCGTCGCCGCTCACCGGGAAGGCGTAGACCGAGCAGGCCCCGCGCCGCACGACGGGCACGTAGATGCGCCGGCCGTCCGGCGACCAGGTGGCCTCGATCCCCAGGCCGCCGGGCCGCACGTCGGCGCCGACACTGTTGCCGATCTGCAGGTCGCGGTGCTCCAGGATGCGGGGCTCGCCGCCGCTTGCCGGGTAGAGGTAGATCCGGGGCAGCGTGGCGTTGTGGAACTCGTTCTGGTGGCCGATGACGGCCAGCGTCGCGCCGTCAGGCGAGAAGCGGGCGATCTGGAACGCGCCGATGCCGCCCGTGATGTTCTGCGGCCGGAACGCGGCCTCGGCCTCCTCCGCGGCCTTCCGGAGCCGTTCGGAGAGGGCCTTCGCCTCCTCCTCCCCCGGCTCCTCTGCCCCGGGCTCGGGCGGGGCCACGGAGGCACGGGCAGCGGGCGAGTCGGCATCCGGCACCGGCGTGACGAAGATGTCGCGCACCCGGAACGACTCATCCTCGGTGCGGTTGGCGCCAAAGGCGATCAGCCGCCCGTCGGGCGACCAGGTCGCGCCGCCGTGGTCGTAGTTGCCCCACGTCACCTGGATGGGCTTCGGCATCGGCTCGTCCGGGGCCGGCACCGGCACAACCCAGATCTGCGCCCAGCGCTCGGGCCTGATGCCCGCGGCGTTGCTGCGCCAGCGCATCACGGTAAAGGTGCGGGCCTCGTCCCTGGCCTTCTTCTCCTCCGCCTTCTTGTCCGCCTCGTTCTTAGCCCGGGTCAGGAGCTCCCGCCGGTCCCCCGGCCCCACGGCCGAGGTGAAGGCGATGTGCTTCCCGTCGGGCGACCAGACCGGATCCCCCGCCCCGTGGCGCATCTGGGTGAGCTGGCGGGCCTCGCCGCCGTGCCGGTCGATCAGCCAGATCTGGCGGTCGCCGCCCCGGTCGGAGACAAAGGCCAGGGTGCGGCCGTCCGGCGACCAGCGGGGCGAGCTGTCGTTCTTGGGCCCCCGGGTGAAGGGCACGGGCGTGCCCCCGCCCGCGGGCGCCAGCCAGATGTGCGACCGCGGCTCCCTGGATTCGGGGTCGGTGTGTGTACGCACGAACGCGACGACCTCGCCGTCGGGCGAGATCTGCGGGTCGCTCACGGTCACGAACTTGTACAGGTCCTCCGGGATCAGCCGACGCTTCGCTGCGGACAAGGTGGCATCCTCCTTTGTCGGGAACTCCCTCTCTCTGTTATACAGAGGGGCCCTCGCTCCCTGCCCGTGCTGGGCGCATCCGTCGGCGGTGCCGGCACCGGCAGAGGGATGGGGCGGCATGAAGTCGAAGTCGCATGGGCATATGGTGCCTGCCGATGGTGTCGATTCCTGCCAGAGGGCACGACGAAAGGAGAACTGCTCGTGACGGAGAGACGATTCCCCGCAACCTTCCTGGAGCGCCCCAACCGCTTCGTCGCGCGGGTCCGCCTGCAGGACGGACGGGAGGTGCCGGTGCACGTGGCCTCCTCGGGGCGCATGGCGGAGCTGCTCCTGCCGGGAGCGCCGGTGATCGTGACGCTGCGGGAGGACGCGCCCGAACCGGAGCCATCAGCCACCGGCACCCCGGCTCCGGGACAGCCTCCGGCAGAGACGCCCAAGCCGGGCCGCAAGACCGCCGGCAAGCTGCTGATGGTCCGCACCGGCTCCACCTGGGTCTCCGTGGACACCTCCCTTCCCGGCAAGCTCTTCCACCGGGCGGTGGCGGAAGGGGCCTGCCCCCCGTTTGCCGGCTACGCCGGGGTGCGGCCGGAGTACCGCTACGGCGACAGCCGCATCGACTTCCTGCTGACGGCCCCGGACCGGCCGCCCTGCCTGGTGGAGGTGAAGTCCGTCACCTCCGTGCTGCCCGATGCGGACGGGCTCCGGGTGGCCCGCTTTCCCGACGCGCCCACGGCCCGCGGCGCCCGCCACCTGGGCGCGCTGGCCGGGGCCGTGCGGGAGGGCTTCCGGGCGGCGGTCTGCTTCATCGCGCAGCGGGACGACGCGGAGGCGTTCGGGCCGTGGGATGAGATCGACCCGGTCTTCGGCGAGACCCTGCGGGAGGTGGCACGGGCCGGGGTGGAGGTCCACGCCTTCGTCATGCACGTGACGCCGGAGGGCGCCACCCTGGGTGGGCCGCTGCCGGTCATCCTGGACGGTGCGTAATATGACATTAAGCATCCAAATAGTACGCATCTCGTGGCATAATAGGATCAAGTCCCATCTCGCAACACAGCACCTGGAGGTACCACCATGCGCAGGAAGATCCGATCACGCATTGCTCTGAAGCTGCTGGCCTCCCCCCTCGTGCTGATCGTGCTTCTCATCGGCATGAGCTTCGTGAGCAGGTTCGTGACCAAGACGGTGCTGGGCGAGCTGGAGGCCATCGACCGCAGCTATTCGGTAGCCATCGGGGCCCAGTCGCTCCAGGCCGATCTGCTGCGGGAGGCCAGCGGCATCAGCAACTACGTGCTCTACCGCGACTCGCGCGACATCGCGCAGTACCTGACCGCTCGCGAGCGGGTGGCCGCTACCCTCACCATGCTCCTGGAAACGGTGGAGGATGAGGCGGCCCGGAACCAGTTCCGCGAAGTCCAGGAGATGCACGCGGCCTACGTCGACACGGTGGACAGAATTCGCCAGGAGCTGCGGGGCCGCGACGAGCACCAGGCGGTCGTCATCATGCGGATGGAGGCCGTCCCCGCCATGACGGAGATGACCTCCGCCGTGAACAGCCTGGTGGAGTCGCTCACGGAGGGGGCCACGGCTGACCTCTCCGGCTCCCGGAGGCTTGCGCGCATCATGGACATCGGGGTGATCGCCGCCTCGGCGGCGGCGGTGATCCTGGGTTTCGCGGTTGCCCAGTACATGGCCCGCCGGCTCAGCCAGCCCATCCGGCACCTGGCGGCGGCGGCGGCGGAGATCGCCGGCGGCGACCTGCGCGGGCAGGAGCTGGCCGAGACCTCGCGCGACGAGATCGGCGACACCATCCGCGCGTTCAACCAGATGGCCCGGAACCTCCACGACGTCCTGCACCGCGTGAGCCAGAGCGCCGAAGCGGTGATGGCGGCCTCGGCCGAGCTGTCCGGCTCTGCCCGCTCGTCGGCGGAGGCGGCCGAATCCTCCGCGCAGGCGATCGCGCACCTGGCGTCCGGCGCCTCGGAGCAGGCGGAGGAGACGGCCGAGGTCAACACCACGGTCGAGCGGCTGCAGGCCGTCATCCGCTCCATCGCCGACGCGGCGGCCCGGTCGGTGGCCGACATCCGGCAGGCGACGGCGCTGTTGAACCAGATGACCGACGGACTCGACCAGATGGCGCAGCGGGTCTGGAAGACGGCGGAGCGGGCCTCGCTGGCGGAGGAGCAGGCGCAGTCCGGCGCCCGGGTGGTCGAGCGGACGCTCCAGGAGATGGCGGCAGCCGACCAGGTGGTGGCCCGGGCGGCGCAGCGGCTGAAGCAGCTGGAGGCGCTCTCCGGCCAGATCGGCACGATCAGCGAGACGATCGGCGAGATCGCCGACCAGACCGATCTCCTGGCTCTGAACGCCGCCATCGAGGCGGCACGGGCAGGCGAGCACGGCCGCGGCTTCGCGGTGGTGGCCGAGGAGGTGCGGAAGCTGGCCGAACGGTCTGCGACCTCCGCGGAGGAGATCACGAAGCTCATCCTCAGCATCCAGCAGGGCACCGCCGACGCCGTCGCGGCCATGGAGGCCGGCACGGCCCGTCTGGCCGCCGGCAACGAGCTGGCCGGGGAGGCCGGCGGCTCCCTGGCGGCGATCCTCGAGGCCATGCGCAAGGCGACGGCCGACATGGAGGACGCGGCCCGGGCGGTCGACGAGGTGAAGGCGATGGCCGCCGAGGCCCTGGCCAACTTCGAGGCGGTCGCGGAGGCGGTCCAGTCCAACAGCGCCGCCACCGAGGAGCTGTCCTCGGGCGCTGCGCAGGTCACCGCCGCGGTGAACCGCATCGCCCAGGTGTCGCAGGAGAACGCCGCGGCCGCGGAGCAGGTGGCCGCCGCGGTGGAGGAGATGAACACCTCGGCCGGGAACGTCGCCGAGGCGGCGCAGCAGCTGGCGCAGACGGCGGAGTCGCTGCAGGCGCAGGTGAAGCGGTTCAGGATTTAGCGGGTCGCCGTCAGGGCCAGCACCGGCGGCACCCCCGGATCGCACAGCCGCAGGAAGTGGTAGCCGATGCCCGCCGTGCCGATCATCAGGCTCGGGTTCGGGCCCCCGGCGTTCACCCCCGAAGGCCAGTCGCCCTTCGCCCCGTAGCGCCGCAGCAGCGCCTGCGCGGTCGCCGCCGCCTTCGCACGGTACGCGCCGTCGAACCACTCCCCGTACATCAGCACGATCTCCGACAGGCCCGCGATGCCGTGACAGAGCGTCGCATCGCCACCCGGCTCCGCCATCCGCGCCGCGATGGCCGACAGCGCCACCCGCACCCCCACCTCTGCCATGCGCCTGTGCGCATCGGCCCGGTCGGGGTCCAGGCGGGCGGCGAACATCCGGGCGATGGCGATGCCGGGCCCCCCGTGGCACCAGCCCCGCTGGAAGGTCCCGCGCAGGCCGCCCCCCTCCTTTCGGTAGGGAAAGCGGGTGTCGATCCAGTTGCCGGCCGCGGGGCTGAACAGCGAGTCCTCGAAGGCGAAGGCGCCCCGGGCGGCCCGGAGCCACCGCTCTTCCCCGGTTTCGGCATACAGAAGCAGGAGGGCCAGCCCGCAGCCGGACGCGCCGTGGGAGAACCCGGTTGCGGGTGGCACGGTGTGCGAGCCGCTCAGCCGGCTGGCCTCCCACCAGCACATCTCCCCCGACCACCGGGCCTCCCGCAGCAACTCCTCGCCGCACTCCAGCGCCAGGGCGCCGAAGGGCTCCAGGCCCCGGCGCTTTTTCAATGCCAGCAGGACGGGGATCGCGCCGGCATTGCCGCTGATCACGTCCAGGGTGTGGTCGCCCTCCAGCCCCCGCAGGACCGCGTCCCTCAGCCAGGCCACCTCACCGGCCAGCCCCGCCGGCCCAGCCGGCTCCCGTGCCGGCCCGGCGGGTGGGTCCGCGTCGGCCAGCCGGCATGCGGCGTAGAGCATCCCCAGATGGCCGGCGAAGAAGGAGAGCGGCGAGGCCCCGGTGGGGCTTTCCTGCATGAAGCGGACCGAGCGCCGGAGCGCTGCCCGCGCGGTCCGCAGGCAGTCCCGTTCGCCGGTCAGGCGGTAGAGCTCGGTCAGGAACAGGGCGATGCCGGCGCTGCCGCCGTAAAGCTCCGGCCCCACCGCGGCCGAGCGTACGGAGTACCGCGCGAGCAGCCCGTCCTGAATGTCGTGCCGCCCCATCCAGTTGCACTGCTGCCCCGCTGCGTCGAACCAGGCCTCCGCACACAGCCGGCGGCCGATGGCCGCCGCGCCCTGCAGGAGTTCCGCCCGCACATCCGGTGAGGTGCTCACCCGTTTCCCTCCCCCTCTCACGCATCGGGCTCAAACGTGTAGGTGTCGCGGGACCCCGGCTCCAGGTAGGGGCACAGGGGGTCCAGCCCCCGCTCCCGGAAGGCCGCCGCCATCCGCTCCGCCCGCGCGGCCGGCGACTGTGCGCCCTCGGCATGGGCCCGCACCAGCCCCTCGGCGGCGATCCGGCACCGGGACTGCCCGAAGCTCAGCCCGCCTCCCGGATCCTCCGCCAGGCCCAGGCCCGGGGCCAGCGGCCGGGTGAACAGCGGCACGGCCGGATGGAGCAGGGCCCGGATCTCGCGGTAGACCCGGGCGATCACCGGCCGGGCCCGGTCGAAGTCCGAACGGGCGAGGTAGAGCACCCCCGCGTCCGCGCGCAGGTACTGGCGGGGGTGCGACAGGACCTTGGTCCTGAAGGGGATGCCCGCGCCGCCCAGCCCCTCCGTCACCAGCCGCATGTAGCGGACGGCGGCCTCGGGGGTCAGGTGCCAGTAGAGGCGCAGCAGCGGGCGGCCCTCGGGGAGGGCGTTGCCCAGGGCCATGTAGAACGCCGGGAACAGGTGGCGGATCTCCTTGCCCAGGCGGACGGAACACAGCGCACCAGGCTCAGGCGCACCTGGCGCATGCCCCTGCGGCCCGGCGCCGCCGCTCACCCGCACCTGCGAAGGGCGGGCCCAGAAGGTGACCTGGTCCTTCGTCACCGCGATCTGCCCGTCCGGCTCGACCCCGGCCACCCGCCAGCCCGACTCCCACGTGCCCCTGCCCTGGTTGGCCCGGGAGAGCGCCCCGATGAACGCCCGCTCCTCCGCCGGGTCGGTCCCCGCCGGGGCGCCGCCCGGCCGGGGCCGGCAGTAGAGCCGCCGGTAAAGTTCGCTTTCCAGCGCCTGCAGAAGGGGATCCCGCACCTCCCGGCCTGACGGGTCCACCACCGGGTTCCGGGTCAGGTCGCGAACCTCCCCCAGCAGGGCGAAGCGCATGGGCCCCAGCACCTCGGCGGCCTCGGCCACCGCCCTGATGTCCGCGCAATACTGTGCCGCCCTCATGCCGGATCCCCCAGTCCGAAAAGCTCCGCCCGGCCCCGCGCCGGGTCGGCCAGCAGGTTCATGCCCGCCTGGAACAGCAGCACCGACGGGACGGGCATGTCCGGAAAGTGGCCGGCGATCTCGTAGGCGGTCTGCAGCGCCCGCACGGCCGCGAAGCGCACGGCCCGGTCCAGCAGCCCCTCCGCCTCGGCCGCCGGCATCCGGCGGGCGGCGGCGTAGGCCAGCCAGAGGGCCCGCACGGCCGGCTGGATAACCGGGAGCGGAAAGCGCGCGCCGGCCACCATCTCGGGCAGCGGCCGCTCGTGGGGCATGGAGACCACCCAGAAGAAGAGGAAGTCGTTCAGGGCGCCGGCCAGGTCCCAGGCCGGATCGCCGACCTGCACCAGCTCCCAGTCGACCAGGAGCAGCCGCTCGCCGCCCCGGCCGTTCGGGATCGTGAGGCAGTTGTCCATCTTCACGTCCCCGTGAATCACCGTTTCGGCCCGCCAGAGGCTGCGCAGGCCGTCCAGGCGTTCGAAGACCTCCGGCCTCGCCTGCATCTGCCGGACCATCTCCCGGTTGGCGGCGCTCATGCCGGCCAGCGTCTCCAGACGGGGACGGTGAAGCGTGAAGCTCCAGGGCAAGGCCCGGCCGAGCCACGCCAGGGCCGGGTCTCCTACCGGGTCGAGCCCCCGGAAGGCGTCATGAACACAGGCCAGGGCCCGGCCCACCTGCGCCGCCGCGCCGGTCGGGAACGCCTCGGGGCCGGACTGCTGGTAGCGCCGCCACAGGGGCGCCGCATCGGGCAGGAGCTCCAGGATCAGCAGCGGCTGCGCCGGGTCAGCATGGCAGAGCCGGGGGATCAGGGACCGCACCCGCTCGGCCTCAGGCGCCTGCCAGCACCAGGCGTAGAACCGGGCCAGGCCGAGCGAGTCGCTGGTCAGGTCGCCGGAAAGGAAATCGGCTCCGTCGAACATGGGCTTACGGGGCTTGTGCTCGGACACACCGATCACCCCGCGGCAAGAATCGGGCCCTTGCGGCTGTGCGGCCGGCACTCACCGCGGGCCCAACCCACTCTATGATGGCGGGGGTCGATTAGGTTACATAATTCGACGCACAGATGGGGCGAGCAAGCCCAGGGCGACTCGCCGCGGTGCTATTCCTGCTCAAAAATTGTCCGGCACGATAAATTTTCGCCAGTCAAAGAAGGTTATGAAGCGGCAATGTCCAACAATCATTCTTGTAAGTCAAACAGCAAAGCGCCGTCGCAGAGTGTGCAGCACAGCAGCAGAAGTTCTCGAAATAGCGACGCACGAGGGGGCCCAACCATGCGTACACGCTTGCGGATCAAGATCTCGCTGAAGCTTCTGTCATCACCCATCATCCTGACACTCCTGCTGATTGCGGTGGGCCGGGTGGGCTACCTGGCCACCGAAACGCTGATGGCCGAGTTCGACACGATCAACCAGAGTCACGCGATCGTCAAAGGCGCGCAGCAGATCCAGGCAGACCTCCTGCAGCAGTCTGCGGCCATCAGCAACTACATGCTGTTCGGCGACTCCGAGTACATCACGGCCCTGGAAGAGGCCAGCGAGCAACTCGCATCACAGGTCGAACAGCTGCTGGCCATGACCAGCGACATGACCCTGCGCGCCCATCTCTCCGCCATCCAGACGGAGCAGGAGAGCTACATGGCCCTGCTCGGGCAGGTGCAGGCGGATGCCTACAGCCAGCGGCACCACGAAGCCGTGGATCTCCTGCGCACGGCAGGGCTTGAGTCCACGAGGCGGATGACGGAGTCGGTCTCCGACCTGGTGAACACCCTGGACGCCATGGCCGCGATCGACCTGAAGAATGCGGTCGCCCGGACGCAGGAGATGCAGCGGATCATCATCGCGGCCTCCGTCGCTGCGGCGGTCCTGGGGGTGGCGGTGGCCCTGTGGATCGCCCGTAGCCTGAGCAGGCCCATCCAGCGGATGGCGGCCGCCGCAGCCGAGATCGCCTCCGGCAACCTGCGCCAGGAGGCGCTGGCCATCACCGCCAACGACGAGGTCGCAGACACCACCCGCGCCTTCAACCACATGCTCGAGAGCCTGAAAAACGTGGTCCGCCGGGTCGGCGGGAGCGCGCAATCGGTGCTCTCGTCCTCCGAGCAGCTGACAGAGGCCGCAGAGGCCATGGCACAGGCCGCCTCAGGCACGGCCCAGGCCATCGAACAGGTGGCCGCGGGCGCCGGGGAGCAGGCAAGGGAGACGGCCGCGGTGAACGAGGCGGTCGCCGAGCTGAAGGCCGCCATCGACCGCATCGCCGCAGCGGCGACCCGGTCCGCGCAGGACATTCAGGAGGCAGAGAACCTGCTCGCGGAGATGTCCCGGCATCTCACCGGCATGGCAGGCGACGTGCACGACACGGCCGAGCAGGCCTCCCAGGCAGCGCACCGGGCGCTGGGCGGCGCGGACGTTCTGGAGCGCACGCTGCAGGAAACCGCGCAGATCGGCGAGGCCGTGGCTGCGGCGGCAGAGCGGATCCGCGAGCTGGAGGAGCTCTCAGGCCAGATCGGCAGCATTAGCGAGACCATCTCCGCGCTCGCGGACCAGACCAACCTCCTCGCCCTGAATGCCGCGATCGAGGCAGCCAGGGCCGGCGAGCACGGCCTGGGCTTCGCGGTGGTCGCGGACGAGGTGCGCAGGCTGGCCGAGCGCTCCGCCGCGTCGGCCGGAGAGATCACCGAACTGATCGGCCGCATCCAGCGCAGGACGGCGGCGGCGGTGGAATCCATGACGGCGGGAACCGAGCGGGCCGCCCGGGGCAGCCGGCTGACCGCCGAGGCCCGGCAGGCCCTGCAGGACATCCTGACCGTGGTCCAGGATGCGGCCGCCGCCATGGAGCGGCTGGCCGCGAACGTGGAGCAGGTGCAGGGGAGCGCCGGCCGGGCCCTGGATACCTTCCGGACGGTCGCCCATGCGACGGCGGAGAGCACCTCCGCCACGGAACAGATGGCAGCCAGTGCGGTCGAGGTCAGCGAGGCCGTGCGGCGCATCGCCCTGGTCTCGCAGGAGAACGCCGCCGCGGCCGAGCAGGTTTCCGCCACCGTGGAGGAACTGAATGCGTCGTCGGAGCAGGTGGCGGCTTCGGCCCAGGAGCTCGCGCAGACCGCGCAGAACCTGCAGACAGAGGTCCAGCGCTTCAAGGTCTAGAAACGGCTTCGCCCTCTCAGCAAAAGGCAGGAGCCTGCCCCCGGGCAGCGATCCTGCCTTCTGTCGTGTCCCGATCTCTGCGCACCCCTTAGTCGGCCCCGATCGCGTCGATCAGGTCCTCCATGTCCAGCCGGCGCAGCCGCTCGGCCGACGGGCGGGAGGTCTGCGTATCCCAGTCCATGGCCGCGAAGTAGTCCTTCCGCAACGTCTCCAGATCCACCGTGAAGCCCGCATGGGGGCCCGCCTGCTGGGGCGGGGAGCCGGCCACGCGGCCGGGAACCGTCCACTCGGCCATGTTGTGCCCCTCCCGCAGGTTGAACAGGTGACGGATGTTGGCGATGCGCTCGCCCGCCAGCTTCCAGCGCTCGAAGCCCCAGGGTTCGCCCGTGACCGCCGTGAGGAAGTCGGTGATGAAGTCCACCTCGTAGCTCATGTAGCCGAAGGCGCAGACCCCGGCGCAGTTCACCACGTGCCCCAGGGCCATCAGGGTGCGGTGGAACTCGCCTGTGCCGGCCATCTCCTGGCGGGGCGGGGCCGGGTCGATGCCCTTGGCGAACAGCCCGGGGGCGTACAGGGCCTGCATGTGCGTGCCGGGGGCGTCATCCAGCACGAAGGAGACCATGTAGGTCGGGGCCAGCTTGGGGTCGTGCATGCCCGGCTCACAGCCGACGACGTGCACGGCGAACTGCTCCGCCCCCCGTCCGATGCGCTCGGCCGCCCGCTTCACGCCGTCCGCCAGCAGGTCGCCGATGCCCCTGCGCTCACCCATCATCTGCGTCAGGGCGACGGCGGCCTCCCCGCTGCCCCACGCCAGCTCGATGCCCCCGGTGTCCTCCTTCGTGATCAGGCCGTGCTCGTAGCACTCCATGGCAAAGGCCACCGCGGTGCCGGCGGAGATGGTGTCGAGCCCGTACCGGTTGCACAGCTCGTTGCACTTGTTGATGACCTCGAAGTCGTCGATGAGGCACATCACGCCGTACGCGGCGCCGGTCTCGTACTCGGGCTTGTGGCCGCTGGACTTGAACGGGCCGTCCTTCACCTCGACGTGGCCGCCGCAGGCGATGGTGCACTGCCAGCAGCCCGACTTCCGCGTCTGGTAGCTGAGGATGCGCTCGGCGGACAGGTTCTGCCCGGCGGTGGGAATCTCGACCTCCCCGACGCCGCCCCAGTTCCGCACCGGCGAGTCGCCGTTCAGGGCAGAGACGCCCGTGCCGGCGATGGTCCCGGGAGAGAGGAAGTCGTAGGCCGGGGTCTTCCGCTTCATGTACTCCCGGCGCAAGGCCCTGGCCCGCTCGGGATCGGCGATGGGGATCTGCAGCTTCCCCCGCACGGCGACGGCCTTCAGGCCTTTGGAGCCCATTACCGCGCCGACGCCGAAGCGCGCGGCGGCGCGGCCCTTGTCGTTGAACACGCCGGAGATCAGCGACAGCTTCTCGCCGGCCGGACCGATGCAGGCCACCTGCGTGTCGGCGCCCAGTTCAGCCTGGAGGGTCTCTTCCGTCTCGATGGTGTCCTTGCCCCAGAGGTGGGCGGCCGACCGCAGTTCGGCCTTCCCCTCATCGATGTACAGGTAGAGCGGCTCCTCCGACCGGCCCGTGACGAAGATGGCATCGTATCCGGCCATCTTCAGATGCGGGCCGAAGCGGCCGCCGCAGTTGGCATTTCCCCAGGTGCCCGTCAGCGGCGACTTGGCCGTGACCATGAAACGGTTGCCCTCGATCGTCGGGGTGCCGGTGAGCGGACCGGTCACGATGCCGAGGATGTTGTCAGGACCCAGGGGGTCCGCACCCGCCGGCATTCTGTCGTAGGCAATCCGTGCGGCCAGTCCGTATCCACCCACGTAGTCACGGGCCAGTCGCTCGTCCAGCGGCTCCTCACGAAGCTCCCTGGTGGTCATGTCCACCCACAGCATACGCCCCATGTACCCACCAAGCATCGCTCCGCCTCCGTTCCTTCCCTCAGATTTTCCGACAACTCCGCGGAACTCGGGGACTTGTCGATAGTGTTGACTGGATCATTCACGTGTGTCAATACCGAATTGGCTATTTCGTCAAGTTACCTTGTGAACAAGAAGGGGGCAGCCGCCTGCCCCCTCGAGAATCAGCCCTCCTCCCCGCCCAGCCGCCGCCAGGTACCGAACTCGTACTCCGGCACAGGCGGGGCCGATGTATACGGTGCGGCCGCGGTCCCCCCGGCCCGGGTTGCGTCGGTACGAATCGTTCCTCCCGGCCCCACCGCCGGAGCCATCGCCCGGACCGCCGCCGGAGCCCTCGTCTGCGGCGCCGCAGACTCCTCCCGCCTGGCCCGGGGCCGCACCACGATCACGTCGCCGCCGGTCACCATTCGCGGCGCCGGCACGCCTCCTCTTCCGGATTTCACCATGCCGGGCTCACCTCCCGCTCCAATCTATGACCCTCCTCCCCCGCGCCCGCACCACGGGGAAAGCCGCAGGTTCCTCTCACCCGGTTTGATCTTGACTTTCTTTGACCTTTGGTGCTAGAATAGTGCTGGAACCAACAGTGGGAACGTTTCCCTCCCACGCCAACTACACAAGAGAAAGGGGTATGGCGATGATGTTCTACCCGATGCGTCAGTGGAATCCGTTCGAGCTGTTCGATCGGATGATGTCGCAGTGGCAGCAGCACGTCCTGGGTGGCGCCTGGCCTGCCGTACCCTCTGTTGAGCAGATGGACGTGCAGCAGGGCGAGCAGGACACTGTGATCCGGATCCAGGTGCCGGGGATCAGCCCCGAGGACCTGTCCGTTACCGTAGACGGCAACGTGCTGACCATCCGTGCCATCCACCGCTCGGTCCCGGTGTCCGGCCAGGGCGAGGGTGGCGCCCGGGGCGTCGCGACCTTCGAGCGGTCGATGACGCTCCCGCCCAGCGTCGACGCCGACAAGATCACGGCCCGCTACCACCACGGGGTGCTGGAGATCCGGCTGCCCCGTGCGAAGGGCCGGGGCGGCAGGCAGATCCCCATCGAACTGGCGTAACTAGTACCTCACCGCAAGGGCCCACCCCCTCATCCGGGGGCGGGCCCGCTGTCATTCTTCCGGTACCTCCAGCACCGTCAGGTACCGGTTGTGGTAGAAGGCCAGGTGCCGCCCGTCAGGGCTGGCCACCAGCCCATCGATCGTGCCCTCGGCCAGGATGCGTTCCGCTTCACCCCGCTGGTCGAACAGCGCCAGCCGGTTGGGCAGCAGCTCCGAAACCAGCGCGGCGCGGCCGCCTGCTACGAGCTGAGGCGCTCCCTGCCAGTGCTCTCCCCCCAGTTCCACCAGCGGGCCGCCGCCCAGGGGCGTCCAGCCATACCCCCATTCGCCCTCCCCTCGGTCGAAGTACTCGATCAGCACAGCCTCGTCGGTCACGCCCAGAACCGCGAGGAAGACGTCGCCGCTGCGACCGTCGCCGACAGGCGCCACCGTGCCCGCCTCCAGATCCACCAGGCACGGCCGGGGCTCCCTGAGACGGGTCGTCTCGTACTCCTCAAATGGGTGGCTGTTCTGAACCACCGTCCGCTCGCCGCACACCGCGGCCAGCCGGGCGCCGTCGGACGACCAGACCGGGGTTCCAAAGAAGGTCTGCCCTTCCAGGCCGAAGTAGGTCGCCTTGCCGGTCCTCAGGTCCAGCACCCCCATGCGCTCGCCGTAGGGCGGCTCCTCCCACTCCTCCGGGCTGCGCGCGTAGTGGAGGTCCATCGGCACCGAGAGGAAGGCGACGCGGGTTCCGTCAGGGGACCAGGCGCCCCAGTGGCTGAAGTGGCCGGGTTCCGCAAAGGTGCCCGCCGGGTTGCCGTCGCGGTCCAGGAAGTAGAAGCCCGGAACCGGATCGGTGCGGTTGGACTGGACGAGGAAATGCGCGCCGTCCGGCGACCACGAGTCGAAGATGTTGCTGCCGTAGAACCGCGGCGCCTCCGGCTCCCGGGCGGCCCCGGTCTCCCGGTTGATGAAGGTGCGCGCGCCGGCCCTGCCCGCATAGTGCACCGCCCGCGCACCGTCCGGGCTCAGCAGGAAGTGCCAGGGGTCCCAATACGGAATGCCCTCGGGGTCGTGCTCGGCGCCGGCCTCCAACCCGCCCCCTTCCAGCGCCACCATGCCGTAGTGGTGCTCCCCTCCGGCCGTGGCGTGGATCCAGACGACTCCAGGGTTCAACCACCACACCTGCCCCGCCGAATCGAACGGACCCAGGCGGAAGCCGCCGGGGATCTCCTCCCGCACCAGCTCGGGCGGAGCGGGCACAGGCGCCGGTGTGCCGCTCCCCTCGCCGCTGGCTCCAACGTCCCCGGCGTCACCTGTGCCCGAGTCCGGCGAGCTGTCGACCTCCGCGTTGCTATCCGCGCCCGGCAGGCGCGCGGGACCCTGCGCTGCCGGCAGTTCCTCGCCGGAAGGCACAGGATCCGGTGCCGCCGCCTGCCGGCCCGCACAGCCGGCCATGACCGCCGTCAGGAGAATCAGCAGACCTGCGACCGACCTCCGCATCTCCATCACCCCTTCTGAATGTTTTGACGGGGCGGCGGAGTGGCGGAGTTCCACCGGCACAGCCTCGGCAAGTGCATGCGACGGGGCTGGCCGCCCGGCGCCGCGGCGTGTACAATGGCACAAAGGCTGAGAATTTGGGCGACACCGGGAGGTGCGGGCAGTGGGGCCGATCACCGTGTTCCACGACGGGTGGTGTCCGCGGTGTACGCAGGCCCGGGAGCGGCTGACCCGATTGGACTGGCTGGGGCGGCTGGAGTTTGTCTCCATCCGGGAGCAGGGCGTGGCCGAACGAGCGGGCGTGTCGCCTGAGCGGCTGGCGGCCCGCCTCCACGTGCACTCGCCCCGGACCGGCCTTTGGGCGGAGGGCATCTGGGCGGTGGCGGCCATAACCGCCCGCATCCCCCTCCTCTGGCCGTTCTGGCCGCTGGTGACCCTGGCCGGGCTCAGCGGTCTGGGGCAGCCCGTCTATGACTTCGTCGCGCGCCGGCGGGCCATCGTTCCTGTGGGGCAGTGTGACGAAAACGGGTGCCCGCTGCCGGACCGGGGCTGAACGCCGGGTGGGACAAAGGGGGCAACCAAGTGGGACTAAAGGGGGGCGACTTATGTTGAGGCGACTCATCCGGTCCGCCGTGACCGTGTTGTTGATACTCGTTGCTGTCGGGTGCTCATTTCGGAAGGAGTCCGATCCTTACGCGTGGGAGAATCCAGCACCTCCTGCGCCTGACATGTCTGAGTGGTACACCGGCGATCCCGACAAGCGGCCGGTTTTTCGCCGTCTGGAGATTTCCCATTTCGACTTCCATAATGGGTGGTATATTGTGCCTCAAATCAACTACAAGTTGGTAGCTGAGGTCGAGGGTGCTGATGAAGTCTACTTCCAGGCTTTTGATCCTGGAGAGACTCCAAACCCGGACGATGACGGCTACTTGCACTCACGAGAGTACAGCCCGGTTGTACATTCGGAAGAGAATCCAAATGTCTGGGCGTTGACTGGAATCTCCAGTGGCGGAGATACCGCAGGGTTCTATGCCGTTGCTGTGAATGAGTATGGACGGGCGGTCAGCCCCATCTTGTTTATCGCATGGAACCCTGAAAATAGCGGATACACAGCAGATGACCTGAAGACCCCGTTCTAGGATCTGGCACCATCACCGGTCGCAGGGAGAAGCGATCATGAAGGATGGCCGCTCATGCCGAGCGGCCATCCTGTTGCACACCCTGAGCCTATCCCTGGCGGTCGGAGCCCGCCCTACCCCCTGCGGCGGTCGCCCTCCTGGCGGATCACCCGGTCGTAGACGTCCACGAGCCGGTCGATCTCCTCCTCGGTGATCACCAGCGGCGGGGTGATCATCAGGGTGTCCCGGTACGGGGCGATGCCGGTGATGACGCCCTCCCGGAGGCATCCGGCTTCCACGGCGAAGCGAAATGCCTGCCCCCCCTCGGCGAACCGCTCCCGCGTCTCCCGGTCCCGCACAAGCTCGGCGGCCACCATCAGCCCCCGGCCGCGCACCTCGGCGATGTAGGGGTTGTCGCGGGCGATCAGGGCCTGCTTCAGCCGTTCGCCCATGCGGGCGGCCCGCTCGGCCAGCCGCTCCCGCTCGATGATCGCGATGTTCTCCATCGCGACGGCGGAGGAGACCGGGTGGCCGGCGTAGGTGAAGCCGTGCTCGAAGGGGAAGTCGGCCTCCGCGATGCCCTCGATGATGTGGTCGCCCACGAGCACGGCCCCCAGCGGCAGGTAGCCGCTGGTCAGCCCCTTCGCGGCGCACATCAGGTCCGGCACGACGCCGAACTGCTCGCACGCCCACATCGTGCCGGCACGGCCGAAGCCGGTCATCACCTCGTCCAGGATGAGCAGCACGCCGTACTTGTCGCAGATCCGCCGCACGTGCTTCAGGTAATCCTCTGGCGGCACGATGATGCCCCCGACCCCCAGGATCGGCTCGGCCAGGAAGGCCGCGACGGTCTCCGGCCCCTCGGCCAGAATGCGCTCCTCCAGCAGGGCGGCGTACTTGCTGCCGGCCTCCGGGTCGTCGGCCCGGTAGGGCCCCTCGAAGGTATCCGGCGAAGGGATGTGCACGAACCCGGGGACCAGTGGCCCGTAGTACGCCCGGTGTGCCTCAAAGGCCGTCGCCGAGAGCGCCCCGAGGCTGTTCCCGTGGTAGCCCAGGTCGAGGCAGATGACCTTGTGGCCGTCCTTCCGGCCCCGCGCCCGCTGGTAGAGCCGGGCGATCTTCACCGCGGTCTCCACCGATTCGGCCCCGCCCAAAGTGAAGAACACCTTCCCGAGCCCCTCCGGCGCGATGCTGGCCAGCTTCGCCGCGAGCCGCACCGCCGGCTCGTTGGAGTACTGGAAGTAGGTATGGTAGTACATCAGCCGGTCCATCTGGGCCGCGGCCACCGCGCCCAGCTCCCGGCGCCCGTAACCGATGTTGACCAGCACCATTCCCGCCTGCGCGTCCAGGTAGGCCCGGCCGTCGATGTCGTAGATGGTCGACCCTTCGGCGCGGGTGATGACCGTCGTCCCCTTCCGGGCCAGGTCCCGGAAGCGAACTTCGTTGTGTATCAGATGGCGCAGGTCCAGCTCTTTCAGGTTCATGTAATCGCCTCCTGTCGCGGGACCCATTATAACCCAGCACCCGGAGGCCGGGCCAGTTGGCGGCCCGGTCGGCGGCTGAAACAGGGGGTGCGCCTGCCTCCGTCCAATTTGGACGAGCACCGACTCATGCACAACTTCTGCCAAGGAGGATGAACATGAACAGGCCCCTGCCCCCCGATGTCGCAGAACTCATGCAGAGTTTCGCCTCCGGCCTCAGATGGGTCCTGGGCGACCGGCTGGTGGGCGTCTACCTGGGCGGGTCCATCTCGCTCGGCGACTACTGTGAGGAGAGCAGCGACCTGGACTTCCTGGTCGTCACCGCCGGGCGCCTCTCCCCGGAGGAGCTGCAGGCGCTGGAGGTCTTCCACCGGGAGTTCCTGGCGGCATACCCCGCGGCCCGAAGGCTGGAAGGCGACTACGCGCCGCGGGAGTACCTCATCCCCGAGGGCACGACGGTCCCGGTGCCCAGGTGCAAGCGAGGCGTCTTCGTGCCGGAGGTGGGCGCGATCATGCTCTCCGCCGACAACATCTGCAATATGCGGGAGAACGGCATCGCCTTCGCCGGCCCGCCGCCCATGGAAGTACTTCCCCCGGTCAGCCCCGACCAGGTGCGCGCTGCGGTGCGAGCGATGCTGGCTGAACAGCCGAAGCCCGCCCGACGGCCCGAGGAGCAGGCCGACGAGTTGCTCGACCTGCTCCGCTCCCTGTGCGCGCTGGAGACGGGCAAACGCACCACGAAGGCCCAGGGCGCCGAATGGGCGCGCCGGACCGTTGAGCCCCGCTGGCACCCGGTGATCGACGCGGCCCTGGCGGTCCGCCGCCGCGGCACAGCCGATGGCTGGGACGAACGCACGGCCCGCGCTGCTGCGGAGCTGGACCGGCTCCTGCGGGCGCGATACCTCTAGCCGGGCAGCCTGCCGCCGAACCGCTCCAGCAGGATCTCCTCCGGCGTGAGGGCGGGCTGCGCGGTGAAGTGCACCACCCGCCACCGGGCGCCCGCTGCCTCGATCGCCGCCGCAGCCCCGGGCAGGGCGGCCAGCGTCCGGGCCACCGCGTCTGCGTGGTCCTGCCCGGGCAGCGCCGGGCGGATGCGCATCAGGTTGTACAGCTCGCCCCCCGGCTCCGTCTCGGGCGCCGTGGTGGGGATCTCCTGCACCTCGTAACCGTCCGGCTTGTACCCTGCCCCCTTCAGCGTTCCCTCGACGGACCGCCGGTTCGGCAGCCGGTCCACGCCGGGGGGCCGCCGGCTCAGCGCCCCCTGGCGGTGGAGCTCCTGCAGGAACACGTACTGCGGCGTCACCTGGTCCCGCAGGGCGTTGAACCAGGTGCCCGACAGCGAGAAGCAGAAGCGCCCGGTGGGCTTGATCTTCCCCCGCCAGGCCCGCAGCACGCCCTCGGGGTCGCGGAACGAGAGCAGGGCGAGGTTACAGAGCACCCGATCGACTTTCCCCGGCACCAGGTCGGCGGCTGCGGCCGCATCGGCCGCGTGGTACGCCAGCGCCCGTTCGCCGATCCGGGCCCGGGCGGCGGCGAGCAGCGCGGGGCTGGCCTCCACCACCGTGAGGTGAAGCCCCGCGGGCACTATATCCAGGGCCGCCAGGCTCGTCAGCCCGGTGCCGGCTCCCAGGTCGACCACGGTCATCCCGGGCCGCAGCTCCGCCAGCTCGCAGAGGCGGCGGGCCGACTCCCGGTAAAGGGCCATCTGCGCAGTGACCGCGTGCACGTGCTCACCCCACTCGCCCATCCTCATCCCCCTTCCGCAATCAGCGCCCGCAGTTCGCGGTAAAGCCGCAGCTTCTCCGCCAGGGGCTCCCGGCTCCGCCCGCTGGGCGATGCCGCCACGAAGTCCAGCACCCCGGGCACCACCGACGCCGACTGGAGGCCGTAGGCCACCCTGCGGCGGCCCGTCAGCGCCGCGTAGACGCCCTTTCCGTTGTAACAGGCCACCCGCGGCCGATACCGGGCCAGCTTGCCCAGCAGCTCCTCCCGCCCGGCCCGCAGCTCCGCCGCGCTGAGGTCGCCGCTGGATCGGGTCGACCGGCCCACCAGATCGGTCAGGCCGTACCCAAGCTGCAGCAGGGTCTCGTCCTCGTGCGGCGCGTAGAGCCGGTCGGTCAGCCCGGCCTGCCACAGCAGCCAGTAGAACCGGTTGCCGGGGTAGGCGTAGTAGCGCCCCTCCCGCGCCGAGGTCTCGCCGGGGTTGAAGCCGACAAAGACCACCCGCAGCCCCGGGGCCAGGTAGTCAGGCAGCGCCCGGGTCACGCCGGCTCACCGCCGGCCTCACCGTCATCGCCGGCGCCGTCATCGTCCAGCGGCGGCAGCTCCAGGGCGTCAAACTGCCTGGTGAGCCACTCCACGTGCTCCCGCATCGCCTCGTCCTGCATCAGCACCGCCCAGGCCCTCCGGGCGGCGTCGACGAACGCCGGATCCAGCTCGTCCACCCGGTACCGCTCCGGCAGCGGGCAGAGCCCCCGCGCCAGGAAGGAGTAGCGCATCTCCAGCTCCCCGTCGGGGCGCAGATACGGCATGAGCGGGTAGGTGCGGCACTCGAACGGGCGCTTCGCCCGGTCGCACAGCCGCGTGCACTGCATGAAGGGTACGGAGTCAAACCGCCGCTCCCACGAGGGGGCAAACTCGTACTCGTCGGTTCGGTGGAACTGCCAGCTTGTGAACTCCTCATTGCCGTCGAAGAGCGGCAGTTCGCCGGGAACCAGGTAAACGCCCTCATCGGGGCCGAAGTCCGTGCAGCAGCGGTGGCCGCAGAGCGTGCCGCAGTCAAAGGACAGCGGCGTCACGTCGGCCAGCAGCCGGCGGGCCTCGGCGATGAGGCGCAGGTCAACAGCCATTCAGGATTCCCCCCGTCCCCTGCACTGTACCACATTCGGCGGCATGCGTCGCCCCGGATGTGATAGGATGGACTTGCAGTTCTGGCAGAGGAGGATGCAGACATGGCCAACCTGGGATTCATCGGACTCGGGCGCATGGGCCGGCACATGGCGCGCAACCTGATCAAGGCCGGACACACCGTCACGCTGTTCAACCGCAGCCAGGCCCCGGTGGACGAGCTGGCGGCCGAGGGCGGGAAGCGGGCCGCGGGCCCGGCGGAGGTGGCCCGGAACGCCCGGGTGCTCTTCACCTGCCTCTCCACGCCCGACGTGGTGGAGAGCATGCTGCGGCAGGCCCTGGAGGGGGCGCAGCCCGGCGACATCTTCGTCGACCACTCCACCATCGGGGTCAGCGACGCCCGCCGCATCGCCGCGATGTGCGCGGAGAAGGGCGTCCAGTTCATCGACGCCCCGGTCTCCGGCGGCCCCTGGGGCGCCGAGGCCGGCACCCTGACCATCATGTGCGGCGGCGACCGGTCGGCCTTCGAGGCGGTCCTCCCCTACCTCCAGATCGAGGGCAAGCAGATTCACCACCTGGGACCGGTGGGCGCCGGCACCGTGGCCAAGCTCTGCAACAACCTCCTGGTGGGCATCCACACCGCGGCGATGGCCGAGGCCTTCGTGCTGGGCACCAAGGCGGGCCTCGACCCCAGGGCGCTCTACGAGATCATCTCCGGCGCCACCGGCCATTCGGCGCAGATCGAGCGCAACATCCCGCAGTTCGTCTTCCCCGGCAAGTTCGAGGCCGCCTTCTCCATCGATCACCTGCACAAGGATGTCGCGCTGGCGGTCGAACTGGGGAAGGATGAGAATGTGCGAATGGTCCTCGGGGCCCTGACGCAGCAACTCCTGGAGGAAGCCAGGGCCGCCGGGCACGGCGGCGAGGACCAGGCCGCGCTGATCCGCCCGCTTGAAAAGCTCACGGGGGTGGAGGTTCGGGCCTGACGCGCAGCCGGTGCCCGCGTGCGGCTCACCATGGCCTTCGGCATCGGCCGCGCCATGATCTTCGGCGGCTACTCCAGCCCAGGGCGGCGACGACTGACAGCTCGAACACGGTTGCGACCCCCGGGCCCGCCGGGCCTGGGGGTCGGCGCGCGCTGCCGGTGCCGACGGCCGGCCCGGCAGCAGTCAGGATTCCGACCGCAACGCTTGAACGTATTGTTGTACCCACGAAATGGTTACACCTATACTGGGGGCAGGAGGTGGCAACATGCTCGCCTGTAGTCGCTGCAACCAGACGTACCCGGAAGCCGAACCCCGCTGGCGCTGCGAGTGCGGGGCCTATCTGCTGCTGCAATCTGACCGGATGTTCAGCCGGGACTCCCTGAACCACCGGCCCCCCACCCTCTGGCGGTACCATGAGGCGCTTGGCATCGAACGGAGCGAGAGTACGGTTTCGCTGGGCGAGGGTTTCACGCCGCTCATCCCGGACTCGCTGTTCGGCCAGCCCGTCCTCCTGAAGCTGGACTTCCTCAACCCCACGGGGTCGTTCAAGGACCGCGGCTCTGCGGTGATGATCAGCAAGCTGAAGGAGTGGGGCGTGACCGAAATCGTGGAGGACTCCTCCGGCAACGCGGGCGCGTCGGTCGCCGCTTACGCGCGCCGGGCGGGCATGACGGCGCGCATCTTCGTGCCGGCCTACACGTCGGCCGGAAAGACGGCGCAGATCCGCATGTACGGGGCGAACCTCGTCAAGGTGCCCGGCTCCCGCGAGGATACAACCCAGGCCGCCCTGGAAGCCGCCAGCCGGACCTTCTACGCCAGCCACAACTGGAGCCCCTGGTTCGTCGTCGGGCTGAAGACCCTCGCCTACGAGATCTGCGAACAGCGGAACTGGCAGGCGCCGGACTGGGTGGTCGCACCCGTCGGCGGCGGCAGCCTGGTGCTGGGGCTCTACCTGGGCTTCCGCGACCTGCTGCGGACCGGCTTCATCTCCCGGATGCCCCGCATCGCCGCCGTGCAGGCGGCGGCCTGCGCCCCGGTCTACCATGCGTGGAAGCAGCGGCTGGACGACGTCCCGGCCGTGGCCAAGCAGGAGAGCGCGGCCGAGGGCATCGTCATCGCCCGGCCGGTGAAGGGCAGGAGCATCCTGGAGGCCATCTATGACAGCGAAGGCGTCGTCCTGACCGTGGCGGAGGATGAGATCTGGGCGACGGCCCGCACACTGGCCGAGAAGGGCATCTACGTCGAGCCCACCGCCGCTGCGGCCCCCGCTGCCGTCAGGCAACTGGCGGAACTGGGCCTGGCGGGTCCCGGGTCGAGCGTGGTGGTCGCGTTGACCGGCATGGGCCTCAAGGCCACCGACAAGTTCATCGAACACCTGGGCACTGACGACGGCGAGGCAGTTCAGCCATGAAGGAGGCGTTGCCCGTGCAGCAAGCGATCCTGACCCCGGATGCCCCGCCCCCCAACGGTTTCTACTCACAGGCCGTGCAGGCCGGTCCCATGCTCTACGTCTCCGGCCAGCTCCCGGTGAGGGAAGGGCAGGTGGTCGCCGAGTCCGCTGCGGAGCAGACCCGGTTCGTCCTGGAGAGCATCCGGGCCATCCTGCGGGCGGCCGGCGGCGACCTCGGGAACGTCGTTCAGGTCACCATCTATATCGCCGATATCGCCCTCTGGTCCGAGGTCAACGCGGTCTACCAGGAGGTCCTGGGAGCCGTTCCCGTGCCGCCGGCGCGCTGTATCGTTCCCGTGAAGGAGCTGCACTTCGGCGCCAAGGTGGAGATTCAGGCGACGGCGTATCTGCCCGGGTCGGCCCGGTAGCGCCGGCGGCCGCCTTCCCCAACCGGGGGAGGCGGCCGCTGAACTGTTCGAGGGTCGAGCACGGGGCGCAGCTGCGGCACTGCCGGGGTCGGTCGCGGGGCGCGGCTGAGGAAGTGTTGGGGGTCGAGGTCAGGGCCTGACCGCCTGGTGGTGGGGCTAATGGATCGGGTCTGGCCTGACCGCCGCCCAGGCATCCCAGCCGTCCAGCACGTCGGGTGCCTCTTCGTCTGTCAGCACCGCCGCCAGGGGCCCGAGCCACTCCGCCCAGGGATGACCCTGCTCCCGGGCGATGGCCACGTGCGGACCCAGCTGAAAGCCGAGCGACCGTACGCCTGCGCTGAGCAGTCGGCGCAGGGCGGCCAGGGCCGCAGGGCGCTCGTCGTCAGCGCCGTGAACGACCAGGTAAAACCAGCACTCAGCGGCGTCGGCAGTGGGGCGCTGCAGGGCCGGGTGCTCCAAGAACTCCTCCAGCAGCGCGAGCGCCTCTGCCGCCTTTCCGCGGAGGAACAGCACCCCGGCCAGGTTGGCCATGATCGCGCCGTTGCCGGGGTAGGCCTCCAGGGCCACCCGGTACAGCGCCTCGGCATCGGCGTAGGCGCGCTTCACGTCGGTGAGGAAGAGCGCGTACTTGAACAGGGCGTTGCGATGGAGCGGCGAAACTTCCAGGGCCCGCTGGTAGAGCGCCTCCGCCCGCCCGTGCTCCCCCCGCACCTCACTGAGGAAGGTCGCGTAGTTGGTCAGGTTGCCCGGGTGGAACGGATCGCGCTCCAGCGCTCGCCGGTAATAGCGCTCGGCCCGGTCCACATCCCCCGCGGCGTGCTCCAGGAAGTCGGCGTAGTCGCCCAGCAGCGCCGCACTGTTGGGCGCCAGGCGGAGCGCGGCGCGGTAGTGCTTCTCGGCCTCGTCGTACCGCCGGCGCACGGTCTCCAGAAACACGGCGTAGTTCCAACGGGTGCGGGCGTCCTCCGGGTCCCGAGCCAGTGCTCCCCGGTAGTACGTCTCGGCCAGGTCGTACCGGCCCCGGAATCGCTCCAGGAAGGACGCGTACCGGCCGAGCATCCGGGCGCGCGATCGCATGCGGTCACCTCCTCCACGGGCGTTCCGGCGGTCCCTGCCCGGGACCGCCGGACTTCAATACATTATCATACACCCGCCACGGTGGACGCACACTATTCGCCCACTCGCCACGCTTGAAGTGGCGTTCTGGTCGACCTGCATGCCCACCCCGCCCGACCGCCACAGTGGGAGCAGACGCTTTTTCACGTCGCCCCCAACGTCAAAGTGAAAAAGCGACGGCTCCCAGGTCGCGTGCGGCGCTTCTCCCCGTCTCGGCCCATCCCACCACCCGAGTTGACCCCTGCAACAGCGCCCGCCATTGAAACACTCCGGCTGTAACCCCCGCACTGACGCCGCCGTTAGCCTGCGCAGCCCCCCTCCCCCACCCAGCCCGCCCATACGACAAGGGGCCTCCGTGAGGAGGCCCCTTGACTCGTCAGATCTCGGGCGGGTCGATCCCCTGCATGCGCATCAGCATGAAGATCTGACCCCGGTGGTGGATCTCGTGCTCCATCACGTGGTAGATCACCCAGTCCATCGTCGCCCAGGGCATGTCGGGATAGGGCATGGGCAGCTTCTGGCCCAGCTGGTTGACCGGCGTGTCCTTCAGCCACTCAACGGTAACCTTGTGGATCTCGGCCCAGTACGCCAGCAGGCTCTCAAGGTCCGCAAACCGGCCGTACTCCCAGCGCTGCTCCCACGGCGCCAGCTTCAGGGCGTTGCGATAGATCCAGATCCACTCGGCCAGCACCATGTGCTCGGCGAGTTCCCACGCGCTGGAGTGCCAGCCCGGCGGCTTCCAGGCCAGCTGCTCCGGCGTCATGCGGCGCAGGGCGCTTACGGTGAACGGACGCAGATCGGTCTCCCAGTGCCGGTACAGGTCAAAGGCCAGCATGCGATACCCTCCCTCCGAACGTGGCTACCGCCCGCCCAGGTATGCCGCTGCCACCCGCTGGTCCTGCGCCAGATCTGCAGCCGCCCCCGAGAGCGGGATGCGGCCCGTCTCCACCACATAGGCCCGGTGGGCGATGCGCAGGGCCTGCCGGGCGTTCTGCTCCACCAGCAGGACGGTGGTGCCCTCTTCATTGATTTGCCGGATTAGCCGGAATACCTCCGCCACGACCAGCGGAGCCAGCCCCATGGAGGGCTCGTCCAGCAGCAGCAGTTTCGGGCGGGCCATGAGTGCCCGGCCCATCACCAGCATCTGCTGCTCGCCGCCCGACAGCGTGCCGGCGAGCTGGTTGCGCCGCTCGGCCAGCCGGGGGAAGCGGGCCAGCACCCGCTCCAGATCCGCCTGCACCTCCCCGTCGCGCCGGGGGTAGGCGCCCATCAGCAGGTTCTCCAGCACCGTCATCCGGGCCAGCACCGCCCGGCCCTCGGGCACCTGCGCCACCCCCAGGGCCGTCACCCGGTCGGGCCGCAGGCCGTCGATGCGCTTCCCCTCAAACTCGATGGTCCCGGCGCGGGGGCGCACCAGCCCGGAGATGGCGCGCAGGATGGACGACTTGCCCGCACCGTTGGCGCCGATCAGGGTGACGATCTCGCCGGCCGCCACGTCCAGATCGACGCCCCGCACCGCCGCCACCGCCCCGTAGGCGACCTCAAGCCCCCTGATCCGCAGCATCGTCGTCCCTCCCCAGGTAAGCCTCGATCACGTCGGGGTTGGCGCGGATCTCCGCCGGCGTCCCCTCCGCCAGCTTGCGGCCAAAGTTGAGCACGGCGATGCGGTCGCAGAGGTTCATCACCACGTGCATGTCGTGCTCGATGATCAGCACGCTGATGCCGCGGGCCTGAATCCGCCGCACCAGGTCGATCAGCTCCTGCGACTCGGTCTCGTTCATGCCCGCGGCCGGCTCGTCCAGGCAGAGCAGCCGCGGCCCCGTGGCCAGGGCCCGGGCGATCTCCAGCCGGCGCTGCTGCCCGTAGGCCAGGCCCCCGGCCGGAGCGTCCATCAGGTCGCCGAGCCCGACGAACTCCAGCTCCGCCCGGGCTCTCGCCCACGCCTCGTCCTCCTCCGCCCGCGCCCTTCGGGTGCGGAAGACACTGCCCCACACGCCGCTGCTGGTGCGGCAGTGGGTGCCCACCACCACGTTCTCCAGGGCCGAGAGAGCGCCGAAGAGCCGGATGTTCTGGAAGGTGCGGGCCATGCCCATCTGCGTGATCACGTGCGGCTTCCGCCCGGTGATCGGCCGGCCGGCGAAGTTGACCGAGCCGCCGCTGGGGGGCAGGAGGCCGGTGATCAGGTTGAAGAGCGTGGTCTTGCCGGCGCCGTTGGGGCCGATGAGGCCGAAGATGGCCCCCTCCGGCACCGTCAGGTCCACCTCCGAGACGGCCACAAGACCGCCGAACGTGCGGGTGAGGCCCCGGACCTCCAGAATCGGAGACGCCTCCTGCGTCATGCCCTCGCCCCCTTCCGCCGCGGCGCGAAGGTGAGCAGCCCCTGCGGCCGCAGGGCCACCACCAGCATGAGCAGGAGCCCGTAGAGAATCAGCCGGTAGTCGGAGAGGCGCGCCCCGAAGAGCGAGAAGTCGCGCAGGCCCTCCGAGAGCCCGATCAGGAGCACCGCCCCCAGCACGGGACCCAGGGGCGTGGTGGAACCCCCCACCACCACCAGGGTCAGCATCTCCACCGCCCGGCCGAAGGCGAACTCAGACGGGCTGACGGAGAAGTTGATGTGGGCCACGAGCCCGCCGGCCAGGCCGGCCAGCATGGCCCCCTGCACGAAGGCCAGGACCTTGTAGTAGGTGATGTTGATGCCCATCGCCTCGGCCGCGATCTCGTCGATGCGGATGGCGGCGTAGGCCCGCCCCACTCGCCCGCCGGCCTGCCGGTAGATGAAGGCCAGGGCCAGCCCCAGCACCAGCAGGACGAAGAGCAACACCACCAGATTCGCCAGCTGTGCGTGCGTGAGGCCGGCCGGGGGCGCGATCTGGGCGGCCTTCAGCCCGTTCTGCACCATGCGGCCCAGGCTGGGGATGTTCTTGATGCCCAGGGCGCCGCCCGCGAACTCCCAGTTCTGGAGGAGCACCCGCACGCTCTCGGTGAAGCCCAGCGTCGCAATCGCCAGGTAGACCCCGCGCAGCCTGAGGCTGGCGTAGCCCAGGGGAATCGCCACGATGGCGGGCACGAGAGCCGCCGCGGGCAGCGTGAGCCAGACCGGCGCCCCGGCCTTGGTGGCCAGCAGGGCCGCCGTGTACGCCCCGAGCGCCATGAAGCCGGCGTTGCCCAGGGTGAGCTGGCCCGTGGAGAGCACCAGGTAGACCGAAAGACCCAGCAGCGCGTTGACGCTGACGAAGGTCGCCACCTGCAGGTAGTAGTTGTTCAGCAGGACCGCCACGTCACGACCTCCTCACCGCTGCCGCGCTGATGCCGAAGAGCCCCTGCGGGCGCAGGAGCAGCATGAGGAAGAGGAAGCCGAAGGCCACCGCGTCCTTGTAGCCCGCCCCCCCGTAGGCGACGGTGAGCGCCTCCAGCACGCCGATGATCAGCCCGCCGGCCACGGCGCCCTTCACGTTGCCCAGGCCGCCGAGGATAATCACCGCCAGGCCCTTCAGCCCGTACGGCAGCCCCATCGTCGCCGAGACCGAGACGAAGGAGAGGCCCACCAGCACCCCGGCCGCCCCGCCCAGGGCGGCGGCGAGCATGACGGTGGCCAGGATCACCCCCGAGACGTTCACGCCGAGCAAGGCCGCCGTCTCGGGGTTTTCGGAGACCGCCCGCACGGCCCGGCCCAGGCGCGTGCGGGAGAGCGTCCACTGCAGCAGGGCCATCAACAGAATCGATACGCCGAGCACCACCAGCTGCGCGGTGGTCATCTGCAGGGGGCCCAGCCTGATGACCCCCTCGCTCAGGGGCACCCGGAAGGAGAGCGGCTGGCCGTTGGTCGCCCGGACCATCAGGTTCTGGATCACCATTCCCAGGCCGATCGTGGAGATGAGCGGCGAGAGGTTGGTGCCGCCCTTGCGCCGCAGCGGCCTGAGGGCGGTGAACTCCAGCACGACCCCCAGCAGGGCCGCCCCCACCATCCCGCCGATCAGGGCGGGCACCAGCGACCAGCCCAGCAGGGTCACCAGGGCCCAGCCCACCATGGCCCCCATCATGAACAGGTCGCCATGGGCCATGTTGATGATCTCCAGCACGCCGAAGATGAGGGTGTAGCCCAGCGCGACCAGGGCGTAGGTGCCCCCCTGGGTGATGCCGTTCAGAATCTGCTGTAGAAACACCTGGAGAAGGACCTCCCTCCGGCGATGAGGGCGGGGGCGTCTGCCCCCGCCCGCGGCTTAGTCGAGTTCGACGTACTTCCCGTCCTTGATCTGCAGGATGAACGGCGTCATCACCGGGTCGCGGTTCTCGTCGAAGGAGAACACGCCCGTGACCCCCTCGTAGTCGCGGATGGCCGCCAGGGCGTCGCGCACCGCGTCGCGATCGGTGGACCCGGCCGCACGCAGGGCCTCGGCGATGAGCATCATGCCGTCATAGGACTGCGCCGCGAACTGGTCGGGGCCCTTGCCCATCTTGGCGATGTGGTCGCTCACGAACTTCTGCACCTTCGGATCGTTCCGCTCGGCGAACCAGGGCGAGCCCACCACGGCCCCTTCCACCGCGTCCTTGCCGACCTCGATCAGGGCCGGGGAGTTGAAGCCGTTGCCGCCGATGAAGTGGCCCGTGAAGCCGGCCTGCCGGGCCTGCACCATGAGCAGGGCCGCGGAGTTGTAGAGGGTGGAGATGAAGAACGCATCCGGGTCGGCCGCCAGCACCTTCGTGATCTGCGGGCCGAACTCGGTGTCCTGCACGCTGAACGTGGCCTCCTCGACGATCTCGACCCCGTTCTTCTGCAGCTCGGCCTTGAAGATCTCGGCGCCCGCCTTCGACACGTCGTCGTCGTTGGCGTACAGCACTGCCGCCCGCTTGATGCCGAACTTCTCCACGGAGCGGGCGACCGTGTGCGGGATCACCTTGGCCTCGGGCAGCGAGTTGCGGAAGACGTACTCGCCGATGTCCGTGATGCCCGGCACAGTGGTGGAGACCCCGAGGATCGGCACACCGCTGTCGTTGGCCACCGGACCGGCGGAGAACATCTCCGTGGAAAGCGTGGGCCCGATGACCGCCACCACCTCGTCGCGGTCGATCAGCTTGCGCACGGCGTTGATGGCCTCGTCGCCGCTGCCCTGGCTGTCCTCAAAGATCACCTGCACCTCACGCCCGTTGATGCCGCCGGCGGCGTTGATGTCGGCCACCGCGAGCTCAACGCCGGTCCGCTGGGAGATGCCGTAGCCCGAGCTTGGACCGGAGAGGATGAAGATCGCACCCACCTTGATCGGATCCTGCGCCTGCCCGCCGCCTGAACCCCCACCCGCGGCCGGCGCACCGCCCTGCGATGTGCCCGGGGCATCGGCCGTCCCGCCGGCGCTGCTGCCGCCGGGAGCCCCGCTCCCGCATGCGGCCAGGATCATGGCGCTTACCAGAAGCAGCGCCACCTTGGAACTCAGACGTTTCCACATGACCGAAAGCCCCTCCCCAACGACCGAATCATCGACTTTCCCACAGTGGTGAGATAAAAAGGAGATACTACGCCTAAGTTACATATTCCTGCGTAGAGGGGCGGCATTTCGGCCAGAAATTGCGCAGGCTCACGGGCCCATGAGCGACTCCCAGGCGGCGGACGCGATCCGCGCGATCGCCACGTCGGCCGCGTACTCGCCCCCGCCGTAGGTCAGGACCACCAGCGCGTACGGCCGCTCGGCCCAGACGATCGCGCCGTCGTGGTCGTAGCCGGCGTAGGTGCCGAACTTGTGGGTGACCAGCTCCGGGCGCGGGGTGCCGGCCTGGATGCGCCCGTGGTAGGTGACCCGGCGGAGCGGGCCCAGGAGCTGCTCCGCCAGCTCCGGCCGCTCCTGGCTCAGCTCCCAGAGGCGCAGCCACCAGGCAGCCTCATCCGCCGCCGTGACCGGGGTGGAGCCCTCCTCCGTGCGGGTGACCGGCCCTCCCATCTCCGTCGTGCACTGCAGCAGCCCGTCCCAGGTGAGGGTCCGGGCCAGCATCTTGACCGCCACGTTGTTGGACGAGATGAGCGAGCGGTCCACCAGGTTCCGCACGCTCCACTGGCTCCCGAAGGCGGCCTCCGCGAAGTACCCCGCCCCCACCGGCTCCCAGTCCGCCTCGGTGTAGGTGATGAGGGTGTCCCAGGTGAGCTCCCCGGCGTCGATGGCCTGGAGCACACAGAGGGTCACCGGCAGCTTGAAGGTGGAGGCCGGCAGGTACGGGTCGCCTGCCCGGAACTCATACCGGCTTCCGGTGGTCAGGTCCACCGCCACAACGCTAAGGCGGCCCGGGTACTCGGAGGCCACGGCCCAGACCGTTTCGTGCAGCCGCTGCCACTCGTCGGGAACTGCGGGCGGCGGGTCTGGAAGGATTGGCTCCACCGCCTCCACGTGCATCGGCTGGTAGTCGGCCACCGGATGCGTCGCCGGCGGCAGGGAGGATCGTGCTTCCGCCGACCCCGCGTCCGGCTGGCCCGCCGTATCGCTCCCGGCTTCCGCAGCTTCCGCCTCCTCCTGCCCCACCGTTACCGGCGCGGTTTCCGCATGTCCCGCCATTACTGGCCCGGTTTCCACACGTTCCGCACTTACGGGCCCGGCTCCCGCATGTTCCGCCCTTACGAGCCCGGCTCCCGCATGTCCCGCCGTCACGGGCCCGGTTTCGGCAAGCGCCGCCGCCTCTGCCTGCGGCGGCGCCACCACGGCCGCAGGCGCGGCCAACCGGACCAGCAGCCAGACGCCGCCGGCCGTCGCCGCCAGCCCCACAACGCCCCACAGCACTCCCGCAATCACTGCACGCCGCACGTTCTGCCCACCTTTGACCGCGTTCTCAATCATCAGACGCCGCGGGCGGCGCAGGGGATGCGGTTATATACGGAGTATTCTGATTACACAAAATATAAAAGGAGGACGGTCGTCACGACCGCCCCCTTCGCGTGCAGATGTGAACCTTAGGAGCCGGGCTTCACCCAGCTGTCGGTGTTCTTCAGCTCCGCACCCGGGTGCAGCTTGTTGAACTTCGCCGTCAGGCTCTCGACGTCGTCGACGTGATCCTCATCGGGGATGATGCACTCGACCGGGCAGACGGCGATGCACTGGGACTCGCTGTAGAAGCCGTAGCACTCCGTGCACTTCTCCGGATCGATGACGTAGATGGTGTCGCCCGGGCTGATCGCCTCGTTGGGGCACTCCGGCTCGCAGGCGCCGCACGAGATACAAGTATCGATAATCTTGACGGCCACGGACTCTTCTCCTCCTTTGAGGCGCACGCCGACATTACTGTTGGTGTGCTGCCAGAATCGTTACGTTGCCCCTCAAACCCGATGTGGGTTATCCAAAACACACTATAAGGATACCGTTCGAGCACTTAGCAGTCAAGGCTTCCAGTGCTGTTTTCTGGGTGAGAATGGTTATCACTGGGAGCGGCGGAGGGTCAGCCCCCCTCGGACGGGCGCAGGATCGCCACCCGGTCCCCCTCTTCCAGCAGGCGGCCGGGCGGCGCGTACCGGCCGTTGACCAGCACGGCCAGCTCGGGCTCGTCCAGCCCCAGCAGGCCGGGCAGCTCTCCGGCCGTGGTGCCGGCGGGCACCGATTCCGTGCCCGTCCAGCGGCGCGCCCCGCGCAGCGGCACGTAGACCTCCAGGTGAATGGTCACGCCTCCTGCCATATGGCATCCAGCTCCTCCTGCGGCACGTCGAAGACCGCGCCGTGGGGCGGCAGGGGCACCTCCCGCATCCACTCAGGCAGCCGGTCGGTCTCCGGCCCCAGGCCCGCCCGCCGGTTGAAGGCCACCTCGGTCCGGATGGTGGCGAGCGCCATGGCGCGCAGGTCCTCCGCCGTCACCTCAGCGCCGAACCGGGCCCTGAGCAGCTCCAGGAAGTGGCCTTCGTTGGGCGCGTACGCCGCCCGGGAGAAGCTGCACATCCCCAGCGAATCGAGCAGGGCCGCGGTGATCTGCAACTCCCGGCTGAGCGCGACCTTGCCGGCCGGATCGAGGTGGTCCACCTTCGCGCCGATGGAGTTGCCCGCGGTGTGATCCGCCCCCATCGGGCTGGTCGCATAGGTCACACCGTTGCCCTTGATGGTGCGCGGGTCGTAGGCGGCCATCGCCTGCCCCTTCACGACCGGCACCTCCCGCACGCCGAGCACGCGGCCCACCGTGGCCGCCCCGGCGCCGATCAGCCGGCCGACCGGCGTGCCCTGCCGCATCTGTGCGAAGAGGTCGAGCACGGCGTCCACGTCGCCGAACGGCACGAGGCCGCCCGCCATGGCCACCCCGATGGCCGCGCCGGTCTCGATGGTGTCAATGCCCAGGTCGTTGCACTCGCTCACGAACCGGGCGATCGCGTCGAAGTCGAAGATCTCCAGGTTCGCGCCGAGCAGGGTGTTGGATTCGAACTCCATGGCCGAGGTCACCTCGCGGCCGTCGGGGCCTGCCCAGGTGTTCGAGCACTGGATCGCGCAGCCGGTCATGCAGGCATGGCTGACCATGCCGCCCCGCTCTGCGATCATCTCGGCCATCAGGATGCCCGTGATCGCCTCGGTGGCCGCATCCTGCCCCCTGGAGAAGTTGCGGATGGGAAGGCCGCCGAGTTTGTTCACCAGCTCCAGGGTGGAAGCGGTGCCGTAGTTCCGGTACCGGGCGATGGCCGGACTCTGCCTCAGCTCCTGCAGATACGGCCGGGCGTGCTCCCGCCAGCGCCGCGGCTCGGCCATGCCGGGTCCGGCGCCGGGGCCCGGGTCCAGCACCACCAGCGCCTTCAGCCCACGGGCGCCCATCACGGCGCCCAGCCCGCCCCGGGCCGCGATGCGGCTGGGCCGCCCTTCCGGGTCGGTGTTCGCGATGCCCGCCACGTTCATGCGCATCTCGCCGGCCGGGCCGATGAGCGCCAGGGCGGCCCGCGCGCCGAACCGGGCCAGCAGCCGCCCGGCCGCGGCGTAGTTTCCCAGCCCCGCCAGGTCCCCGGCCGGTTCCAGGCGGCAGCCCTCCGGCCCGACGACCGCGATGCGCCACTGGCCGTCCGGCGGGGCGCCCTCCACCACCACGGCGCGGATTCCCCACTGGGCCAGCCTCAGGGCGGTGTTGCCGCCGGCGTTCGCCTCCTTTATGCCGCCGGTGAGCGGCGACTTGCCTCCGGCAGAGAGCCGGTTGCTACTGGAGAGCGCCGTGCCGGAGAGCAGGCCGGTGGCCAAGACCACCTTGTTGTGGGGGCCCAGCGGGTCGCACAGCGGGTCGACCTCGTCCGCCACGATCCGCGACGTGAGCGCCCGCCCGCCCAGAAGCCGGTACGCCTCCGGCAGCGGCTCCAGGTGTGCCTCGCCTCTTGTCATGTCTATGCGCAGGATCCGTTCCATGTCTGGCAGCGCCTCCCTCCTGGCGGCAGAATTCGGCGCCGGGAGGGGGATTTCCTTTACGGCCGCCGGCCCACTGGCGCGGGCTCCGGTTGGGCAAACTGAGGCTGCAGAACATCGCCTGGAGGTCAGCCCAATGCAACACGAGGATCTGAACCACGCGTGCGCCTACATCATCTCGGAGCTGAATCGCATCGAAACGGTGGCGGGAACCCTCGCCATGATAGAGCGGGAGCACTACGACACCCTGAACCGGTTCGACCACCGGGAGCTGCTGGACGTGGCGGTGGAGGAGCAGAGCGCCGCCCGACAGCTCAGCATGGTCAAGCAGGTCTGTGGAGAGCTGGTTCAGAAGATGGCGGAAATCCAGCAGGCAGTCGGACGCCAGGGGGAGACCGGGCATGCTTCGTCTCATTGAGAACTGGCTGCGCTCGGCCATCAACGAGACGGTCGACAAGGCGCTTACCCGGCTGGTGCGCGACCAGTATCCCGAATCGATCGCCGAGATGCTCCCCTCCCTGCAGAAGGTGGGCGGCGTCCGCTTCGCAGAGCTGCTCATGCGGTCGGCGCAGGGCGCGCCGGCGCCCCGGCCGCTGGGCAGCCCCCAGCGGTTCTCGCCCTGGGAGCAGCTCCTCTTCAACCCGGTGCATCTGTGCCGCTTTCCGACGCCAGAGAACGTGCCGGTCGCCACCGCCGTGACGATCGGCCCCCGGGCGCGCCGGCCGCTCACGGTGGCCATCCCCATCCTGATCGCCGGCATGTCGTTCGGCGGCGCCCTGAGCAAGCGGGCGAAGATCGCGCTGGCCCGGGCGGCCAGCGCCGTGGGCACGGCCACCAACACGGGCGAAGCTGGCTTGCTGGCGGAGGAGCGCGCCGCAGCCCGGCTGCTGATCGGCCAGTACAACCGGGGCGGATGGCTGAACGCGCCCGAGCAGTACCGGCAGCTGGACGCCATTGAGATTCAGCTGGGCCAGGGTGCGCAGGGCTCCACCCCGCAGCGCACCCGGGCCAGGAACATCGGCCCCGACTACCGGGAGGTCTTCGGCCTGGCCGAGGGCGAAGACGCCGTGATCCACTCCCGCCTGCCCGGCGTCAACTCGCAGCAGGAGTTCATCCGGCTGGTGCGGCGGCTGCGGGCCGAAACCGGCGTGCCCGTGGGGCTGAAGATCGCCGCCACCCACCACCTGGAGCGCGAGCTGGCGGTGGCGCTGGAGGCCGGGGTCGACTTCGTGACGGTGGACGGCGCCGAGGGCGGCACCCACGGCGGCGCCCCGACGCTGCAGGACGACATGGGCCTGCCGACGCTGTACGCTGTGGCCCGGGCGCGGGACTACCTTGTGCGCCAGAAGGCCGCCGGCGGCGTCAGCCTGATCGCCGCCGGCGGCCTGATCACCCCCGGGCAGATGCTGAAGGCCATGGCCCTGGGGGCAGATGCCGTCTACATCGGCACCGCGGCCGTCATCGCCCTCATCGGCGACCAGGCCGTGGAGGCCCTGCCCTTTGAACCCCCGACCAGCATGGTGGTCTACACCGGGAAGCTGACCGATCAGCTGGACGAGGACCGGGCGGCGCGCAGCCTGCAGCGGTTTCTGAACGCCTGTGTCACCGAGATGGAGATGGTGGCGGTTTCGCTGGGCCGCACGGCCCTGGCGGACATCAACAAGTCCGACCTCTGCGCCCTCGACCCGGTGCTGGCCCGGGCCACCGGTGTTCAGCTGGGGCTGGTGGCGCCCGATCGGCAAGAGCGCCTGTTTCCCGAGCTTGCGGGCCGGTGGCAGCCCGGCTGGCTCCCCCCGGCGGAGCCGCCGGGCGGTTCCCTACCAGAGCGACAGGACCCGCTGGAGCCGGTGCACTAGGCGCGCTCGCCGCTCTGCGGCGGCCGGCGCGGCCCCCCAGATGCCGCCGATAGCGGCGGGGAAGGCGGCCGCAAAGGCGAGCGCGTAGAGGGGCAGGCTGGTGGCCGGCGCCCGGTCGAACAGGAGGCCGTGCGCGAACAGGAAAGAGACCATGGCAACGGAGCCCGACGCGAACAGCCGGAACGCCCACCGGCCGGCCGGGCCGCGCACCTGCGCCATTGCCCCCAGCAGGGCGCCGGAGACCACCAGCAGCAGCTTCAGATGGAGGAAGCCGATCACCAGGCTGCGGTTCAGCGCCAGGCCGGACCAGGCGGGCAGCAGCGGCACGAACTCCAGCGCGGCCTTCACGGCCAGGCTGAGCCCAGCGAGCCGCCACCAGGGGCGGGCGTGCTCCGGCAGCTGAAGGTTCCGCGCGAAGGCGAGGAACGCCAGCTGCACGAGCCCCTGCAGGGCCCCTGCGATCAGCGAGGCGGGTACCAGCGGCCCCTCCAGCCCCCGCGGGATCAGCATGCGGAGGGCAGCCGGGGCCTGGAGCAGGAGGGCAGCCACGGCGAGGCGGGTAAGCAGGGGCCTGGCCTCGTCCCGCACCCCTGCCAGGGCGAGCACGATGCCCATCAGCCCCACCTCCAGCCAGCCGTCGCCGAAGAGCTGCAGGAAGAGGTAGACGCCGGCCTGGTAGAGCAGGGGGAAGGCGGAGTCCAGAATCGCCTCTGACACGATGACCAGCGTCGTGCCCGAGATCGAGAGCAGGAGGAGCAGCACCGCCGCACCGATGAACCGCAGCGGAGCGGGCCACGCGGCCACCGGGGCCTGCCGCACCTCCCGCCAGAAGACGATGGCGAAGAGCACCCAGAGCGCCTCGTTCAGCGTGGCGAAGGCGATGGAAGGGCCGGCATACCCCCACCACGCAAAGGTGACGAGGGCGCCGCCCACCGCCCACGGCGCGAGGCGCAGGAGCCAGATCAGGGGGCGCGATTCGGCCACGGGCCGGCCGGTGAAGCGCGGCAGAACGTGCAGGATGAGCCCCATCAGCCCGAGCCCCGCCCAGCCGAAGTAGGCGGTGTGGCTGTGGGCATGGATCAGGTTCCCCCAGTAGAAGGGGCCGGGGTTGTACAGCCACACGAAGGCCGAGCGCAGCAGAACGCCCAGGGGCAGCACCACCGTCAGCCAACGGGCTGAGGCGCTGAGTAGGACACTGGCCGCGTGCATCAGCGTTGACCTCCTGTCAGGACGTGCGCTTTTCTACAACACTAACTCAATTCGATCGATCAGCCCGGTGATGCGGGTCACAAGACGCAATGAGGCCCCCACCCCGGCGGTGGGAGCCTCCTGCAATCACTTGGTCGACAGTCGGTTGCGCTGGGGCTCGGCAATCAGCCCCCACGTCCGCAGCGCCTCCAGCATGCCGTGGATCTGGATCACCGGCATGATCAGGGCGCTGACGAAGAAGGCCGTCCGGGAGACGGAATGGTCCGCGTAGAACGCGACGACCAGGAAGTTGAGGCCGAGGTAACCCACCAGCGTCAGCGCGGCGACGCCCAGGTAGGACAGGAAGAACAGTGCTGCGCCGAGCCGGCGCAGGCCAGAGAGCAGCGCCAGCACCGCCGACATGGGCACGACCAGCATCAGGAACGCCAGCGCCACCTCATAGACGACGCCCGGCCGCCCGGAAAGGCCCACGGTGCTCGCCACGTGCACCGCCGCGGCGGCCACGTGCAGCACCAGCGCCGGCAGGAGATCGCGCACCGTCTTCCAACCCATGGCCCGTCTCGCCCCCTCGTCGCGCACCCTCCTGGCGTCAGTATACCCGTACCCGGCGCCGCCTCCCATCGGTGCCCGTAACGATTCGGCCGCAGCCGCCCTGGAGCGGCTGCCCTAAGCCCGTTACAGTAGCGGCCGCCCCCGAAGGGGCGGCCGCCATAGCCCAAAAGCATCAGCCCAAGAGTTGCTCCAGTTTGGGGCCGAGGTTCTGGAGTCCCTTGTCTCCCGCGGCCCGGAAGAAAAGGTTTCCCTGGGCGTCGAAGAGAAAGAAGGCAGGTACGAACTGGTTCTGGAACGCCTGCGCCAGGGCGTGCCGGTGGTCGAGAAGCACCGGCTGCGTGATTCCGTACTGCTCGATGTCGCGCTCGACCTTGGCCGTGTCCAGGTCGCCCTCCTCCTTGGGCATGTGAATGGCCACCACCTTCAGCCCCTTCGGCTGGTAGGTGTCGCGGTACTGCGAAACCTGATCCATGACCTCGTGGCAGATGTGGCAGGAGACGGCCCAGAAGTGCACCAAGGTCGGGTGACCGTTCAGCGCTTTGGGGTCGAAGCCTTCGGCGTTATAGGACCCGGTCGCCCCTTCCAGCGGGGGCATCGGGCTGCCAAGGCGCATGGGCATGAAGCAGGCCTCCTTCGCTAAACCTGGAGCAGAGACTCGCCGGGCTTCCAGTTGGCCGCGCACAGGCCGCCGGCCTGCAGGGCCTCGAGCACGCGCAGGACCTCATCGACGTTGCGGCCGATGTTGTTGTCGTGGACCACCTGGTAGCGGACGATGCCCTCGGGGTCGATGATGAAGAGGCCGCGCAGGGCAACGCCCTCCTCCTCAATCAGCACCTCGTAGGCCCTGGAGACCTCCTTGGTGATGTCGGAGGCCAGCGGGTAGTTGACGGGGCCGAGGCCGCCCTCCTCCTTCGGGGTCTTGATCCAGGCCCGGTGCGAGTAGACAGAGTCGACCGACACGCCGAGGATCTCGCAGTTGGCGTCCTTGAACTCCTGCACCCGGTCGTTGAAGGCCGTGATCTCGGTGGGACACACGAAGGTGAAGTCGGCGGGGTAGAAGAACAGCACGAGCCACTTGCCCCGGTAATCGGCCAGGCTCACCGTCTGATCGAGCTTCTCCAGGTCCTTGGTGGACAGCATCGTGAAGTCAGGAGCCGGCTTGCCAACCAGTCGCATCTAGCAAAGACCTCCTTGATATTTAGAATCAATCTAAGGGACTCCGGTTATTGAGACGCTGCGAACATGAGTTGGGTTACGTCTTGAAAGTTACGACTTTATCAAGACAGGACCCAGCGCTATCGACATACGCGGCGCCAGATCCAGTATCTCCATTGTTGATCATTGCCATACTGCTGCTGGGGAAAGGAGTTTGTCGACATGACAACGAGAGCGCTGGTGATGGGAGGCGGCGGCGTGCTGGGCATCGCCTGGATGGTCGGGCTGGCCGCCTCCTTGAAGGAAGGGAACGTGGACCTGGGTCAGGCAGACCTGGTGGTGGGCACGTCTGCCGGCTCGGTGGTCGGCACGTTGATCCGGTACGGGGTCGACCCCACCCAGCTGACGGCGCTGGTGGAAGCCGGCATGGGCCTTCCGCCGGGCGCCGTGGCCAAGGTGGCAACGGGCGTCGGCCTCACCGAGGACGAGTGGGTCGGGATCTTCCAGGCCCCCCTGGGCGATGCGCCCTGGCCGGAGAAGCCGCTGCGCATCTCTGCCGTGGATGTGGAGACGGGCGAGCCGGTGATGTGGACCTGCGACTCCGGGGTGCCGCTGGCCCGGGCCCTGGCCTCCAGCTGCGCCGTGCCCAACCTGCTGCCCACCGTCACCATCAACGGGCGGCAGTACCTGGACGGCGGGGCGCGCTCCGGCACACACGCCGACCAGGCGTTGGGCTACGACCGGGTGCTGATCGTCGCGCCGATGGGCGGTCCGAAGTACCCGCTGGGACACGAAATGCTGGAGAAGGAGCGCGCCGAGCTGGAGGCCGCCGGCTCCCGGGTGATGGTGGTGCTGCCCGACGCGGCCACCCTGCAGGTGTTCGGCGACAACCTGATGGACCCCGCCCGCATATTTGAAGCCCTGACGGCCGGGCGCCGCCAGGGCGGGGAGCTGACCGGAGCCGTCCGGGACTTCTGGGGCTAGGGGGCGCCCTCCTCGTCCAGCTCAATCCCGGCCATCCGGATCAGGTGGAGCGCGTTGCGGGTCGGCGAGATGCCCGGCCGCAGCTTGTAGTCGAAGCGAATCTCGTTCCCCTCGTAGTACTCCCTGAAGTGGTAATTGATGATGCGCCCGCCGCTTTCGCGCTCCAGCTCGCCCAGCTCCAGGTCGTGGGTGGAGACGAGCCCGATCGCCCCGGCCCGCTGGAGCTGGCTGATGAGGGCCCTGGCTCCGGTGTGCCGGTCGCGGGAGTTGGTGCCCTTGAAGATCTCGTCCAGCAGGAAGCAGACCCTGGCGCCGCCGCGGACCGCCTCCACGATGCGCTTGATGCGGAGGATCTCGGCGTAGAATGCGGAGATGCGCTGCTGTAGGTTGTCCTCCACCCGCATGCACGTCCAGAGCTGGACGCGCGGGCAGGCGAACCGGGCGGCGCAGACCGGCGCGCCGGCGTAGGCCAGCACCAGGTTGACGCCGACCGTGCGCAGGAAGGTGGACTTGCCCGACATGTTCGAGCCGGTGATGACCGCGACGCGCACCGGCTCGACCAGCGCGAAGTCGTTGCACACGCGGCCGTCCCCGATGAGCGGGTGGCCCATCCCGGCCCCGGTGATGCCGGCGCGCCGGCCTTCCGCGATCTCGGGAAACGCCCAGTCCGGGTGCTCGAAGCGGACGATGGCCAGGCTCGCCAGCGCCTCGACCTCGCCCAGGGTGCGCAGCCAGGTCGGCAGCAGCCGCCCCGACTCCCGCTTCCAGGCCTCCAGGGAGATCATGCAGTGAATGTCCCACAGAAGGACGATGTTGAGGATCAGGAACATGGCGTTGGCCCGGTTCGAGATGCGCTCGGCGATCCGGGAGAGGCGGCGCACCTGCAGGTGGGCCGCCTCTCCCCTTCCGCTCCGCAGCTGCGCCTGCCGGTCCCGCAGCCAGGGGGAGCTGAACGTCCGCGTTTCCAGGTGCCGGAGCATGCCGGCGTAAGTCCTCAGCTCACGCTCCTGCCGGAAGACGGCGTTCAGCGCCTGCGATCGCGCCGCGCCACCTGTGCGCAGGAGCAGGAAGTGCAGGGCCAGCATGGCCACAGGGGCCTGCCAGGTCAGGCGGCCCAGGAAGGAGAGCCCGATCACCAGAAGCGCCGCGCCGGGCAGGGCCCAGGCCCCGAACCGAACCAGCGGGTGCGCGTAGAGCGGGTGCGACTGCCTGGCCCACTCCAGCAGCGGCTCCACAGGCCCCAGCTCCCCGGCGGCCTGGAGCGCCTCGGCCTCCAGCCGCTGGCGCCATCCCAGGGCCGGCGCCAGCTCCGCCACCGCCTGCTGCCGCGCCTGAATCTCCCCCGGTTCCGGGGGCGGCCCGGTCAGCAGCCGGGCCAGGGCGGCGCGCCCGGGCGCGGTGTGGCTCGCGCTCAGCCACTGGAAGACGGAACCCTGGCCGAACAGGTCCAGGTCGGAGGCGAAGGGGTGCTCGTCGTCCGCAAATTCCGCCCCGGTGTCCGGGAATGCGCCCCAGCGGCCGGCGATCCGCTCCACCCCCGTGCGGTTGATCTCCGCCAGGGTCTCCGTGTACCGGAGCCGGCGCAGGACCCGCCCGTGGCGGCGCGCGAGAAAGGCAAACGGGATGGCGGACAGAGCAGCGGCGCCCCACGCGGCCCGGGGGCCCACGGCACGGTACAGAAGCACGGCCAGCAGCAGGCCGGCGAGCGCGACCCCCAGGCGCGCGTTGCTGAGCCTTACGGCCGCCTGCCGCTGCCTGTCGCCCAGCCGCCGGTAGGCTGCCTCGCGGCGCGCGTAGATGTGTTGGGGCTGCAACTGTGATGCACCTCCCCTGCCTCAGTGTACCTCGTATCAACACGGATACCCCGGCCGCCAGCGCTTCTCCGGCGGCCGGGGTGAGCCTGTATGAGGGAACTACCGGACGATCAGCACCGGGCAGGGGGCGGTGCGCAACACCTTGTCGGATACACTGCCCAGCAGCAGCTCCTTGATGGGGCTGAGGCCGCGGCTGCCCATGACGATGAGGTCGACCTCTTCCAGCCGGGCGTAGTCGACGATCTCCTCCGCCGGCTCGCCCACCTGCACCTCGGTGACCACCTGCGACTCCGGCAGGCCGAGTGCGGACACGGCCTTGCGCAGGATGGGCTCGCCGGTGCGGCGGATCAGCACATCCATCGGCACTTCGGGCGTCACCTTGTTGCCGAACTCATCGGTGGCGTAGTAGGCGCGGGGAACATGCGCCACGTACAGCACGATGACCTGCCCATTCTTCAGCGAGGCCAGCTCACCCGCCACCCGGGCGGCGTGCAGGGAGCTCTCGCTGCCGTCGGTCGCGAGCAGAATCTTTTTCACGACCCATCGCCTCCTCCATGTAAACCGTCGGGGTGCCGCTCCCCACCGGTACAGCACAATCCTCCTGTCTGAATCATAGCCGTGCCGGGGGATAGACCGGTATCGTTCATTGGACTGATTCTAATGTAGACTAATTTCCGGACTGAGCCAAGTCACAACAGAGAGAAAAGGACCACCTGTCTGCACAGGTGGTCCGCTTGATCTATATTACCGGGGCGGGGGATCGCCGGCCAGTCCCGTACGGATGGCATACCCCACGGCCTCAGACCGGTTGCGCAGATGCAGCTTCTCGAGAATGTGCCGCATGTGGTTCTTGACCGTGGACTCCGCCACGTAGAGCTTGGCTGCGATCTCCTTATAGGTAAGGCCGGTGGAGGCCAGGCGCAGCACCTCGATCTCCCGGGGAGAGAGCTGCTGCCCAGGCTGCTTGCCTGCGGTGGTGGCGCGCGGCTGGCGGAACTCCTTGAGCATCTTCGCCGCCATGACCGACGAGATGGGCGCCTCGCCCGAGGCGGCCGCGCGCAGAGAGGAGACCAGTTCCTCAGGCCCCAGGTTCTTGAGCAGGTAGCCATCCGCGCCGGCCTTAATCGCTTCGAAGAGATCCTTGTCGATCTCCGAAACCGTAAGGATGACGACCTTGATGTCGGGGTACTGCTGCTTCAGCTTCCGGGTAGCTTCCACACCATCGAGCACCGGCATGTTGATGTCCATCAACACGAGATCAGGCTTCAGCTTGGGGACCAGCTCCAAGGCTTCCTGACCGTTCGATGCCTCGCCGACGACCTCAAGATCGCTATTCGAAAGGACACTCAGTACACCCTTCCGAAGCATGAGGTGATCATCTACGATCAAGACTTTCATCGTTCGGGTGCCCTCCTCTCCAGTTAGAACTTTATCATGACAGGGAATACCGGGCAACCGATCCCACGCCCTAGTCGGAAAGTTACGGGCAAGCCCTCTTGGCTAGTTCAATTACTATTATAGCCTAGTCTTACCCATTCTGTAAGTGCGCTACTCGCGGGCCGCGTGACGAAAAGGGGGGATACTAGGCGCAGACGTTCATGTCACCCTGGCCGGCCGCGAGTTTGAACGCGCGCGGCACAGAACCGTGTCCTCGGTGTCCTCGTATACCCTGCTCTGCATGGGAGGAGGCGGAGAAGTGTACACGGAACTGCAGCTCAAGCTGTTGAACGGCCGCACCATCTCCATTCACGTGGAACCGGGGTTTGACGTGGACGATCTGGAGTTCCTGCCGGGACTGCGCGCCGTGTCGCTGGGCAACCTGACGGTGCTCTACGAGGGGCTCGTCTACGACGTCCGGCCCCAGCGCCGGTTCACCGTCCACAGCACGGCTCCCGGCCTCTCGCGCTGAACAGCGCTCCTCAGGCGCAAGTGGCCTGCTGCCACTTGCGCCTCTCTGTCCCGCAAACCGGGTCAGATCTCGTCAAGCGGCAGCAGGCCGCTCTTGATGGCGAACTTCGTCAGCTCGACCGCGTCATGCAGGTCGAGCTTTTCCATGAGGTTCGCCCGGTGCGCCTGCACGGTCTTGATGGAGATGAACAGCCTCTCGGCGATCTGCTGGTTGGTGAGCCCGTGGGCGATGAGCGTCAGCACCTCCCGCTCCCGCTCCGTGAGCTGGGCCAGCTGCGCCTGGGCCTCCGCCGCGCCGCGCGGCGCCGGTCCCGGGCCCGGCCCGCTGCCCTGCTCCTGCAGGTTGTCCATGACCGTGCGCGCCACGTCCGGGTGCAGGATGACCTGGCCCGAGGTCACCGCCTTCAGCGCTGAAACCAGTTCCTGCGCCGCGGCGCGCTTCAGGACGTAGCCCGCGGCGCCCGCCCGCAAAATGGGCAAAACGTACTCCTCGCTGTCATACATCGAAAGGATCAGCACAGGCAGGTCAGGGTGGCGCTTCTTGAGCTCCGTGGTCGCCTCAATGCCGTTCATGCGCGGCATGGCGATGTCCATCAGCACCGCGTCGGGCTTCAGCCGCTCCACCATCTCCAGGGCTTCGATGCCGTCCTGGGCCTCGCCGATCACTTCCACCTCACCGCTGGCGGAGAGCAGATACCGGATGCCCTCCCGCAGGATGGCGTGGTCGTCCACAAGCAGCACACGAATCGGACTCATTGTGCGTCCCCCCCTATGCGATCCGGAACCGTCACGCGCACCGTGGTTCCCCTGCCCGGTGCAGACTCCACGACGACCCTGCCCCCCACCAGGGCCGCCCGCTCCTGCATGCCGAAGAGCCCGAGCCCCCGGTCCCGCACCGGCTGTCCCACGGTCTGCACCACATGGAACCCCCGGCCGTCATCGACCACCAGCCCGGTGATCGAGCCGTTGTCCCGGTACAGCCGCACCATGACGGTGCTGGCGTTGGCGTGTTTCACCACGTTGGTGATCGCCTCCTGCAGGATGCGGAACAGAGCGGTCTCGAGCTCCTCGGGGAGCCGGTCGCTCAGTCCGGAGACCTGCAGGTCGGCCTCCAGGCCGGCGGGCACCACCCGGTGGTTGATGAACCACCGCAGGGCAGGAACCAGGCCCAGGTCGTCCAGCACGGAGGGGCGCAGGTCCATCATGAGCCGCCGCGTCTCATCCAGCGTACGCTGCGCGACCTCCTTGGTGAGGCGGAGCCGCTCGCGCAGCGGTTCATCGATACCGCTGGCTCCCGCCAGCTGCTCGACGGCCACCAGGTTGACGACGATCGAGGTAAGCGACTGGGCCGTCTCGTCGTGCAGTTCCCGGGCGATGCGCTTCCGCTCCTCCTCCTGCGCCCGCAGGATCTGCGCGGCCACGGCCTTCCGGTGCTCCGCCAGCCGGTCCAGCATCAGGTTGGCCATCTCGGTCAGCCGGGCGATGTCGGGGTCGCCCGGCACCATCGGTACCCGGGCGGAGAAGTCGCCCCGCCGCACCTTGTCGAGGGTCGCATGCAGGGTGAAGAGCGGCCGGAACGCCACCCGCAGCAGGGCATAGTTCACCCCCAGCGACACGGCGAGGCCGACGGCGATGAGGCCGAATTCCCATGTGGGCGAGTGCTCCTGACTGTGCCAGAAGTGGGTCGCGATGAGCGCGGCGCCGATCGCGCCCAGCACGACGATCGCCGCGTTGGCCACCAGCACCTTGGTGAACAGGCTGGTCCGGCTGTGCAGGTACGAGAGCAGCCGCATCTATGCCTCCGCGACCTCCGGTGCGTATTCTCGTGTCTGTGTCACATCGCTCACCCTTTCCTGTCGCCATCGGTCGGGGGATACAAGCGGCACCTTAGGTCAGGCGCCTGACCAGATGCCTGTCGAACCCGTGTCGATAGCTCAAAAGTCTACATTCGCTGCTTCTCAGGCGGATCCCTTCCCTCGCGACATCCATGAAATATGAAGATGAGTTACTAGATATAAGTATTCACAGAACTTGGAGGTAGTAGACCATCGGCCCGTCCTTTTTCGATACTTTCTCTGACCCCTTCCAAGGTTCTCGCAAGATCCGTGTAAGCTCTGTGCAATCCTTCCCTGCTACCCTGGAGTGTAGAGTCAGCCATCGGGAGGGATCTGTGTGACGAAGCGCTGGTGGATCATCAGCACCATCGCAGCCCTGATTGTCATCGCGCTCCTCGCAGGGCCGTCAGTCCTCACCGCAACCGGTGCGGAACCGGCGACCTGCGCCACTTGCCACAGCATGGAAGAGTTCCGCGCGACCCACGCTGAGTCGGTCCACGCCACCGTCTCCTGCTCCGAGTGCCACCTGCCCCACGGGGCCGCCTCCATCCCGGCCAAGTACGAGAAGGGGATCAAGCACGTGTGGGCCACCATAACGGGCGACGCCAACATCGAGTTGAAACCGGAGGACGAGCAGATCCTGCTGGACAACTGCATCGCCTGCCACATTCATACCGACCACGTCAAAGCGCCGGAGAACCGCGGCTGTCTGAACTGCCATTTCGACGACCCTCACGGCGTCAGGGAGGACCGGAGATGGTGATCAGCGGTCTGGTCTTCCAGTGCGATCCCACCCGGATCGAGGCCATCGCGGCCGAGCTGGCTGCCGTGCCGGAGCTGTCCGACGTCACACCGGGAGGCGAACCCGGATACCTGGCCGCCGTCCTGGAAGCCCCCAGCACCGAGGCGTCGGTCCAGACGCTCCACCGCCTGAGATCCATTCCGGGCGTCTACGCTGTGATGCCGACTTACATTCACGCCGTTGAGGAGGATGGGAAATGCAGCTCTCCCGCCGTTCTTTCGTAAAGGCGTCGGCCCTCGCCGCGGCGCTGGCGGCGGCCGGGTGTACGCCGAAGCCCGTTGCCCCGAAGGAGAACCCTGAAACGGAAGGTGCCACGTGGTACAAGACCGTCTGCCGTTACTGCGGCGTCGGCTGCGGCGTCATGGTCGCCGCCAAGGACAACCGGGTGGTGGCCGTGAAGGGCGATACGGAGAATCCGGTCAACAAGGGGCTCCTCTGCGTGAAGGGCTACTACCTGGACCGGATCATGAACACCGAGGAAGGCCGGATTCTGAAGCCGCTCATCCGCAAGAACGGCCAGCTCACCGAGGCCTCCTGGGACGAGGCCCTGGACCTGGTGGCCGCGAAGTTCCGCGAGGCGGTCGACCAGTACGGGCCCGATTCGGTCGGCTTCTACGGCTCCGGCCAGAACCACGCCGAGGAGACCTACATCGCCAACAAGCTCTTCAAGGGCTGCATCGGCACCAACAACGTCGAGGGCAACCCCCGCACCTGCATGGCCTCTGCCGTGGCGGGCTTCGCCTCCACGTTCGGCAAGGACGAGCCGATGGGCAACCTCGACGACATCGAGCACGCCGACACCTTCTTTATCATCGGCTCCAACACCGCCGAGGCGCACCCCATCGTCTACTCCCGCATCACCACCCGGAAGCAGACGGGCAAGGACGTCAAGGTGATCCTGGCCGACCCCCGCAGACACCGGGTGGCTGACATCGCCGACATCTTCCTGCCCTTCCGGCCCGGCAGCGACCTGGCCCTGCTGAACGCCTTCGCGCAGGTGATCATCGAGGAGGGGCTGCACGACCCCGACTTCATCGAGCGGCACACCAACTTCCAGGACGGCGAAGGCCCCATCACCTTCGAACAGTATGTCGAGTTCCTGCAGGACTACACCCCGGAGAAGGTCGCCCCCATCACCGGCCTCTCGCCCGAGGACATCCGCGCCGCCGCGCGGGAGATCGGCGCCCGGGGCCGCAAGACCCTGTCGCTCTGGTGCATGGGCATCAACCAGCGCACCGTGGGCACCTGGCTGAACAACGCCATCTACAACCTCCACCTGCTCACGGGCAAGATCTGCCAGCCGGGCAACAACCCCTTCTCCCTCACCGGCCAGCCCTCGGCCTGCGGCTCCGTGCGCGAGGGCGGCGGCCTGGCCCACCTGCTCCCCTGCGGCCGCTCGGTGACCAACGAGCAGCACCGCAAGGAAGTGGCCGCCGTCTGGGGCGTCGACTACACCCGGATGTCGGACAAGGTCGGCTACCACACGATCGAGCTCTTCCGGGCCGCGGGCGACGGGCGGGTCAAGGCGCTGCTGGTCTCCTGCACCAACCCGGCCCACTCGCTGCCCAACCTGAACTCGGTGCGGGCCTCGTGTGAGAAGACCTTCCTGGTCGTCATCGACGCCTTCCACAACCGCACCACCGAGCTGGCCGACGTCGTCCTGCCCGCCGCCCTCTGGTGCGAGAAGGAGGGCATCTACGGCAACACCGACCGCCGGACTCAGCACATGGCCAAGGCCATCGAGCCCAAGGGCGAGGCGAAGCCCGACGTCTGGATCCTGCTGGAGATCGCCAAGCGCATGGGCTACGGCGAGTACTTCGACCACTACACCTCCAACGAGGTGATCTGGGAGGAGTTCCGCAAGATGGGCGGCGGCAACACCGGCTACGACTACGCCCCCTATGCCCGCTACAAGGAGGAGCGGGGCATCCGCTGGCCGGTGAACGACAAGCAGCCCAACGGCACGGGCCAGCGCTACGTCGAGGGCGACGACCCCTTCGTGCCCGAGGGGACGGGCCTCTACTTCTACGGCAAGCCCGACGGCAAGGCGGTCATCTACGCCCGCCCGCACCAGGATCCGGCCGAGATGCCCGACGACGAGTACCCCTTCTTCCTCTCCACCGGCCGCATCCTCGAGCACTGGCACACCATCACCATGACCAAGCGGGTGCCCGAGATCATGAAGGGCGCGGGCGAGTTCTACTGCGAGATCCACGAGGACGACGCCGCCCGGCTGGGCATCAAGACCGGCGACGAGGTGAGGCTGACCTCCCGCCGCGGGCAGGTGATCGCCACCGCGCGCATCGGGGGCCGCGCCGTGCCGCAGAGGGGCATGGTGATGCTGCTGATGCACGACGACCGCATCGAGCGGCTCGCCAACTTCCTGACCAATGACGCCGTCGACCCGACCTCGAAGCAGATGGAGTACAAGATCTGCGCCGTGCGGGTTGAGAAGGCGTAGGCGGTGAGGGCCGTGCTGAAAAGGATCGGGTGGCGCAGGCTACGCCTCGCCACCCAGGCCCTCTTCTGGGCGCTCTTCCTGCTGCCCCTGATCGGCTTCCCCTGGTTCCGCGGCACCTACGTCGGCTCCCGGTTCCTCAGCTTCCCGCTGACGGACCCCTTCGCCGCGGCGCAGGTGCTGGCAGCCGGGGGCGCGTGGCTGGCAGCGGCGGCCGCACTCGGCCTCTGGCTGGTGGGCCTGGTTTACCTGGTCCTGGGGAGAGCCTTCTGCTCCTGGGTCTGCCCCCTGGGCAGCCTGCTGGAGGGGCTGGACTGGATCGGCGGGAAGCTCCTGCCAAACCGCTGGCACGCCCGCCGCGCCGTCTGGCCCCGCTGGAGCCGCTGGGCCGTCGCGCTCCTCCTCCTGCTCCTCTCGGCCCTCACGGGTCAGGCCCTCTTCGAGTGGGTCTCGCCCCAGGCCACGCTCATGCGCTCGCTGCTGTTTGGCCTCGGCCTGCAGCTCATCCTCGTCGCCGCCGCCCTCCTCTTCGACCTGTTCGTGCTGCGGCGGGGGTGGTGCCGCTCGGTCTGCCCGGCCGGGGCCTTCTATTCCATCCTGGGCCGCTGGGCCCTGCTGCGGGTGGGCCACGACCGCGCCTCCTGCGACCGGTGCGGCAAGTGCATCCAGGCCTGCCCCATGAACGGCCGGGAGACGCTGCTGGAGACGGTCGCCGGACGCGGGCCGGCGCAGGCCGATCCGTGGATCTGCTCCAACTGCGGCAGCTGCATCGACGCCTGCCCCAGCGGCAGCCTCGCCTTCACCCCCGCCTGGGCGGTGCAGAAGGCGGAGAAGCCGGCCCGGACAGCGGGGTACGACCGGCGTCAGGCGCTGGGTCTCCTGGGAGGTGCGGTAGTGGTGGCGGGCGTCAGCGTGGCCCGGCCGCTGCTGGCCGCCCCTGCGGAGCGGCATCTGCTCCGCCCGCCCGGCGCCCTGCCCGAGGCGTTCTTCCTGGGGCTCTGCCTCCGCTGCGGCCAGTGCGTTCAGGCCTGCCCGCGCTCGGCCGTCCGGATGGGCGGGCTGCAGCACGGGTTCGCCATGGGCACCCCCTACATCAACCCGCGGGAGACAGCCTGCGACCTCTGCGGCGACGCGGAGCCTGCCTGCGCCGCCGTCTGCCCCACGCAGGCGCTCCACCTGCAGCCCGGGGAGCCGGTGCGGATGGGCACGGCCGTCGTCGACGCCGAGCGGTGCCTGGCCCACCACGGCGACATCTGCCGCAGCTGCTTCAACGCCTGCCCGCTGCGGGGCGAGGCGCTGGTGCTGGAGGGTGCCATACGGCCTGTGGTCGACCCGGAGGTCTGCACAGGCTGCGGGCTCTGCGAGGAGCACTGCATCCTGGAGCCTGCGGCGATCCGCGTCGAGCCGCTGAACGAATGAACTCCACACGAATCTGCGAGGAGGGGGTCACCCCCCTCCTCTTCTGCATAGGAGTTCGGGGCAGCCGCGGCGAATCACGCGAGCCGGAAGCTTGGAGGAGGTGGGCGAAAGGATGGCAGATCCTGTGCGCGCGCTGGAGTCCCTGGCGGCAGGCTTCTCCGGCACGATCGGGGTGTGGGGCCGGTCGCTGCAGACGGGGGAGGTCATTCAGGCCGGGGCGCACGACGAGTCTTTCCCGAGCGCCTCGACCATCAAGCTGGCGATCTTCTACGAGATGATGCGCCAGGCCGGCGAGGGGAGGCTGGACCTGGACGAGATGCGGGAGCTGCAGGAAGTGGAGAAGGTGCCCGGCTGCGGTGTGCTGCGCGACCTGACGCCGGGAATCCGGCTCCCCCTGCGGGATCTCGCGACGCTCATGATGACCATCAGCGACAATACCGCCTCGAACATGTGCATTGACGCCGTGGGCCTCGAATCGGTCAATCCGGCCATGGATGCGCTGGGCCTCACGGGGCTGCGGCTCCGGTTCAAGTTCTTCAGGGCGCTGCCCGGCCACCCGGTCAACTCGGCCGTGCCCTCCCAGCTCGGGCAGCTGATGGACCTGATCGTCCGCCGCGAGGTGCTGACCCCTGCGGCCTGCGACGAGATGTTGTCGGTGATGAAGCGGGTGCAGAGCCCCTACGCGGCCCGTTACCTGCCCGGGGCCGCGCAGTACGACCGGCTGCCCGAGGGGCCGACGATCGCGGCCAAGTTCGGCAGCGTCACCGGCTGCCGCCACGAGGTCGGGGCCGTCTGGAAGGGCGGCCGGGGCTTCGTCTACAGCGTGATGACGAAGGACTGCAAGGATGAGCGGCGGGTGGAGGACAACGAGGGGGTGCTGGCCGTCGGCCGCGCCGTCGAGATCCTGTACCGGCACTTTATCGCTTCGTAAAGACGAGGGGGCCGCTCCAGCGGCCCCCTTTCTGCGCGCCTCGGTCGGCTACGCCTTCTTCCGCTCCCGGGGCTGGACCACCACGTCGACCAGGCCGTACGCCTTGGCCTCCTCGGCCGACATCCAGCGGTCGCGCTCCGAGTCTTCCTTCACCTTCTCCAGCGGCTGGCCCGAGTGCTTGGCGATGATCTCCGCCAGCTTCTCCTTCGTGTGGAGCAGCTCCTTCGCGGTGATCTCGATGTCCGTCACCTGGCCGCCGATGCCGCCCTTCACCCACGGCTGGTGGATGAGGATGCGGGCGTGGGGCAGGGCGTAGCGGGTGCCCGTACCCCCGGCCAGCAGCACGGCGCCCATGGAGGCGGCCATGCCGATGGCGTAGGTGTTCACCTTGGGCTTGATGTGCTGCATGGTGTCGTAGATGGCCAGACCGGCGCTGGTGACGCCCCCCGGGGAGTTGATGTACATGTTGATCTCCTTGTCGGGGTCGTCGCTCTCCAGGAAGAGGAGCTGAGCGGTGACGGCGTTGGCCACCTGGTCGTCGATCCCGGTACCCAGGAAGATGATGCGGTCCTTGAGCAGGCGGGAGTAGATGTCGTACGAGCGCTCGCCCCTGCTCGTCTGTTCAATGACAATCGGAATCAGCGGGCTCATGAAAGACTCTCCTTTGACCGGGGCCCCTCAGGCCCCTCTCTTCTCAATTTCTACGACGTCGAAAGGTCTACCGGAGATGCTGCCGGTCCGGCGGTGACAATGGTGAGCCGCTCGGGCACCAGATGGCGGGCCGCTGCCTCCAGCAGCGCTTCGGGCGTCAGGGTCGCCAACTCCTGCGGCAGCCGCTCCAGCCAGTCCAGACCCAGGCCGAAGCGCTCGATCTCGCCCAGCCGGGCCGCGATGCGCTCCGGAGACTCGTGCTGCACCGCCGGGTAGCCGGTCAGGAAGTCCTGCAGGGCCACCAGTTCCGGTACAGGCACCGGTTCGGTCGACAGGCGCCTCAGCTCGGCCAGCACCGTCTCGACGGCGAACTCCAGCCGGGCGGGATTCACGCCCAGGTGGGCCGACCACGAGCCGGGCCCGCTGGTGCCGCTGAACCGGGTGTACTGGTAGTAGGAGAGGCCGTGGCGCTCCCGCACGTCCCGGAACAGACGGCTGCTGGCCGGCGTGCCGTTGCCGCCGAACAGGGTGGCCAGCAGGTCCAGCGCGAGGTAATCGGGGTGACTCCGCTCCACCAGCGGCCAGCCGAGGGCGATGTCGGTCTGGGTCTTGCCGGCCAGGGGCACGTGCAGCCTGCCTCCCTGAGGCGGCGACACCGGCGGGATGGCCGCCCGCCCCTTCCCGCCGCTCCACCCGGCGAAGGCCTCCTGCAGCGCGTTCGCAACGGCGTCGGGATCGACGTCGCCGACCACCGTGATCACGGCCCCCACCGGCCCGTAGTGCGTCTCGTGGAAGCGCCTCAGGTCCTCCGCCTGCAGCCCCGTCAGCGATGTCTCCGTCCCGCCGATGGGGTGCCGGAAGGGATGCCCTTCGGGATAGAGCCGCTCCATCAGCCGCCGGCCCGCAACGGCCCGGGTGTCGTTCTCCGACCGCCGGAAGGCGACCAGCATCTGGGTCCGCAGCCGCTCCATCTCGTCCGCCGGGAAGGTGGGCCGGCGGATCACCTCGGCCAGCAGCTCCAGACCCTGCACCAGGTCCTCGGGCAGGCACTTCAGCGAGGCGACGGCCGTCTCGCGGCCCACGTCGACCCGCAGGGACATCCCCTGCGCATCGGTGATGACGGCCAGCTCCTGGGCGCTGTAGGCGGCGGTGCCCCGGGTGAGCAGCCCGGCGACCAGCTGGGCCAGGCCCGCCTTCCCCGGGGGATCGTGGACCGCCCCGGCCTCCATCTGCACACGCACGAAGACGCTGGGCACCGAGTGGGCCGGCAGGATCAGCAGCGCCGCGCCCCCTTCCAGTTGCCGGCGCACGACGCGGTCCGCCGTGAGCACGGGGCGCGCAGGCCCTCCGTCAGGCCTGGGGACTGGCCGGTCGGCCGGCTTCTGGTAGTCGGGTGTGCTCCCCCCGGCCGCCTCCCGAGCCCCGGCCTGCGTCCGCCCGCTCCCGGCCTCCGCCTGCCCGCTGGCGGCCTGCGTCTGCCCGCTCCCGGTCTCCGCAGCCCCAGCCTGTGTCTGCCCGCTCCCGGCCTCCACAGCCCCAGCCTGCGCCTGCCCGCTTCCGCTCTCTGCCTGCGCCGGCGCAGCCGAAGCGGCCGGCTGCGGCCTGCCCGCGGGTGCTGCATCCTCCGGAACGAAGTGGGCGACCGTGCGGCGGCGCTCGTCCAGGTACTGCCTGGCGACCCGCAGCACATCCGCCGGGGTGACGGCCTCCAGCTCTTCCAGGGCGCGGTCGAAGCGCTCCACACCCCGGGTCAGGGCCGTCATGCCCAGCTGGACGGCCTGGTTCATCGTCGACTCCATCGTGTACAGGAGGCTCGCGCGCACCTGCTTTTTCGCCCGGGCGAACTCCTCCGCGCTGACCTCGCCGGCCCGCAGCTTCTCCACCTCGTCGAACAGGGCCTCTTCCAGGGCCGACAGGCTCACGGTGGGCGCGGGCGTGGCCGACAGCATAAAGAGCCCCGCGTACTGGAACGCCCGCACGTAGGCCAGGGCCGTCACCGCCAGGCCGGTGTCGATGAGCCGCCGGTGCAGCCTGCTGGAGCGGCCCATCTCCGCACCTGCGCCGACAGGGCTGCCGGAGAGCAGCGTGGCCAGCAGCGTCAGGGCCGGATGGTCCGGATGCGCCGCCTCCGGGATCCGGTACCCCGCGAGCAGAATCGGATGCGGGCCCGGCCGACTGACGATCACGCGCCGTTCGGCCTCCTGCTCGGGCTCCACCGCCGTGAACGGGCTCAGCGGCCCTCCCGGCGGGAGGGGGCCGAAATGGCGCTCTGCCAGGCGCAGCACCCGCTCTGTCTCCACATCGCCCACCACCACCAGCGACGCGTTGTCCGGCCGGTAGTAGCGGCGGTAGTGCGCCGTGAGGGCCTCGGCGGTGGTCGCGCGGATGTCCGCCTTGCTGCCGATGATGGCGTGCCGGTATGGCAGCACCTGGAATGCCGTGGCCATGAAGGCCTCGCTCAGCCAGAACGACGGGTGGTTCTCGCTGCCCTCCCGCTCGCTCACGATGATGCCCCGCTCACGCACGGTGAGGTCGGGGTCGAAGGTCATGCCCGCCATGCGGTCGGCCTCGACCTCGAAGCTGAACTCCAGATGCTGCGCGGGCAGCACCTCGTAGTAGGCGGTGTAGTCGTACGACGTGAACGCGTTCCACATGCCCCCGCGCCGCTTTACCCCCTCTTCCAGCACGCCGTACGGGAAGCGGGGTGTGCCCTTGAACATCATGTGCTCCAGGAAGTGCGAGAGTCCGGTCTGCCCGGGGCCCTCATCGCGGCTGCCGACCCCGTACCAGACCATCGACGTGACGACGGGCGCATGCCGCATCTCCCGGACGTACACCTTCAAACCGTTGGGCAGCTCAGCGACGTGGGTGGGTGCGATCTGGTAGCCCATCTACCCCCTCCTCTACTCTCCGCGGACCCGGGAGCGCCGGTCGGCCCACCAGACGGCAGCGAGGACCGCGGCCAGGAGTAGCAGCATCCACATCCCAGATCCGAGGGCAGACAGCACGTAAGGGTTGCCCGCCATCTGCCGGAAATACTGGGCCACGGCGACTCCAAAGAGCGCAAGGACCAGCAGGCCGATCAACTTGCGAAACCGGTTTTTCAGCACGGGCTCACGCCCCTCTTTACCTAATATTTCCCGGAAACCCGCTTTGAATCCTCCGGTGGTCTGTTCGCCTGACTCCACCACCGGCCATTGAATATTGGACGCCTGGGGCTCCGCACCAGATACCCGGCGGAGGCGCAGGGCCACACAAGCCTAACGTCCCGGCTGAGGCGCACGGCCACACAAGCCCAACGTCCCGGCGGAGGCGCCCGGTCGCACATGCCGAGCGCCCCCGGGGAAGGCCGGCCTCCTCGGCCGTCCACAGGGGCGCCTTAACAGTCTCCTATGGATGATCCCAGAAGGATCGCGCGATCACTGCCTGCCCTTCACCACCAGGAGCTCGCGCCAGCGCCGCACCCGCTCGACCAGCCGCTCCTGGCCGACCCTGGTGTACAGCCGCTCCAGATTGTTCAGCATGCGGTACAGGATCACCCTGGTGCTGCACGGCGCGAGGACGCGGTCGGGCGCAACCACTCCCCGGCGGTGCAGGAGCCGGCTGAGCGTCTCGTGCCGGTAGACCTGCCCGCGGTTGGAGCAGTCGACGTACGCCGGCTGATCGGCCTGCGCGTAAAGGGCCAGGAAGTGATCGGGCATGGCCACGCCGTAGACCGGCAGGCCCACCCGCTGCCCGACCAGGATGTACACTGCGGCCAGCGCGATCGGCACCCCGCGCCGCCGCTCCAGGACGCTGGGCAGAAAGTGATGCTCGGGGTTGGTGAGGTCGCCCGGCCGGAAGCGAAGGTTCTCGAAGAGCACATCGCCCATCGCGCGCAGCCCGCCCACAGACGGCATGTGCGCTCGCACGCTGCCGGCCACGGCATCCAGGAAGGAGGCCACGGCGCGCTCCCGCCCCTCCGCCCCGCCCAGCGCAGCCAGGAGGAGACAGCCTTCCTCCAGGCCGATGGCTTCGTCGTCCTGCCGGGCAAGGCGCCGCCACTGCTCTTCCACTGCGGCGATGCGCAGCTCCTCCAGCAGGGCGCGCGCCCGCCCGCGCAGGCGCGGGTCCGGGTCATCGAACGCCGCGTCCAGGAAGGGGACTGCGGCCGCGCCTGCCGCCAGGAGCTCGTCCCAGGCTGCCCGCGCGACGGCTTCCTGCTCATCGGCGAGCAGGCTGACCAGCGCGCGGAGCTCACCTTCGGTACGCATATGCCTCAGCGCTCCTCCACCTCGACGTTGAACTGCTCCAGGAACTGAATCACAGCCCGGGTGATGTGCGTCGGGGTCGAGGCCCCCGAGGTGACGGCGACCTTCCGCTTCCCCTTCAGCCAGGCCGGATCGATCTCATCCACGCTGTCCACCAGGTGCGCCTCGCGGGCTGCCAGCTCCTGGGCCACCTGAACGAGGCGGTTGGAGTTGTTCGAACGGCGGTCGCCCACCACCAGCACCAGATCGGCCTGCGGCGCCATCCTGGCCACCGCCTCCTGCCGCTGCTGGGTGGCCAGGCAGATCTCGTTGTAGACCTCCGTCTGGGGCCAGCGCCCCCTGACTTTGGCCATCAAGGCCTGCGTATCCCACTGCGAGAGCGTCGTCTGGTTAGTGACGGCCAGCTTCTGCGCGGGACTGAACGTCAGGGCGTCCAGATCCTCCTCCCGCTCCACCAGGTGCACCCGCCCGGGGGCCACCCCTACGGCACCCTCTGGCTCAGGGTGCCCCTTCTTCCCGATGTAGATGACCTCGTACCCCCGATTCACCAGTTCGGCGATGAGTTCGTGGGTCTTTGTGACGTCGGGGCAGGTCGCGTCGACCACGTGGAGGCCCTTCTCCCGGGCCCGGATCTTGACCGCGGGCGACACGCCGTGGGCGGTGAAGATGACGGTTCCGGAATCGATCTGCTCCAGCAGGCTGAGGCGGTCCTCGCCGTCCAGCGTGATCACGCCCAGCTCATTCATTTCCTCCACCACGTGGCGGTTGTGGACGATCTGTCCGAGCACGTAAATGGGCCTGGGCACATTCGGATCCCGGGCCACCCGCCGGACCATCTGTATGGCGCCGACGACCCCGTGGCAATACCCCCGCGGGGTAATCTTGATCACTTCCATGAAATGCCCTCCCACCCGGCCGGGGAATGTTACGCAAGCCCGCCGTGGCACGACTGTCACGGCGGGCTGCTTGTCTGCGTTCCTAGTGCTGGCTTGTCGCGTGGCCGTCGTCGAGGGCGTCCTCGGTCTTCCCGTTGATCGACAGGGCAAAGAAGACGAGCGCCGACGCGGCGATCCAGCCGATGACCCACAGCCAGAAGTTCACTGGAAGCCCCCCTACTCGCCGGAGATTCGCATGTTGCGCTTCTATTCTCCCCCAGGAGCCGCCGCTTTGGCAAGCCCCAGGTCCCGGCAGGGGTGCAGGGGGCGATTGAGGCGCGCATCGTCAGAGGCGCAGGGGCGCTTCAGACACGCATCATCAGAGGTGCAGGGGCGCTTCAGGCACGTATCATCAGAGGTGCGGGGGCGCTTCAGGCACGCATCGTCAGGCAGCCGACGATTCAGGAGGCGAGCCTTTAATCCAGCGGGTCAAGGGCACCCAGGGGCCGCACCTTCAGCCCTTCGGCGGTGAGGAGCAAAAGCTGCTCGCCGGACACTGCCGCGTCCACCGGCACATCGGACAGGCGCTCGGAGTGGCGCTTCGTTCCCGACTCGTCGATGACCCAGAGTGCGGCGCCCTCCTCATCCGAGGTCAGGAGCACAACCCCATCGCCCCGGGCAGGGCCCGATGCCTGCAGGATGCTCCCCGCTTCCACCTCGGCCGCCCAGCGCGCCGTGCCGTCATCTGCCTTCACCAGCGCGGCCTGCTGCAGGTTCCAGGCCAGCACGTCTTCGCCATCCGCCAGTGCGCTTATGCGGGCAGGGGCGATGGGGAACCGCCACAGCGACTGCCCGGCCCGGTCGTACACGGCGCTGCCCACCGCCACATTCCGTCCGTCAGCGAGGAAGCCGAACCCCTCGCCGTCCGGGGCTACCGGCCGGTCCAGGAGCAGCTCACCATCTGCGTCGTACAACAGCAGCCGGGCATCCGGGGGCGAGCCCGTGAGCAGGGCGAGGGCGCCATCCGGCGCGAGGGCCATGGCATGCGGCCGGAGCCCCTCCAGCGCCAGCACCCGGTCATCCGCGTGGTACACCTCAACGGTGTTGGCATAGGCGAGGGCAGTGCGGTCGCGGCTGACCGTGACCAGCGCAGGCATCTCATCCACCTGGATCGAGCCTGCTCGCTCTCCCTCCGCCGTGAAGCGGGCAACGGCGCCGGCGGTGACCAGGGCCGACTCGCCCGACGGCCCGAACGCCACCATGGCGGGAGCCTGCTCCAGCGGCGCCTCGTAGACCGTGGCGCCGTGCGCATCCACCACCTGTACCGAAGTGGAGTAGTACACGACCACGTTGCCGTTGGGCAGGGGGTTCAGGTCCAGCGGCTCGGGTGCCGACGCCCCCATCAGGCGTACCACCGGCTCCCCCTCAGCCTGGGGATCGCCGAGCTCACGGCCGCTTGTGTCGGTGATGTGAGCGGTCATCGCTGACACCCGCGTCTCCTCCGCCGGGGCGGCGAGGTCGCTCGCCCTGAGGACCAGCTTCACGGGCGCGAGGGCGACGGTGCCGGGCCCGGCCTCGCCACCGGCCTCGGGCGCCGTTCCGTGGTCTGTGTCGAAATCTGCGGCGTCGGCCGATGCGGGGTCGATGGCAGCGTCGCCGGTCTCGGACCCCGTGGGCGCGGTCATGAGCACATGCAGTTCACTCCCCCCGGTCGGCTCGGGCAACGGATCCTGGGCGGGAGGTGCGCTCTCGGGCGCCCCCCTGGAGGCCATGCCCGGCGCATACCCGGACGAGGGCCCATCGCTGGCGACCCGCGGCCAGAGGTTGAAGGCCAGCACGAAGGCCGCGGCCGCGGCGGCGACCCAGTAAGCCGGCCTGAGACGTCTCGGCAGGGTGGAGACAGGAGTGGCCTCGGGCTCGCCCTCCCTCGTCACGCGGTCCAGAACAGCCTGGCGCATGGCCGGGGTGAAGGTCCAGCCTGCGAGCGACCGATCGAAATCTTCTTTGATGAGCTGACGCAACTCCTTGTCGAAGTCGCTCACCGGGCCACACCCCCTTTCTGCAGCATCTGCTTCAGCATGTTCCTCGCCCGAAAGAGCCGGGTCTTGATGGTGTTCTCGTTCTGGCCCGTCACCTCGGCGATCTCCACCGTGGTGAGGTCGTGGTAATAGTACAGGATAATCACTTCCCGATACGCGTCGGACAGCTGCATCACGTAATTCATCAGCCGCTCCCGCTGGTCGCTGAGGACGACCGCCTCCTCGGGATCATCCCCTGTGGTGTCAGGCTCGACGGGCGTTCCGGCCGCCCTGGGATCGTCCGTCGGCAGCAGCCGCCGCCACCACGCGCTGCGGGCCTTGTCGCGGCACAGGTTGACCGTGATGCGGTACAGCCAGGTATAGGCCGAGCTATCGCCCCGGAACGAGTCCCAGTTGCGGTAGGCCTTGATGAAGACCTCCTGGGCCACGTCCTCGGCGAGATGCCGGTCTTTGAGGTACGAATAGGCAAGATGGAGTACCTTGGTGCCGTACTCCCGCATCAGGTGGTCGATCGCGGCCGTTCGATCGGCCGGCAGGGCTGCCCTATCGGACTGCGACATCGAGGCGTCTCCCTTCGCGTGGATCGAATCCTCTGTTTGACGAAGGTTTACGCCACTCAGTTGCTCAGCACCTGCCTCAGCGGGCCTTTCACCCAGTCAGACGGGGGCATCAGGCCGTCCCGTTTCATTTTCGCTCTCGCTTTTGCACGCGGTCCGCACGCGGGGCTCCCTGCACTTCTGCGCGCCGGTCCCGCCCGGGTGCCGCTCCTCTTCCCTTCCCCAGCCGGGCCGGATGCATGCCTCGCCTCCGGCTGGGCAGGAATCGCACACCGGTCCAGCCAACTGTTAGCGAAACGAAGCACTGCGAGGGGGAGTGTACGTGACCACCCGCCGGAGGCTTGTGGCGGAAGATCTGCTCGCCATCAAACTGGCCGGGGACTGCCAGATTTCGCCGGACGGCAGCCGTGTGGCCTATGTGCTACAGGAGATAGACAGGAAGAAGAATGAGTACACCTCAGCGATCTGGCTGGCACGGGAGGGAGCCGATCCCGTGCGCTTCACGGGCGGGCCGAAGGACACGCAGCCCCGATGGTCGCCCGACGGCCGGCACCTGGTGTTCGTCTCCAACCGCAGCGGGTCAAACCAGCTCTGGCTGCTGTCGCTGGAGGGGGGCGAGGCCCGCCAGCTCACCCGGGTGAAGGGCGGCGCCCAGAACCCTGTCTGGAGCCCTGATGGGCGCACCATCGCCTTCACGGCCAACCTGACGGAGGCGGGTCTGCAGCCGGAGGGTGAGGACGAAGAGGAGCAGGATCTGTACAAGAAGTTCACCAAGGACGTTAAGGTGATCACCCGGCTCCATTACAAGATGGACGGCGTGGGCTTCTACACCGATGAGCGCAGGCACGTCTGCGTCGTGGACATCGACGGCGGAGAGCCCCGGCAGCTCACCTTCGGCGACTACAACCATCTTGACGTCAGCTGGACCCCCGACGGGCGCGGGCTGCTGTTCGCGGCTAACCGACGCGAGGACCGGGACTGGTATCCGGGGCACGTCGATCTGTGGTACCTTCCCCTGGACGGCGACGAGACAGTACACCGCGGCGACAACGAGTCGCTCAGTTCGGCCTGCGAACCCGTGCGCCTCACCCCGGGTGACGGCAGCCTCACCTGCAGCGGCCCCGTCGCCTCTCCCGACGGCAACTCGATCGCCTTTCTGGCCAGCGACCCCGCCGAATCCGGCTACGGCCTCACGGGCCTCTACGTGCTGGAGCGGAACACGGGCCAGCTCCGCCGACTGGCGGCGGAGCTCGATCGCTCCTTCGGCAACCAGGCGTCGACAGATCTGGTCGCGCCGGGCGGGGGACGGCTCTACTGGTCTCCTGACGGACGGTGGATCTACGGCACCGTCTCCGACGGCGGTCAGGTACATCTGGTGCGGGTCGGAGCCGCCACGGGCGCGGTCGTGCCGGTGACGGGCGGCGACCGGGTGATCCATGCGTTCTCCCTCACGCCCGACTGCCGCCGCGCCGCCCTGGCCTTCGCCACGCCGCATTCACCCGGAGACATCTATCTTGCTCGGCTCGACGAGCCGACCCCGGCCCCGTCCGTGCCGGCCGCGGGCACCGTGCTGCGCGGCGGCGGCGTCAGTGAGGTGCGGCTGACGGCGCACAACGACGAACTGCTCGGTGAACTGGAGTTGACGGTTCCCGAGCGCTTCCAGGTGACTGCCGGCGAGGGCGAACCCACCGTAGACGCCTGGATCCTGCCGCCGGTGGACCGTGAGGAGGGCAAGAAGTATCCCACCGTGCTGGAGATTCACGGCGGGCCCATGTCCATGTACGGCGCCAACTTCTTCTTCGAGTTCCACTGGCTGGCGGCGCAGGGGTACGCGGTGGTCTACTCCAATCCGCGCGGATCGCAGGGGTACGGTCACGACTTCTGCCGCACGATCCGGGCCGACTGGGGGAACCGGGACTACGCCGACGTCATGGCCGCCATCGAGGCGGCGGTGGCGCGCTTTCCGTACGTGGACGGCGACCGGCTCGGGGTTGCCGGCGGGTCGTACGGCGGGTTCATGGTCAACTGGATCGTCAGCCACACCAACCGCTTCCGGGCAGCCGTAACGATGCGTTCGGTCGTCAATCGCTGGTCGGCGATGGGCACATCCGATCTGGGCTACAACCGCCTGCGCCAGTTCGGCGTGGAGAACTGGTGGGAGGTCGAGAACCTGGGGCCGTTCCTGAAGCAGTCTCCGCTGGTGCATGCGTCTCACATCAACACGCCGCTGCTCATCGAGCACCAGGAGAATGATCTGCGCTGCCCGATCGACCAGGCGGAACAGCTTTACGCGGCGCTGAAATATCAGCGGAAGCCCGTGAAGTTTGTAAGGTACCCGGGGGAGTTCCACGGGATGAGCCGCACGGGCAAGCCCTGGCACCGGGTACACAGGCTGCGGATGCTGGCGGAGTGGTTTGCGGAGTATTTGTAGGAGTTAGGACCCCCGACCGGAAGGCTCCGGTCGGGGGTCTTGCTCTGTGCGCCGTGTGCGGGTCGGGGCGAAACTCGCAAATCGTGTGAGGCTACGTCGGGAGTGGCGCCCTTGATGCTGTGGGGTCTACGTGACACTGGCCCTCAGGCACAGATTTTTCGCCAAGTCTGTGTGCTCCGACCCTCGCGCAGGGCGATTCCGGTGAAAACAGTGCGATTTGACGCCGGCGGAGGCGCTCGACAGCGCCTCCGCCGGGTTTGGCTCC
>JAMNXV010000219.1 GCA_023623185.1 Bacillota bacterium
CTGTATCCACCACGTTTCCCATCGAAAGCGTGTGCCCTTCCCAAAGGAAGCGGATCACGTCGGAATCCGTGTCTACGTAGAACACCGAACGGCCTGTGGCGCGAAACGCCTCATAAGCAGCCAGGGCCATGATCTTGGTGCCCCCGGTTACGTTCAGGGCGACGCGCTCGTCAGGCCGCGCCGCCAGTATGGCCTCCACGGTGTTCCGCACGGCGCCTGCATCGGTGTGAGAGACGGGATGGGATTCCACCTCCAGCCCCAGCTCGGCGACAATGGCTGCGAGCAGTTCGGCCCGCTGCTTCATACCCGCGCTCACCAGCAGCGCCACCCGCCGGGGGCGCACCTCCGGGTGCAGGAGCGGAATCAGGTTGGGCAGCGGCTGGCCGGAAACCAGACAGACGTGTGTATCGAACCTCATGCCTCACTCCCCCCGCTCGCCGGCCGGAACTGCCCCAGGCCGAAGTGGCACCCGTACCCGAACGCCAGCGGCCCCGGCACCGGGTACGGAAAAGTGACGCGCAGCCCGAAGGCCAAACCGCTGGCCGATCCCCCGCCGGGTCGGCGCCAGAGGAAGTCCTGCCAGCGGATCTCCCCCCTGCCCGTCGGCAGGGCCAACCGCTCCAGCCGGCTCACCGCCACGGGATCGGGCAGCCCCTGCACGCCGGCCTCCCGGCGCAGGGCGATCTCCCGACGCAGTTGGTCCTCGGGGCCGTCCAGTTGCTCGCCGCGGGGCGTCAGCTTGGGCGTGCCGTCCCGCCGGCGCTTCGGGTGTCTGGGCAGAATCAAGGCTGTGGCGGACTCCCATGTCGCGGCCAGACCCGCAGCCGCACCGGCTCCCCCCGGCACCCGGTCGTCCCAGGCCAGCAGGACCTCGGCGCGCAGATCCACGGAGCCCCCGTACAGCCGCTCCAGCCGCATCAGCGCAGCCAGTTCCGTCGGGCTGAACCCGGCAATCGCGTAGATGAGCAGGTGATCCACCCGGCCGTCGCCGTCCCGGTCCTGGGGCAGGTAGAAGGCGTGCTGGTGCTGCCACCGGGCCTTGCCCGACCCGTGGTGGCCGGCCAGCACCGGTGAGGAGCCGCCGCCCAGGGCCCCGAAGTGCGCCAGGGCCGCGCGGCGGGCCACCTCACCGACCATCAGGGCCTCGGTAACGGGGGGCAGGGAAGCACCATGGAGCCGGTACCAAACGCCGTTGACCATATGGCCTCCCTACTCCCCCAGGGCGGCCAGCGCCTCGGCCGGCAGATGCTGCGGAAACTGGGGCGCCTGGGGGAACCCTTTCCTGCGGTTCAGCGCCGCGTCGGCTGCGACGATGAAGCCCTCGATGCGATCCGCCACTTCGGCGTACTCCTGTGCGCTCACCGGCGTGAAGCCGTGCGCCAGGAGCGAGTGGTTGCGCACCTCGAGCACAGCCATCAGCCCGCTGCGGCGCTCGGCCCAGACCAGGCCCACGGGATGGCCCAGACGAGCCAGGAGTTCATAGGCCGCCACCAGCCCCAGCGTGATCCGCTCCCCCCGCCGCTGGTCCTCCAGCCAGGGTCGGACCTCTGCAGGCAGCCGCTCCGGCAGCACGTTGGCGGTGAGCACCGGCTGCTCCAGCCGGAGCAGCTCGATCTGGGCGTACAGCTCCAGGGCCCGGTAGAGCCGCCCCACCGCGTCGTCATAGCGCTCCTGATGTGCGCGCCGCCGAGCGTTCAGCAGCAGGTCGTATACGGGCTCGGGACCCAGGTTCCTCACCTCACGGATCTGAATGGTCTCGGGCTGCTGCCACCGGGCGCCGGCACTCTTCAGAATCCCGGTCATATCGCGCGCCTTGCCCAGAAGCTCCCGGTGGGCAGGTGTGAGGAAGCGGTCGAGTCCTTTCAGGAGGGTCGTGGCCAGCTCATAGTCCACCCGGTCCCACGCCGAGAGCCCGCGTGCCAGCTGGCGCAGGTTGCGCACCAGGCTCCTGAGATCCCGGTCGACATCGCGCGCCACGGCCTCCTTCAGGACGGCTTCGGCGGCGGGGTAGTCGTAGCGCGCAAACGCCTCAAGGGCGATCTCCAGGCGCCGCCTGGCGTAGAGGGTGCGCACGTCGGTGACCTCGGGCATCTCTGTGCCGTCCAGCACATGCGACAGACCGGCGCGCTGGCCGCGCATATTGACGACCAGACAGCGTCCATCGTCGAAGGCCGCCATCAGCGCGCCGGCCGACATGGACTTGGTGCCGCCCGTATAAACAACGTAAATCGAGTGGTCCGGAAACCTGGAGTGACTGGCACCAATCGCCCTGCGGGCTGTCTCGTACGCCTCTTCGGGGTCATCGGGATCCTCCAGGATCTTGATCTCGTACTGCTCCCCCGTCAGGCCTGTCTGGACGACGATGGCCGGGTGGTGGATCGCCTCACTGCCGCGGCGCACCACACAGGGAGTGCCGGGGCCGTCCACCTCCTTCGCGGAATCGGTGGAGCAGACAAAGTAGACGAAGGTGGGGTCAAAGTCCCTTATCGCAGTCACGATCGGCTGGAAAGAGCCACCGACGGTGACGATGAGTACCCGTTTCACGGTCTACCTCCTCCCGGGGCCCCGGAGCTCACAGGTCCGTTCAGCGGCGCTTCCGCTGCTGCTCATACTGCAGCAGCTTCTGCTTCCACTCGGGGAGCGCTTCCGGTTCTGCCACTCTTGGAGGCCTCGCCGGCCGGGGAGCCGGCGGGCGAGGTGCAGGCGCAGCCGGCGGCGCCGCTTCCCGCTTCACCTTCCAGAGCCGGCGCAGGTAACAGAACACCATGTGGAGATCCGTCATGCGGGTGATGCCGCTGAGCTCCGGCCGTTTCAGCCGCAGGGGCTGCTCCTGGTATGCCAGCAGCGTCCTGACGATGGCGCGCACCTGCCGGGCCAGATTGGGTTCAAGACCCCAGTCGGCCAGCTTCTGCGCCCCCGCCAACCCCCTGGCCAGGGAGTCCGGCTCCTCGCTGCCGTCGGGGGCCAGCGTGCCGCGCAAGAAGTCCGTCACCGTTCCCAGGGCGGAGTCGGTCCACACCCGGCTCCCGCCGCGGCCGTCGTCGTACTGGCCCAGCGTCGGGTCTTCCAGCAACTGCAGGGCAATCGCCAGCGCCTCGTGCCGTTCCATGCTCAATACCCCCTGGTAACCGGGTCCCAGGGCGGGCCCTGGGGCTGATCTACGTCGAGAACCCTGCGCAGGACTGCCACTTGCTCCTTCAGCGGCCCTTCCACGGCGCCGTAGGCCTTGGCCAGTTCGACCAGCCACGGAACGGGGTTCCCGACGGGCTGCAGCCCCTTGCGCAGGTTGGCGGCCTCCAGTGCAAACCGCACGCTGCCCAGGTAGGCCGGTTTGCCGTAGCCCAGCTTCGGGGCAAACGAGCCGTCCAGGCCCAGGGCGAACAAGAGGAGCGAGAGCTCGTCCTCCGTCACGTTGGTCACCCGCAGTTCGCCGGTGAACCGGCTGCCGGGGGGCACGACCTCGTAGACAAGCCGACCTCCGGCCGCGACCGGGTCGACCCGCTTCCCGTGGTAGTAGAACTTGCGGCCCCGGATCTCGCCACGGTCGTTCAGGTAGATGTGGGCATTGCGCGGCTGCGGGTTGTAGAACTGGCGAAGCCGCTGCAGCTCCGTCCGGGTTCCCGGCGCGGCGGAGAACTGGCCGAATCCGACCCGGCCCCGGTAGCGGACGCCGCCCCGCATGAACCCAAACAAGCCGCAGGCCGGACAGAGCCGGGGGGGCGTGCCATCGCCGCTGCACGAACCGGCGTTGCCGCGGGGCAGCTCGTCGGGATGGCGGCCTGGCGGCACGGGGGGAGCGCAGCTGAAGCTGATCGCCTCAACAACGGCCCGCGCCATGCCCTTCACGGCCGCGCCCGGGATGACCAGCCAGTCGCCGGCACGCTGGAAGGCGCCCACCAAGGTGCCCCCCTCCCCCACGCGGATCAGCCCCGTGCCGATGTGAAGCGGCTGCAGCGTTTCGACGGACAGGACGATCACGCCGCTGTACCGGTCGGGCAGCAGCACATCGTGCCCAGGCACCGGCGCGCGCTCCGCCTTCGGCGCGATCGGCACAAAACCGTAAGGTTTCGGCTTCATCTGCCGCCCCCCTCTCGCCGGATGGCCGCCGCCCAGTCCAGTTCCCGGGCCGCCGCGAGCAGGGCCCCATACGCGACCTCGCCCCCGTACCCGGCTGCACGGCGGTTCAGCGAGACAGGCACCGGGAGCCGGTCATCCACTTCATAGCCGACGATCCGATCCGGCGGTGAAGGACGGTAGTCGCGAAGCGTAATCGCGACATCGCTCACGGTCACCCGGCCGTACCCCCGGCTGGTTCCGGATCCCAGGCCGATAAAGCCCTGGTTGAGGTCGTCCAGAATCAACGCGAGCAGGCAAAGCTGCCAGGTGTCGAAGTTGGCGAGGACCAGCTCCGCCTCGAACCGGGCGGACTCCACCACCTCAAGTCCGAACAGGGCGCGGCCCCTGGCGCCGCCAGTGATGCGGTCGATGGCCACGTTCTTCCGCTCACCCATCACCACCGGCTGCGCCGGATCGGGGAAGGCATCGCGGAAGAAGACCCGGCCGCCCAGGAGCAGGCTGCCGAAGAGCTGGCAGGCGGGGCAGTGGCCGCGATAGCGCGCAAGACCCGAGGCCTCACGCAGCGCCTTCTGCTTGCCACAAGCCGTCTCGTCAAACAGATTGCAGACCGCCGATGGGGAATCGGGAAGGAGTCCGCGCAGGAGCTGCTCTGCCCGGGAGCGGAAGACGCCCTTCAGCGAACTGCCCGGAATCACCACGCTCGCCTCGCCCGTGGCCGGGTGGGTGGAGCGGACGCACTGCATGTCGGGCCGTGTGGGGTCCAGCGGGTCCTCCTCGCCGCTGCGGATCAGCAGTGGGCCGGCAGGCTGAAGTGCAAACCGCATGCGAGCCTCGTTGACCGCCCTGCTATGCACCGCCTTCACCTCCGAACACCTGTCGCAGCGCCTCCTGCGCCTGCTGCCAGGTCACCTCGGGCCCGAGCCGCGCCAGCGCAGCCTGCAGCGCCTCCTGACGCGCGCGCGGCGCCTCGGCTTCCACGCCCAGGAGGCGCGCATACTCCTCCAGCGTATAGGCGGTCCGCTCTCCGCCCCAGGCAGCGGCCAGCACGTCGTGGGCGGCATAGTCCACCACCCGGGCGTCCGTCAGCCGCACTCGCCCAAGGCCGCTCGCGGTCTTCGCGCCCAGTGCGATCTCACCGCCCGCCAGCGCCAGAAGCGCAATCATCAGGTCACGCACCTGCGCGTCGCTGGGGTTCTCCACCAGGATGGAGAGCGCAAACCGGCTGCCGGGCGCCACGACTTCGAGGTCGTAGAGGGCGCCGCCTGCCGCCGTGCGGGTCTCCCGGTCAATGGCCACGCCATGTCTGCGCTCCAGCAGCGTCCGCTCCCCGATGGGCAGCAGGTCGGCCACCAGGACCCGCCCGGCGAACGCCTGGCAGCCAAACAGCCTGCACACAGGGCACAGGCGCTCCCAGATCGCCTCCGCGACGTGCCGTTCGCTCTTGTTCTCCTGCTTCAGCCGCTTCTCCAGCTCCCAGTCGTTGTGCAGGCAGTCCTCGGGCCTGACGCCCGGGCTCAGCAGCCAGCGGCCGGGGCTGTTCTGCAGCCGCTCCAGGAAGCTGCGCAGAACGCCTTTCAGCGAGGAGCCGGGGATGTACGGGCGGCCGTCAGGCAGCCGCACCACCGCGTTGTCTACCGCCGTGGGATCGAGCCCGTCGTCCGCACCGCCGATGTGCAGGCCGGTCTCCGTCACCAGGGTGCCTTCCACCCGCAGGCGGCGCTCAAAGACATCGTACAGCCCGGTCACTGCGCTGCCCCCTTCCGCTCAGCGCTCACCGCCACCGCAGCCCGGTAAAGGTAGCCGAAGAAGAGGGCCAGCGTGTCAAGCCGCTCCCGGTGGGCATCGGGCGGCAGGTGGTCCACTGCGCGCCGCATGGCGTCCCGCACCAGAGCGGCCGCAGATTTCCGCTCCACGCCCTTGCCGCCGGGCGGCCTCACGTGCACCAGCGCGGCCCAGCCTTCCCGATCGAGCGGGCGACCCTGGTCCTGCCTGCCTCCCCTGCTCTCCCGGGAGCCACGGTCCTTCTTGCCCTGCTTGCTTTCCTTGATGCCCCGCCCCTCCTGGTAGTCCAGGAAGGCCTCAATCTCGGCCTCCACGACCGCGCTCTGGCAGGCGTCGGCCAGGGCCCGAAACTGGGTCAGGCCGATTTTCTTGTCTCCGGAAGACTTGTCGGTGATCACAGGCCCCAGCAACTCTGCCGTCTCCCTGGCCAGGTTCACCAGCTTCTCCCGCTCTTGCGGATCCGTCGCCACCAGCATCTAACTCACCGCCTCGCTCACGTGGTAAGACGCGCACACTGCCACCTGCCCAAAGCCGTCCTCGGTCCGCTCCCCGATCCCCTGCCGCTCCGCCTGGGCGCAGCGCTCCGCCAAGGCCTCTCCGACGCCCGCCGGCAGCCGCAGGACCAGCACCGAGCCCGCGTCGAGGTAGTGGCGCGGCTCGACCCAGCCCCCGTCGGAAAGCCGCCAGCCGCCTTTCACCTGGAAGCCAGTGAAGGCGTGGGCCAGTTCCGCACCGGGGAAGAACCGGTCCAGGCCCAGCGCACGGGCCAGGACCGCCCTGCTCTCATGCGCCTCCAGGTCGGCCGGGGAACCCTCCGGCAGCCGGCCTGCCAGCGCGGGGGAAAGCAGCGTGAGGGCCAGGTAGACGTCACTGGTGGCCCCGAGGCCCACCGCCTGCCGGGCCTTGCTGAGCGCGGCCTGAAACCGTGCAATCCGCTCACCGGGGTCCGCCGGCTCCGGCGCCTCCGAGACCGCCACCGCGCAGCGGCCCATGCCCGTGGTGATGCGGGCGCCCACCCGCAGCTCTGTGCAGGGGGGCGGCGCCGGCGCCTGCACCTCTGCTGTGAACTCGACGCCTGCCGCCAGCGGCAGCAGGGTGTACAGCTGGCCCTCCGCAGCCGTTCCCCTGATCGGGTCGATCATGAGGCGGGTGAAGGCCTGGCGTTCGGGGCCGGGCACCGAGCGGGAGGTCCCAGGTTCAAACCACCCGCGCCTGTTTTCCAGCCGACCGCCGCAGACGCAGTTGAACCGGGGCGGCTGCCAGTCCTCGCCGGGGCGCTCCCTGAGCCGCTGCTGCCAGGCGATGCGCCTGAGCAGCGTGTCGACCACCCCGGCCCGGCCGCAGTCCAGCTTGCACCCCATGGCGGTGAGCGGCATGACCTGGGCGCCGCCGGGGGGCGCCTGCGTGAACCGGATCTCGCCGAACTGCCGGCACCAGGCCGCCCACGGGCAGCCATCGCATTCCGCCTGCCCCCGGTAGGTCACCCACCACCTGCGGCCCTCGCTGGCTTCCGCAGGGTCGAACAGCGGGCAGTCGGTGAGGATCGCCCGCGCGAAGGCGGCACGCAGCCGGCTCCCGGGGATGTATTCGAGCGATTCGGTGTACTGGGTGTCCGCCCTGCGGTCGCCGATGAGGAGCGGCGAGCGGGCCGTAAGGCGCAGCCGGAACCGCTTCATCGCTGCCATGCTTCCGCCCACCTCCCCCATTCGGCCTCGGTGACCGGCCGACCGTCCACCTTCAGTGAGGCGGCAAAGCGGCCGTGCCCCAGCCCCCGTGACTTGGACCAGCCCAGGGCGCGCACCAGCCGGATGCCCGTGCCCAGGAGGCCCAGCGCCTCCTC